>NZ_JAFBAT010000252.1 GCF_019247615.1 Mycobacterium sp. | reverse complement strand
CGCGGATGGCGCCGGGGTCACGGTTCAGCGGTGTGGGATTGCCGCGCCTCAGCGGCGGCCTGGGTGCGGTTGGCGACGCCGAGTTTGGCCAGGATCGCTTGAACGTGGTGGCCGACGGTCTTGGGGCTGATGCAGAGTTTGGTGGCGATGTCGGCGTCGCTGTGGCCGGCCGTAATCAGCGTGAGCACCTCGCGTTGCCGGCGGCTCAGTCCGTCTGGGTCGGCCCGGACGTCGGCGGGGCGGCTGCGGGGGGTGGCGCCGCGCAGTGCGGTGAGACGTTGTCGGGAGCGGCGGGCCGCGGCGGTCGCCCCTAGGCGGCGGAACGTGGCCAGCGCCGATTCCACGGCGACGGCATCCCCACCGAGTTGGGCGACGGCGCTGTCGTAGGGACAGCCGCGGCGTGTCCATTCGGCAGCGGCGCCGCGCCAGTCACCGCGCAGCTCCAACTCGAAGGGGGTCCGCTCGCCGGTGTCATCGGGTTGACCGCCGGCCAGATACGCCCAGCGGCGCAGGGCCCCGACCAGCCAAGGATCGGCGTGTGCGGGCGCCGTCGCCAGCCCGGCCTGCGCCTCGGTGCGCGAAGTGATGTCGTCACCGGCCAACCAGGCGGCCTCGGCACGGGCGGCCCATACCGGTCCCAGGCGGCTAAAGTCGTCGGGTTCGGCGACGGATATCGCCTCATCGAGTAGCGCGGACACCGGTTGCTGGCCGCGCCGGGCGCGGATCAACCCCAGTGTGGTCAACGGCAAATACCGATGCAGCGGGGTCATCGCGGGGCGGGACAGCACATTCTCGGCGCGGGTAGCGGCGCGGGCCCAGTCCCCGCGGTGCAAGGCGACCAGCGCCGCCGCGGAGACCGCGAGCGGCTCAAACGTGCCCAAATCATGGCCGGCGCAAAACGCCGTCGTTTCGGCGATATATCCCTCGGCCCGATCCAGCTCGTGGCGCAGGGCCGCCTGCCAGCACAGGCCCATACCCATCAGCCCGGCGAGTTCGGCGAGCTCGGCGGTGCCCATCGCCTCATGCCACGCCGCCTCTAGCTCATCCCACCCGACGCCGGTGCGCACGACAGCGGACAGCGCGGCGTAATAACCGGCCTTGATCACCACGGCCGGAAGGTTCAGTTGGTTGCCCAGTGTGATCGCGCGGGCCGCGTAGTCGGCACAGGCCGGGTCGTAGGCCAGGAAGGATAGCTCGGCCATGTGGGCCAGCGACCAGGCCAGCTGCGGCGTGGGCCCGTATTGTTCGAGCAGCCGCAGCGACTCCCGGCCCGCCTTCCTGGCCGACGATGCGCGGCTCAACACGTGCGAGAGCCGGCGCAGGTCGTCGCCCTCTTCTAAGTGATCACCCAGTTGCCGGCGCAGGGCGATTGCCTCCCGGTACGAGTGCACACAGGCCTGCACGAGGCCGCCCAGGTAGCTGGTCAGCGCGTGTTGTTCGAGCCAGACCACCTTCTGTTCGGCGGGGGCGGTGTCGGCGTGACGCAATACCAGCGCGTAGAGGTCGGCGGCTTGCCGGTGGGCCCCCAGTGCGGCGGCCCGCTGCGCCGCGGCGACCCCATGACGAACGGCCGCTTCCCGATCGCCGGCCCCGTCGGCGTGCAATGCCAACGCCGCCAAAGTATTCGGGTCGACCATCGATTCGGCCAGCGCGCTCAGCGCGCGGGAATGCAGGACTTTGCGCTGGTAGTCGTCGATGCGGTCGAGCGTTGCGCGACGGGCCAGCTCGTGCCGAAAACCGATCGCCTGCCCCTCGGCGACCAGCACCCCCGCATCCAGGCATTCAGCCAACCCCGCGTCGGCCGCCGAGCACAGTGCGCGCACCAATGCCGGGTCGGCGCGTGGCCCGCAGACCGCCACCGCCTGCGCGGTTTGCCTCGCGATCGCCGACAGGCGCCCCAGCCGTCCCCAAACCGCCTCGGAAACACTGCGCGGCAACGCATTTCGTCGCAGGGCATCGGGGCCGGCGGCCAGGACTTCGGTGACATAAAACGGGTTACCGCCGGTGAGTTGGTGCAACTGCTCGGTGTTCACCCCACTGCCGGCGGCCAGCACCGCCACCGCATCACGGCTCAGCGGCTGCAACGCGATGCGGCTGACCGCCGCACACGTCGCCACGTCGCCGAGCGCGACCGCAAGCGGATGTTGCGCGTCGAGCTCGTCATCGCGATAGGACACCACCAGCAGTAGCGGCAGCGACCCGATGCGCCGCGCCAAAAAACGCACCAGATCCAGGGTGGCCCCGTCGGCCCAATGGGCATCCTCGATCACCCACACCCAGCGGTTCCCGTCGCGCAGCACGGCCAACAGGCGCCGGTACAGCGCCGCGGTGTCACCGGCATCGATCGCCGACTCCACCGCGTCGGCGGCGGGACCCAATCCGGCCAGCGCGTCGAGCAGCGGACCCAACGGCCGCGGCGCCGCCAGCGGGTCACAACCGCCGACCAGCACCCGCACCGGTGCATCCAGCCCGCCCGCAAACCTGGTGATCGCCGCGGTCTTGCCGACCCCGGCCTCCCCACGCAGCAACACCACCCGGCCCTCGCCGCGGTGGATCCCCCGCGCCAGCGTCGCCAGCTCGGCCAGCACCGCCTCTCGCTCCAGCAGGCGCCCAGCCGGACGGCCCTCGCTGCGACGCGTTTTCACGGTGCCGTCCACAAAAGACGCCACCGAATCCCAGCAATCGCACATCCGGACATGATGCGAATTCAGATTATCCCCGACACCCCGTGGCCAGGCGACTCTAGCGAAGATCCACACCGTCGCGGTTGGGGAGCCGATCCCAGGGCCGATCCGTAGCCTGGTTACCAACACAGCCGACATTCCAGCCGGTTTGCGGGCCCACAGGCGCGCTATCGGAGACCCTCTCGCGCTACATTCGAGGAATAGGCGGTAACGAAGGGAGCGGTGATGGCCGACCGTGAGGTGTTCCGCCGCGCGTTCTCCTGGCTCCCCGCGCAGTTCGCCTCCCAGAGCGACGCCCCGGTCGGTGCGCCGCGCAAATTCAGTTCCGTCGAACACCTGTCTAGCGAGGCGATCGCGGCGTTCGTTGACGGCGAGCTCCGGATGAACGCACACCTGCGCGCCGCACACCACCTCTCGCTGTGCCCGGAATGCGCCGCCGAAGTCGACGACCAGAGCCGGGCGCGCGCGGCGTTGCGCGACTCCCACCCGATCCGCATCCCCACCGAGCTACTCGGGCTGCTGTCCGAAATTCCGCACCAGCCGTCCGCTGACGACACCCCCGATCGTTTGGCCGACCGCGACGTGCGGGACCGGCGTAAGCGCCGGTAGTCGCCGGACCGTGGATACTAGGGTGGACGCCGACAATGCCGGTGTGAGGCACAGCGCCCGTTGACGGGCTTGTCTTCAGCGCTCAGAACAGGATCCAAAGGGATTAACGTGACCTCCGACGCCAACGACAGCGGCAACAACGGCGGAGACCGCTTGGCGCCGCGCCCCATCTCCCGTCCGCCGGTCGATCCCGCGTCGCGCCAGGTGTTCAGCCGTCCCAGCGGGCTGCGGGGTTCCTTCGTGGCCGAGCGTGTGCGTCCGCAGAAGTATCGTGACCAGGCGGAATTCCGATCCAATGACCGACCGGCCGATCCGGTGCTCCAAGAGGCGTTCAGCCGGCCCGCCGGGGCCGTGGACACGCTGCAACGCCATCCGATCGATGCCGGAGCGCTGGCCGGCGAGAAGGACGGGGCGTGGCCGGAGGAGCTCGACGACCCCTGGCGCGATCCGGGCGCCGCCGCGGGCCTCGGGACGCCGGCGCTGTCGCCGCCGGCGCCGCAGAGTGCGCCCGGCTACCGCGGCAAGCTCGGCGTGCGCGACCTCCTCTTCGGGCGCAAGGTTTCTTACCGCGCTCTGGCCGTCCTGCTGCTGATCGCGTTGGCGATCGGCCTGGTCGGCGGCATCATCGGCCGCAAGACGGCCGAGGTCGTCGAGGCCTTCACCACCTCGAAGGTGACGCTGTCGACGCCCGGCAACGGCGAACAGCCGGCGGGCCGGTTCGCCAGGGTGGCCGCCGCGACGGCCAACGCCGTGGTGACCATCGAGTCGAAGAGCGACCAGGAGGGCATGCAAGGGTCGGGCGTGGTCATCGACGGCCGCGGCTACATCGTCACCAACAACCACGTCATCTCCGAGGCCGCGAACAACCCGAGCCAGTTCAAGACGACCGTCGTCTTCAACGACGGCAAGGAAGTGCCCGCCAACTTGGTGGGCCGCGACCCCAAGACGGACCTGGCCGTCCTCAAGGTCGACAACGTCGACAACCTGACCGTGGCCCAGCTCGGCGACTCCGACAAGGTGCGCGTCGGCGACGAGGTCCTGGCCGCCGGTTCGCCGCTGGGGCTGCGCAGCACCGTGACGCACGGCATCATCAGCGCGCTGCACCGCCCGGTCCCGCTGTCGGGCGAGGGCTCTGACACCGACACCGTCATCGACGCCCTGCAGACGGACGCGTCGATCAACCACGGCAACTCCGGCGGCCCGCTGATCAATATGGATTCGCAGGTGATCGGCATCGACACGGCGGGCAAGTCGCTGTCGGACAGCGCGAGCGGACTCGGCTTCGCGATTCCCATCAACGAGGCCAAGCAGGTCGCCCAAACTCTGATCAAAGACGGCAAGATCGTGCACCCCACGCTGGGAGTCAGCACCCGGTCGGTCAGTAACGCCATCGCCTCGGGCGCCCAGGTCGCCAACGTCAAGGCGGGAAGCCCCGCGCAAAAGGGCGGGATTCTGGAAAACGACGTGATCGTCAAGGTCGGCAACCGCAAGGTCGCCGACGCCGACGAGTTCGTCGTCGCCGTGCGGCAGTTGACCATCGGCCAGGACGCGCCGATAGAGGTGGTCCGCGAAGGGCGCAACGTCACGCTGACGGTGAAACCGGACGCGGAAAACGGTTAGCTGGGGGCCAGGTGTTCGGGAACCTCAGCTGGGAGCACATCCTGGTGCTCGTCGTGGTCGGGCTGGTGATCCTGGGGCCCGAGCGGTTGCCGGGCGCGATCCGGTGGACGTCGAACTCGCTTCGGCAGGCGCGTGACTACCTCAGTGGCATGACGACCCAGCTACGCCAGGACCTGGGACCCGAGTTCGACGAGCTGCGCGTCCCCCTCAGTGAGTTGCAGAAACTGCGTGGCATGACGCCGCGCGCGGCGCTGACCAAGCACCTGTTGGACGGCGACGACTCCTTTCTCAGGGACTTGGAGCGGCCCGTCAACGGTGTCCCGTCGAAGCAACAGGAAACGGCCGGGCAGCCTGTGCCGTCCGATCACCACGCCGGCGGGCCGGCGCCGTTCGATACCGACGCCACCTGAACCTGCGGTTCGAGGGCGCCACCCGCAGCATCAGTGGCGGGTGGGGTCAAGTCCCAGCGACACGCCCGCCAGCCCGCGCCTGCGCGACGACAGGCTGTCGGCCACGCCACGCAGTTCCTTGCCCGCGGAAGAGTCGGGTGCGCTCAACACGATCGGGGTCCCCGCGTCGCCGGCGGCGACCAGCGCCGGGTCCAGGGGAACCTGGCCGAGCAGCGGCACATCGGCGCCGACGGCGCGTGACAACCGCTCGGCGACCTGGCGGCCGCCGCCCTCGCCAAACACCTGCATCGTCGAGCCGTCGGGCAGCGTCAGGCCCGACATGTTCTCCACAACGCCGACGATGCGCTGCCGGGTTTGCAGCGCGATGCTGCCCGCCCGCTCGGCGACCTCGGCCGCGGCCAGCTGCGGCGTGGTTACCACCACGATCTCCGCGCCGGGGATCAGCTGGGCCACCGAGATGGCGACGTCGCCGGTCCCCGGGGGAAGGTCGAGGAGCAGGACGTCCAGGTCGCCCCAGTAGACGTCGGCCAGGAACTGCTGCAGGGCGCGGTGCAGCATCGGTCCGCGCCACACCACCGGGGTGTTGCCCTGCGTGAACTGGGCGATCGAGATGACCTTCACTTCGTGGGCGACGGGCGGCAGGATCATCGCCTCCACCTGGGTGGGCCGGTCCGTGCTGCCGATCATCCGGGGGATGGAGTGGCCGTGAATGTCGGCGTCGAGCACGCCGACCGACAGGCCGCGGGCGGCCATCGCGGCGGCCAGGTTGACCGTGACGGTGGATTTACCCACGCCCCCCTTGCCGGAGGCGACCGCGTACACCCGGGTCAGCGAGTTGGGCTGGGCGAACGGGATGACGGGCTCGGGGGTGTCCCCGCGCAACTGTTTGCGCAACTCGGTCCGCTGCTCGTCGCTCATCACATCCAGGCTGACCGTCACCGCCCCGGTGCCGGGAACGTCGGCCACCGCCGTGGTGACACGCTCGGTGATCTCGGACTTTTTCGGGCAGCCGGCGATGGTGAGGTAGATCGCGACGTGCACGCTGCCGTCGGGACCGACGTCGATGCTCTTGACCATGCCGAGATCGGTGATGGGGCGCCGCAGTTCGGGGTCGATCACCTTCCCCAGCGCGGTGCGGATGGCCGCACTCAGGTCGGCATTGGCATCGGAAGCGTCATGACTGGACATCACCGCCGAGTCTAGATATCCCAGGTTCGTAATGTGTCAAGCGGCTATCTGGGCTCGGTGTGCCCAGGCCGTGTGTTCGGCGTATCGGCTGTGGTGGCGTAGGCAGCCGTGCAGGACGCCCACGAGGCGGTTTCCTAGGGCCCGTAGGGCTTGGTGGTGGGTGTTTCCGGCGGCGTGGTGCTGGTCGTAGAACAACCGGGCACCTTGGCTGGTCGATAGCGCGCAGAACGCCCACTGGTTGATCGCATCGTAGAGTCGCCGGTTGCGGATGTGGCGGGCCAGCACCGCTCGCTTTTTGCCTGATGCCACGGTCAGTGGTGATGTTCCGGCGTAGTTCTTGCGACACTTGGCGTCGGTGTATCGGTTCGGGTCGTCCCCGAACTCACCGAGCACCCGGGCGCCGAGGATGACACCGAGTCCTGGCAGGGAGAGGTAGATGTCGGCGTCCGGGTGTGTCTCAAAATGTGTCGCCAGCTCGGCTTCGAGGGCGCTGATCTGATGGTTGAGTTCGATGATGATGTTGACCGTGGCGGTGGTGGTCGCGCCGAAGGCCGCAGCGACCGCGGCCGGTGCGGCCAGCTGCTCGGATCGTAGCGCGATCTGGATTTGGCGTGCGCGGGCTTCGATGTTGCGTTGGCGGCCAGCGTTTTTCAGGGCTGCCGCGATCTTGGATTCGCTTAGTCTTCGCCCTTGTTCGGGAGTGGGGGCTCGGCCCAGGATCGCCAATGCGTCACGATCGGTGAGGCTTTCGAATGCCTGCAGCACCGCTGGGTAGTACTCGCGCAGCGCACTTCGCAACGTGTTGGCATGCCGAGTGCGCGCCCAGATCAGGCTTTGATGCGCCCGGGCCAGTACCTTGATCGCTTCGGCGGCCGCACTGTCTCCGGCCAGGCGCCGGTGGTTGTGCCGATCGGTGCGCACCAGATCAGCCAACAGCTTGGCATCAGAGGAATCCGATTTGGCCCCCGACACATGATGGCGGTCGCGGTAGCGGGCCACCGCCA
>NZ_JAFBAT010000168.1 GCF_019247615.1 Mycobacterium sp. | reverse complement strand
CCCGGAAGGAGCCCGGTGAGTTTGGCGATCCGCCCGCGGTCGGCGGGCGGCAGCCAGAACACCCGCACCGGCACGACGGAACGGTCATCATCGGAGTGGGGACCGGGCTCGAGTTCCTCCGCCAACGCCGTCAGCGCCGCCGGCGGCGCATCATTGTCCGGAAGTGCCAGCACCTCGAACTTCGCCCCCGGGTTGCCGGCCCGCTGCCGGCCGACCCAGGCCATCACCAGCTCCGTCTCGACGGGCGAGGTCATCGGCGCCAATACCAGCGAGTCTTGCGCGGTGAGCACTGCGCTGGTACCCGCGGCCGGATTCGTCACGTCCGCCCTTCGGACCGCGAAGGCTTCCGAGCAGGTTTTCCAGAAGGCCCTTGCGCCTCACCGTCTTTGAGCGCGACCGTGGACGCGTTGGGACTCGCCGTGGCCGGCTTCTTCTTGGGCGCGGCCTTGGTCGCAGCCTTCTTTGCGGTGGTTTTGGCGGGCCGAGACTTGGTGCTTTTCGCCGCCTTCTTTTCCGAGTACAGACTCTGGGGTAGTTCGCCGAGCTCGTTGTCGGGCCAGTTCGCCAAGGTGTCCAAGTACAGCTGGCGGACCTCCGCAATGTGCTCCGGCAGCGTCTCGAGTGTCCAGTCCTGCACCGAAATGGGTGGAAACACCGCGACGTCAACCGTGCCGGGGTTGATCGTGGTCGAGTTTCGAGCGGCGACGATCTCCGCGTTGCGGATCACGATCGGAACGATCGGAATCCCCACCGCCATCGCGATGCGGAACGGGCCCTTCTTGAAGGGCCCGACCTCGGTGGTGTCCACCCGGGTGCCCTCGGGGGCGATCACGATCGAGAGGCCGTTCTTCGCGCGCTCCTCGACCGTGTGCATCGTCTCCACCGCGGCGACCGGATCGTCCCGGTCGATGAAAACCCCATCCAGCAACTTGCCCAGGGGACCCATGATCGGGTCTTTTTCCAGTTCCTTCTTGCCCACCCCGACCCAGTTGTCGCGGACCAGCGCGCCGGCGATGACCGGATCGACCTGGTTGCGGTGATTGAAGATGAACACCGCCGGGCGGCGCGCGGTCAGGTTCTCTGCGCCGATGACATTGAGATGGACGCCGCTGATCGCCAGCAGCAACTGGGAGAAAGTGGACGTGAAGAAATTGACGCCGCGCCGCCGGCTCCGCGTCAGCACACCGATCCCGACTGCGCCGGCCGCGACCGGGAACATCGAACTGAAGCCGGCAAGAGTTCGGACCTGCCGGCGCAGGCCGACGCGGCCCCGGCTGTCGAACCGCAGGATCGGCCAGCCACGGCGCTTGGCCACCGCGGCCATCTTGCCTTCCGGATTGGTCGGGCGGGGATTGCCGACCAGGTACATGAGCGCAACGTCCTCGTCACCGTCAGCGTAGAAGTAGCTGTCTTTGAGGTCGATGCCGTGCTCGGCGGCGAAGCGCTGGACCGCGGCGGCCTTGCCCGGCCCCCACAGGATCGGCTTCTGCACGCCGCCCGTGAGGATGCCGTCTTCGTTGGTCTCGAACTTGTTGGTGAGCATGTTGGAGATACCGAGGAAGCGCGCCACCGGATTGACCTGAATGGTCAGCGCCGACGAGCTGAGCACCACAGTGTGACCGCGGGCCACATGGGCCCGCACCAGCTCGCGCATCTCGGGGTAGATCCGCGACTCGATGCGTTGGACGAACAGCCGCTCGCCGATCTCCTCCAGGTCGTCGAGCAGCCGCCCGGCCAGCGCCGCGGCGGCCTTGCCGATGAGGTCTTCGAATTCGATGCGGCCCAGCGTGTGGCTCAGACCGGCCTGGACCATGCTGAGTAGCTCGCCGACCCCCATGTCGCGGCGCAGCAACCGCTCCTGGGTCAAGATGACCGCCGTGAAGCCGGCGACCAACGTCCCGTCGAGGTCGAAGAACGCGCCGATCTTGGGCCCGGGCGGGCTGGCCATGATCTCGGCGACCGACCCGGGCAACCGCATGTCCTGCCCCGGCTTATCGGGTTTGCCACCCTTTTCCGGCAATGCGCTCATGAGCCCGCCACCGTACGCGCCGAGGTGGCCGGCTCGGTGAACGACGCGGGCACCGCGCGCACCGCCGGGTCGCCGGCCAGCGCGAGGATCTCGTCGAAACCCTCCAGCAGGCACTGGGCGAACAACGGCTCGTTGCGGACTGAGGCGCGGTCGTAGCGCACCGTGATCGTGCACCACCCGCCCCGCGAGATGAGCACCACCATCATCGCCACGCCGGGAAGCGGTCCAATGCCGTACTGCCGCAGGATCTTTGCGCCGGCGATGTAGGTGTCTCCCGGGTAGACCGGAACGTTGCTCGCCTGCACGTCCGAGCCGATCACCGAGCCGGTGATCCCCTCGAGCACCGGGGTGGGCAACACGCTCAGCAGCGGTGCGATGGAACCGACGATGTTCATCGCGGGCTCGTCGCGGCGCTGTGTCATCTGGGCGCGGATCTTCTTCATCCGTGAAACCGGGTCGGCGGTGCCCAACGGCGCCGCCAGGTTGACGCCGGTGAACCGGTTTCCGCCGGCCGTGTCGGCTTCGGCCCGCAGGTTCACCGGCACCGCCATGGGCAGCGTGCTGATGGGCACGCCAAGCGCCTCGTGGTACCGGCGCAACGCGCCGCAGAGGCCGGCGAGATAAGCATCGTTGATTGACCCACCGCCAGCTTTTGCGGCCTTGTGCAGGTCTGCCAGCGGGATATCTATCGCTTCGGTGCGGGTGGCCAGGCTGCGCCGGCGTAGCAGCGGCGACGGTTCGGCGGCCCGATTCATCACCCGTACGCCCGACATGGCGTAGCTGACCGCTCCGCCGACCGTGGAAACGGGATCGAGCACCGCCTTGCCGGCCACCGACACCGCACCGGAGACCGCCCCCACCACGCCATTGACGATGGCGAATGGCAGGCGGCTGATGCCCTGCCGCATCAGGTCGTTGGGGGTTAAATCCTGCGGAATGGGTTGTGGCGGCGCCGGCCTGGGCGGCGCGTCGCGCTCGAGGTCATAGATCTCGGCGAACATTTCGACGCCCCCGACGCCGTCGGTGACGGCGTGGCTGACGTGCAGCAAGGTCGCGGCCCTGCCGTCGGCCAGGCCCTCCACCAGGGTGGCCGTCCACAACGGCCGGGATATGTCCAATGGCGATTGCAGGATGACCTCGGCCAGGTCGAACACCTCGCGCATGGTGCCGGACCCCGACACGCGCACGCGGCGCACATGGAAGTCCAGGTTGAAGTCGGGATCCACCACCCAGCGGGGAGCCGCCGTCGGCAACGTTGGAACGACGACCTTCTGGCGCAGCCGCAGCACGCGGCGCGAGGCGTTTTCGAATCGGGTGCGGTAACGCTCCCAGTCCGGTGCGGTGTCGAGCAGTTCCAGCGCCATGATCCCCGACCGAGTGCGGGGATTGGCTTCGCCCCGGTGCATGAGGTAGTCGACCGGTCCCAGCTCGTCGGACAATTTAACGCTCTCGACAGGCTCAGTCATGATCGTGAATTCGACGCGCCAAGGTTGTCACCGCCGACCAAGCCTCCTGCCTCGGACCTGCCTTGTATCCGCCAACCGAATTGCCAACACAACGCTAGTCGGGTTGCCGCGACGGTGAAAGGATGCCCTGGTCCGGATCCCGGGCGAAGCCGCGCGCCGGAGCCGGGTCAGCTGGCCGATGTTGCCGGGAGCGGCAGCGGATCCGACAGCGAGCTGCCGCGCCGACCGTAGACGACACCCAGGAAGTCGGCGACGGCATCGGCGGCCAGGCGTGAGCGCAGGGTGGGGGTGAGGTCGAAGGCGTGGTGAGCGTTGGCCAGTACGGCATGCGCTACCGTGGCGGCGCCGGCGTCCCGCAGCGCCGCGCAGAACGCGTGTGACTGCCCCACGGGAACCAGTTCGTCCTTCTCGCCATGCAGCACGAAGAAGGGCGGGGCCGCGCTGTTGGCATACGAAATCGGCGATGCCGCCTTGAACCGCTCAGGGTCGTTGGCGAAACGGGTCTTCAGTACGAAGTGCTCGAGGAACGGCAGCATCATTTCGTGCATGTTCTCGAAGTCGGTGAAGTCGTAAACGCCGTAGTACGGCGCCGCGGCCTGAAGACTTGTGTCCGCATGTTCAAACCCCGGCTGGAAGGTCGGATCGTTCGGGGTGAGCGCGGCCATCGATGCCAGGTGACCGCCCGCCGATCCGCCGGTGACCGCGATGAAATCGGGATCGCCCCCGTAGTCGGCGATGTTTTCGCGGACCCAGGCGATCGCCCTCTTGACGTCGATGAGGTGCGCCGGAAACGTGCAGCGGGGGCTCTTGCTGTAGTTGATCGACACGCAGATCCACCCGAGTTCGACCATCCGGCTCATCAGGGTGTAGGCCTGCACTCGTTTGTCGCCGACAGCCCATGCGCCGCCGGGCACCTGAATCAGCACCGGCGCCCGGCGCCCGGGCGCCATGTCGTGGCGCCGCCAGATGTCGAGCAGGTGCTCGCTACCGCCCGGACCGTAAGGGATGTCTGAGGTCTGCGCCGCGTACCGGCGGTGTGGCCCGGGCCGGTTCAACAGCCCGCTACGCGGACGGCACTCGGACTGCGCGCAGGTCGGATGGCGCACCAGGTCACGGAAGTCCGGCCCGAAGCAGCGCTCGAGCGCCGCAGTGAGGGCTTCGTCGGCCTTCTGCGCGGCCCAGGCGGCGCCGACGCGACCGAGCGACGGCGGCGATATACGCGTCAAGGCATGGCCGGTCACGACGTGCGGCGGAAACTCGGTGGTGAGCCAGCCGGCGACCCAGCCAACCGCGAACGGCGAGCCGCGCAGCAGCACCGCGCCGGCTCGATAGGTATGTCTGGCGTCGGCCGCCAGTCGCAGCGCCTGGGCGCCAGCCCACGAGCACCGCGAGGTCAAGTTCAAGGCCACGCTCATGCAACGCCACCTTTCGACGTGGGCACACGCCTCGCCCCGTTGCGGTTAACGGATGTTTACCAACCGATGTTCTGCGTGTGTCGCGGCTCACACCATAACCGATTAGTGCGGTGCGGGAAGACTTTTCGGGCGCGTCGCGCCGCCGAGCGCTATCCGGAAGCCCCGTTGGATAGACTGACCTGCACATTGCCTCCGTAGCTCAGGTGGATAGAGCAAGGGCCTTCTAATCCCTAGGTCGCACGTTCGAGTCGTGCCGGGGGCACTGGTCAGAGGGTGTTTTCGGTCCCCCTGAAAATGGCGGTCATCGTTTATTCATCGTTTATGTCCGTCACAGCGCGATCCAGCAGGTCGGCGACCTGAGTGTGAACGCGTCCGCGGGACATGTATCGATCCTGGGTCATGGACACCTTCGCGTGCCCGAGGTGGTCAGCACCGATCCGTGCCGATAGTCCGGCGTCGTCGATGAGCGTTGCCACGGTCTTGCGGAAGCTGTGCGACGTCACGTCAGGCATCCCGAGCTCATCGCGTACCGTGCGCCACGCGGTGTTGAAGTTTTCCGGGTCACGAAGCGTTCCGCTGCTGGATGCAAAGATCGTCTCTTGCTGGCCGACGTACGGGCGCTTGCGGCGGTCGTTGAGAACCGCGACGGCGAACGACGGCAACGGAACGGTACGGCGACCGGCGGCGGTCTTGGTCTCATCGATTCTCGTCAGACCGATCCCGCGCTGGCGAACCACCTTGCCGGTTACGGCGACGGTGCCAGCGTCGGCGTCGAAGTCGCTCCACCGCAACGCGAGGAGCTCGGAGCGGCGGAGCCCGGTCGCGAGCAACAGTGTGATCGGGTCGACCAAGTCGCGCCGTTGGCATTCTTCGGATGCGCGCACCTTCGTCAGCAAATCCCGTACTTGTTCGGCCGTGAGCGCCGACGCGCCTTTCGGAGCCGCCTTGGATCTGATCGACTGCACATCGCGCACCGGATTGGTGCCGAGGACGTTGTTCAGCACAGC
>NZ_JAFBAT010000011.1 GCF_019247615.1 Mycobacterium sp. | reverse complement strand
CCGCAGGGGGTTTCGTACCACGGCGAATTCTTCAGCTTCGACGACGTCATGTGTTATCCGAAACCCATTGCAGGCGAACGACTTCCGATTCACATCGGTGGCCACAGCCGGGCCGCCGCCCGCCGGGCCGGGCGCCTTGGAGATGGCTTTCAGCCGCTGGGTGTGACCGGCCCAAGACTCGCGTCGCTGATCGCTGTGATGCGGGAAGAGGCCTCGTCGGTGGGGCGCGATCCGTCTTCCCTGGAACTGTCATTGGGCCACCTGGTGACCAAGATCGATGCCGAGCGCGCGGGCGGCCTCATCGATCAGGGCGCGGACCGGATCGTGTTGGCGATGCCGCCGACCAGCGATATCGAACAGGCGAAGGACATGTTGTCCGCATGCGCACAGCGGTTGTCGTTGCCGTCGTGAAGCTTTCGAACCCGGCCCGGCAGCGATGAGCCTTTCAGTCGAAGACCGTGCGGCGCTCAGCGATGTGGTTCACCGATATGCGGCCGGTGTCGACGATCGGCAATTCGACTGTGTGACAGAGCTTTTCATCCCGAGTGGTGAGCTGTTGGTGCCCGACCCGCCGGCGGCGCTCGAGCCGGTCCACTTCCACCGCGGTCACCGGGCCATCGCGGCGGCCGTCGCCGCCGCGGCCACGGTCACCCGGACAGAACACGCGATCATCGGCGAGGTCTACGACGCCGGCGCCCGGCCCGGCGTCGCCCGTGGCCGTATCGCGTGCATCGCTCATCATTGGACTCCGCATGGGGACGAGGCGCGCGACGTGGTGTGGCATCTGCGCTATGACGACGACTACGTGCTCACCGATGCGGTCTGGCGCATCGGCCGCCGGGCGTTGACGATCCAGGCCCTCGAGACCAGGCCGATCCGCCGGTTGCTGCCGCGCGACCCGGCCTAAGCGTGGCGTCCAGTTCCAGGACACCAAACTCTTTAGCGCGTAACGGCTTTCGGGTGGGCCATGCCGCCGCGACGGCTATCGCAGGGCGGCGAGGTTGTCGACCGACTTGCGCACATCGGACCGAAGCACCCTGGCGACCAGTCCACCGACCGGCCCGGAGAGCACACCGCCCTGCAAGTCGGCGGTGAGATGAAATTTCGACCCGGAGTCGTCGCCGCTGATGTCCAGGCCGACCGAAATCCGGATCCCGCCGCGGCCGCGGCCCTGTAGCTCAACCGATCTCGGTTCCTCGTAACGAGTGACCTTCCAGTGAATGACGTTGCGAAAGCCCTTGACCTTGATGCAGGACGAGACACAGGTCCCCTCTTCGATCTTCGACGGCACCGGTCCGCGCCAGCCGCCGAAGATGGTCAGCCACTCGCCGAACCGATCCAAGTCGGAAGCCAGCTTCCAGGCGGTCGTCGGTGACACGTCCGACGAGGTCGAAACATCTACTCTTGCCAAGTCTCCTCGCTCCTCCCGGATCCGGTGACGATGCGGCGTCGCGCCGAACGCCTGAATTCGCATACCCGGGCGGGCCGAACCGATAAACGCCCATTTGGGTGTCCGCTCGATTGCCGGGGTTGCTAAGGCCAGGCCTCGTCCAACTGGTGAGCGACGTCGATGACCTGTGCGGCCTGGGAATGCGGCGCGTCGATCTCGTCGGCCACGTACTGCGCGACGAATCGCCGGATCTCGCCGTCGACGCCGGCCAGGATGCGCAACACCTCGCCGCGAAAGGACTTCGACGACACATTGACGGTGATGTCGGAGGGCCGGGGCTTGGCCACATCGACGATCAGAAGTAGCGGTTCGGCGGCTCGCGCCGTGGCGCGCAATTGGATGTCGCCGGAGACTATGAACCGCTGCTTGTCGAGCCTCAGATCGAGCAGCAGATCGATCGACAGCGGAATGTGGATGACGAAGGTGATGATGTCCCCCAGGCGTCGGGTCACCCGGGGCTCATGAATCTTGACGTGGGCGCTGACCTTGGCGATCCCGCCCGGACCCTGAGCAATCGGCTCCATCGCGAATTCGTTGCCGGCGATATCGGCAAAGGCGGCCCCGACACGCTCGGGCGTCACGGCGACCTCGAAGAATCGGCGGCCGAACTGCTCGTAGGTGACATAATCATGATTTTGCATAGGCTTATACCGTCTCACGTCGCCTGCCGGAACAGTCGCTGATCTGCTCGCATCGCAGCGAGTTTCGCGTCGGATGCGGCCCGGACGCGGCGAGGAAAGTGACCGGCCATCACGAGGATGTGATCGGGCTCGCCGTTTTTTGCTGTGAACCACACCACAGACAGGCGCTTGGATTCGGTGTGTCGACCGCCGGGCTGCGAGGCTGGGAAGACTTGGAGGTGTTTGACGCAAATGTGCGCCCAGGAAGTTGCTGAGCCGCGCTCGCTGGGGTCCTGGATCGGGGCTTCGCTCACCTGGTTGGGCGGCGGACACCGGCGCGAACCCGATCAGCGCCGCGAGCGGTCCACCCACGCCCCGGAAGCTGGGGCCGCCGAGGCGGGGGCGCCCGGGGCCGGGGCGGTCGTCCTCGTGGGGGCGGTGCTGGCCTGGCTGGTCGCGGCCCTGGCGGTGAGCGAGTCGACGCGCTGGTCGATGCCGGCAATCGTGCCGGTCACGCTCGTCTTCGCTCTGCTGGTCGGGGGCGTGACCCGGGGCGTCGCGGGCGCTCCCCGCCGGGGCCGGTCTCAGATAGCGGGTCGCGCGGCCGTCGCGATCGCGGTCGGCATCGTCGTCGGCGAGCTCGCCGCGCTCGTCCTGTTTTCCAGCTCCATCGATCGTCGATTGGACGAAAGGGCGTTGCGCAACGCCGACTCGGCGCCCGCCGTCGCGCAGGCGTCGGCGGCCCTCCAGCAAACCAGAGACGCAAGGGGTCGACTCGACACCGCGGTCGCACAAGCTCGTCAGCGGCAGGACCAGGCGTTGGTCACCGCGCGCTGCGAATACCACCCGACGCCGGGATGCCCGCAGACACGGATCACCGGCGATCCGGGTACCGGGCCCGAATCACGAACGGCGAATGAGGTTCTCGCTGACGCGCAGCGTGAACTCGACGACGCGTTGGCGGCTCGCGACCGGCAGGCACCCGAGCTGGACGCCAACATCGCCCGCGATGAACAGGCTCTGGACAAGGCACGACACGACGTTGTCGCGGACGCCGGTCGGGGCCTCGGGGCACGCTGGGTGGCCATGAACGACCTCACCTTCGCCGCCGGTGGAGCGTGGGTGCTGCGGCTGCTGACGACCGCGTTCTTCGTCCTGCTCTACCTGCTCCCGTTGATCATGCGGTTGTGGCGCGGAGAGACGACCCACGATCGGCACGCGACGGCTCATGCGGAGCGTGAGCGCGCGGAGCTGAACGCCGAGACCGCGATCGCCATCAAGCGGGCCGAGGTTCGCCGCGAAGCCGAAATCATGTGGGCCGAGCACCAACTCACGCAGGCCCGGCTTGCCATCGAAGCCCAGACCGAAATCGACCGTGAACACCAACGCCGACGAGTAACGGAAGCCCTCGAGGGCCCGGTGCGCACGTCGTCGCAACGTACCTTCGACCCAGTCGACGAAGCAGTGGAGGACGACATGTACCTACCGATCGCCGCGGAAGCTGAGGCGGCCAGCCGAGCGATCACCCAGTTTCCCGCGGGCACGCACGCCGGACCGGATGTTGACGCCAGCGAGGAGCATGCCACCAACCTGCCGGCGCCGGCCCAGCCAAGCGGCCAGGTTGCGCCGCATGCGGAGCGGGCGACGCCCTTGATCCCGTCGATTCCGGACGCCACCAAGGCCGCGGCGCGGTGGATCCGCCCGCTGGTTCCGCCGTTCGTCGCGCGGGTAATCGACACCACGGCCCAGCCGCTGCGCACTGCGCGGCAGGTCTTCGAAGAGGTCGAGGAGATCACGTTCTCGCTCAAACGGCACCGCAAGGTGACGGTCGACTCCGAAAGCTCCGAACCCGCCGAGACGGCACCTCGCCACACCGTGGCCGCCGAAACCCCTTCGGCCACCGGCTGGATCGCGTCGTCGCGCCAACAGCCCGGCCACCAGACCGACTACCGGCCGTCCCATCAGCTGGCCAGCCAGGCGCGGCACTCGTCGCCGGCGCCCTTGGCCGCCAAGGACATTGACGAGTTGTCGCTCGGCGTCGCGCAGCACGACCGACGGCCGGAGTTGACAGAGCGAGAGGGGCCGCGCGAGCTGCGTCCACCCCAGGGCCCGCGTCAGCTTCCGCCCGCACGCGACCCGGAATAGCCGTCTTCGCAGTGCAATCCAGCGATCCTCGAGACTTCATCGGGAGGCCAGCTGTTGGCCAGCCGGCGTTAACGTCGCGTTGGCCGCAGCGGATGCATGCTCGGCGCGGCTTTGCGACAATCACGAAACTATGAGACTCCTACTGCTGCTGGCTAGCGTCGCGGCGGTGATCGCTACCGCCGCCCCGGGCTACGCCGATCCCGACAGCAAAGATCAAAGCTTCCTCAATGCGCTTTCGCAGGCGGGACTCACGTACCTGAACCCCGACCGGGCGATAACGGCCGGCAAACAGGTCTGCAGCCTGGCCGACGGCGGAATGGACGGCGAGGAAATCGTCAAGAACTTGCAGGAGCGTAATCCGGGTTTCCAGGGGCTGGGTGCCGCCAAGTTCGCGGCCATCGCGGCTTCCGCGTACTGCCCGGAAAAGCTGACCCAAACCGAGGACCAGGGCCCACCGCCGAAGGGCGGTGCCGCTTAGCCCAATCGGCGCGCGGGTCCGCGTCCGGCCCAACCGCCGACGGTCGGCACGCCGCACGCGTGCGCGCAGCGCGTCACCCTGAGCACGCCCGGGTCGCCGAAGCCGCCGCAGGTATGATCCACCGAACAAGACGCGGGAGAACGATCCCCGACCTCTTGAGGCGGCGGCAACGGCAGGGCAGGAGCTCGCGGTGACACCAGAAAGATCGATCGGCGCTGCGGCCGACGCATGAAAATCAGCCTGCTCCTCGCGGACGCGGCTCAGGCCGACGTTCAATCCGGAAAGGTCCATGCCCTGGGCCTGGGCTGGCGGCAATGCCAAACACCCACGCCCCCTTTTGCTTTGGTGTTGTTTTTGGACATCGACTGGGACGAGACCAACAAGCAGCACAAGTTGACCTGCCAATTATTGACCACCGACGGCGACCCGGTGGTGGTGATGGGAACTCAGGGGCCACAGCCGATCTCGTTCGAGGCGTCCGCCGAGGCGGGACGCCCCCCAGGGGCCATACACGGCACTTCTGTCCGCATGCCGCTCACCCTCAACATCCCCGGTGGCATACCCCTGGAGCCTGGGATTTACGAATGGCGGGTGGAAGTCGAGGGCTTCGAGCAGGCCACGACGGTCGAGGCGTTCATCGTGATGGGAGCGCCCCACCCGCCGAACACATTGTGATGAGGGTACAAATACCCGAGTGTCATCAGGGCGAGCGCTCCATGTAGCGGTCTACTCGTCGCCGAAGGCGGCGTAGAGCTCCGGCAGAAAACCCGCCAGGTGATTCATCTCCTGCGCGCAGTGCACCAGCAGGTTGCGGGCGGTCGCTTCCGGGAACCCGAGGATGCGCGACGCGATCGGACGCACGGCCCGCGACGCCATGCCCGGGGCATGACGCACCTCGATGTAGGGCCCGCCCACCCAGAAACGTGACCGCATCTCGGCCCCGCCGGGCGTCGACCGGATGTGGTGGACGAACCATCCGACGTCCAGGGGGCCGTCCCCGGAGCCCAGCCGGGCGCAGATTGCGACAGCATTCTCGCTGTCGGGCGGCAGGCCCATGCTGCCCGGTTCGACGAATTGGATTGCGCCATTGAGCCTTACCGAGCCGATGTACTCGCTGATCATCGAGCAACGGCCGATGTATCGCCGGGCGCCCCGCTGGCCCGCGTCGTCAACGTCCTGCGCGTCCTGTCCGGCGTCCTTCCAGGCGGCGGAAAGGTGCGCCCGCGGATGCCACAACTTGTAGCGGCGCGTGTCGCCACCGTGCCACCCGAACCACCAGGTCCACATCACCGGTGTCACCCCGGGCATGTCGGTGCGTACCGACACCTGGAAGCCGCCGTCCTCGAGAATTCCGTAGCCGTTCTCGGTCTGCTGGTATCCCTCGTCGGCGACAAGGGCGGCGTCCTCGAAGGCCGGCAACACCATCCCCCCCTGCGGGCCGTATTCCAGGGCTTCGACGACATGCTTTGGCAGCGGGGCCATCTCGGGTTTGAAGAATTTGCCGAACGGCGTGTTCGCGTCGTCGTTGCGATAGCCGAGGTAAAGGGCGCTCGTCATCAGAGTCGTCCCATCCAACTGTTGAACAGGCCGCCGGGGTCGTATGCGGCGCGGGCCTTGTCGAGGCGGTCCATGGCCTCATCGGTCGCGAACCGCGCCGGACGCTGGCCGAGGTTTTCGTCGGCGAGCTGAATGCCGGTGGCCAGGTGGGACATCGCAGCCATATTGGACCGTGCCCAGTCACCGTACTGATCGGTGTCGCCGGCGTCCTTCCACGACCCATAGAGCGCCAGGTAGATCTCGTCTTCGATGCTGTAGGCCATGTCTTGGCGCGGCGGGGACGGCCCCCAGTTCAGCCAGAGGAAGTGCGACGGGTGCGGCGGCATCGTGTGCAGGATCGTCCGGATACCGGGCAGCAGTTCATCCGCCGACGCCGACGTCCACATGTTGTCCGCGGCGTAGCGGTGGTCGCTCAGGTAATGCGTCATCACGACGTCGTACCAGGTGTCCAAACCGATTTGCAGGTAAGGGTTTTTGACCAGGGCTCGATCCGCGACCGGGCACGTGCCGAATATCGCGAGGGCCTTCTGGGCCTCCGCTTCCGAGTCGGCGAACGCCGGCGACATGCACACGATCGCCGGGACGTCGAGGCCCATCTCCGGGACCGCGCGGGTGGCAAGGATCTGCATTTCGACGCGACGGTCCACTTCGGCGCTGATGCCCCGCGCCCAGGTGTAAATCTCGTCGGCCACGTCCCAGGGGTAGACGTACAGGCTGGTGCCACAAACAGCGGGGCGCGGGTAGAGCTTCAGATGAAATGAGGTCACCACGCCGAAAAAACCAGGGCCCGCACCGCGGGCGGCCCAGTAAAGGTCGGCGTGGTTGTCCGCGTCGCAGTGGATCTGCTCGCCGTCGGCGGTGATGATGTCAAGCCCGATGACGCTCTCGCAGGCGGGGCCGACGACGCGGCTGTTCCAGCCGTAGCCCCCCTGCAGCAGGTAGCCGCCGACGCACACACCCTTGCAGTGCCCCCCCGGGAAAAAGAGGTCCTGTGCCTCCAGATCGGCCATGAGCAGGCTGCCGCCCTTGCCCGGCCCTACCACCGCCAGACGCTTCTCGGCGTCGATGGTTGCGTGATCGAGGCGGCTGACGTCGAGCAAGACGGCGCCGTCGCGCAGATGGCTGGCCGCGAAGCTGTGTCCGCCGGAGACGACGCTGACGCGATGGCCGTTGGCCTTCGCGTAGCGGATGCCCGCGACGATGTCCTCGGCGTCGACGGCCTGAACGATCACCTCGGGATAGCGCTCGGGGACCCCCTGGTGCCACACCGTGCCGCGGCGGGCGGCCTCATACCCGTCGTCGCCGCGGAAGAAGTGCCGCCCGGCCGGTAGCGCGCTCATCTAGGCTCCTTCGCTCCCGCAGTCGCGTCCTTGGTGGTCCGCGATGCGGACCATAGTGGACGCGTGGTGTCCTGGGACGAAGAATCACTCAACTGGACGTCCGGTCGGTCGGTGCCGACGTGGGGTTGGCACGGCCGCAGCACCCCCCGAGGGGACCCCGGCCGTGCCAAGCTCAATGTGTCGCGGCGGTCGACCTGGCGAACAGCGAGCCCCACTCGTGGCGAGCCGCGGACTGCGCATCGACGAAGCTGGGTGTCTTCTCCCCCTCGCCCGCCAGGTGAACCAGCGCCCACGCCATCGCGAACACCGGCACCCGGTGACGTTGCGCCGCACTGTGCAATTCATCGAACGCGGCGTGTGCTGGGCAACGCCGAAGACCGATGAGGATCCCCCGCGCCGTGTCGAGAATACGGCCGGAGCTGGGGCCATACGAAGTCTGGGCGGGAACCCAGTTCGCCATCATAGTGTCGATACCTCCTGTGGCGCCTGACGAAATCGGTCGGGTGAGCACGACGCACGGCCGTGGTTCTCAGTGACGCCCTTGCCATGATTTGTGCATCCGCGGCCCTGGTGCCAGATCGTCGTGTGCATCGGTACGCACCTGTGACCGTTTCGGGACCAGCCGGTAGCACCCGACGAGCCCGTCGGGCCGCGGTGGCAAACGTCCGGCGAATCAGCGTGCGAGCGCTAGTGGTGTGTCGAAGCCGGCGATGAGGGTCTCCCGACCCGAATGCTTTTGTGATGGCGTGCTGATCACAGGATGGCGTTGAGGTCTTTCGCCCTTGCTATGTCGTCCCAGTCGACGTCGAGTTCGAGCAGAATGTCCTCGGTGTGCTGCCCGTGCTCGGGGGCGCGGGCGGGATCTGGCGGCGTTTCGTTGAATTGGACTGGCGCGGCGACGATCCGGTACTTCTCACCATGATCGTCGACGTTCGTCACCACGTATCCATTCGGTTCGACCTGCGGGTCATTGAGGGTTTCCCGTGGCGTCGCCAACGCGCCCCACACACCCGGTTCGTCCTCGAGAACCTTCTGCCAGTGCGCAAGGTTATGGGCCGCAAAGGCATTCGCCACTATCTCGGTCGCGGCGGCGGCGTTGGCTATCAGGTTGCTCGAGGGCACGAATCGTTCGTCGGTGGCCAACTCGGCCAGGCCCATGCGTTCGCAGAAGCCGGCCCAATACTTGTCCGGCTGCAGGAAGACCAGCTGAATCCACCTGCCGTCTTTGGTCTTGTACCTGTTCACCAGCGGATTGATCGCCAAGCCGGGCGGCGCGCCGGGAATGCCGTCGATATCGAAGAAATCGGCCGCCGAGATTGACGGCGCAATGGCCCACATCGCCTGGGCCAGGAGCGAGGAGTCGACGATCGTCGGTTCACCGGTCCGCTCCCGGTGGAACAGCGCCGCACAGACGCCGCCTGCCAGCGTGGCGCCGCCCTGCAGGTCGCCGAACGCCGGACCCTGAACGGCGGGCGTCTCGCTGCCGAAGGGCGTGAGGGTGTAGGCGACCCCGCCGCGCGCCAAATAGGTGGCGGCGTCGAAGCCGCCCCGATCGCGATCCGGGCCGCGCACCCCCAACCCCGTGCCCCGGGCGATGATGATCTTCGGGTTGAACGCCCGGATATCCTCGACGGTGAGCCGCGCCCTCTCGAGTGCGCCGGGCAGCCAATTGGTCAGGAAGACATCCGCACTGGCCAGCAGCCGGCCGAACAGCTCGCGACCCATTTCGGACTTGATGTCGATGGCGATACTGCGCTTGCCGCGATTGCCCAACTCGAGGATGAAGTCGGCATCCGGGCGGGCGGCTTCGCGGGTGAAGCCGCCGACCACCAGCGCACGTCCGGGGTCGCCCGAGGCGACGCCTTCCACCTTGATCACGTCGGCGCCCCAGTCCGACAGCGCGGCGCCGGCCGAGGGTACGTACGTCCACGAAGCCAACTCGACCACTCGGACACCGCTCAGCACCCCAGCCATCACGACCCCTCGCTCCGAGACCATTTCTTGCTATTTTAGATATTCTAGCTACTCTAAGGGTTATCGATAGCCCGGCTGCAGCCACGCGCAGTTTTTTCGTGGAAGAGATGCGATGGAGCCGACCATTGGTCCGATCCCGGTCCGCGAAGCGGTGAGGCTCTGCATTGGTTGTGAAATTCTTTGGGCCCCAGCGCAAGTCGCTGAAATAGGCGCGCAAATGGGCCCGGAAATGATCAGTGTGAAAGACGGCGGGCTATGGACCGGGTAGCGGGGGGCCGGGTAGCCGGCAAGGTCGCAGTGATCAGTGGGGCCGCGCGCGGTCAGGGACGTTCCCATGCACGACTATTGGCCGCGGAGGGCGCCGACATCATCGCGGTCGACCTGTGCGCGGACATCGGAACCAACGAGTACCCGCTGGCCCGGCCCGAAGACCTCGACGAGACGGCGCGATTGGTGGAAAAGGAGGGCCGGCGCGCGGTCACCGCGATCGCCGACGTCCGCGACCGGGCGGCCCTGAGCGCCGCGATCGACCAGGGTGTCGCCGAATTCGGCCATCTCGACATCGTGGTCGCCAACGCCGGCATCTGTCCGCTCACCGCGGGGCTGCCGCCCCAGGCGTTCGCCGACGCCGTGGACGTCGACCTCATCGGCGTGCTCAACCTCGTGCACGCGACCCTCAAACATCTGCAAGCCGGCGCGTCGATCGTCGTGATCGGGTCCAATGCGGCATTCATGTCGTCTCTCAACACCTCCAGCGCTGAGAGCGGGGCCGGCGGTCCGGGCGGGGCGGGCTATGCGTTCGCGAAACTCGCTGCCGCACACTATGTCAACGACTTCGCGTTGGCGCTGGCCAAGTTCTCCATTCGGATGAACGCGGTGCATCCGACGAACGTCAACACCGACATGTTGCACAGCGCACCCATGTACCGGGCGTTTCGGCCTGACCTCAAGGAACCGACCCGCGAGGACGCCGAACCCGTCTTTCCCGTAGTCCAGGCGATGCCGGTCCCGTACGTCGAACCCGAGGACATCAGCGAGGCCGTGTTGTTTCTGGCTTCCGACGCGGCGCGCTACATCACCGGTCAACAGCTGCGCGTCGACGCGGGTGGCTTCCTCAAGGTCAAGCCCTGGTCGGGCGCGTGACATGCTGCCGCGCAATGAAATTGGAAGAAGTCGGTGAGCGGAGGCCACCCCGTGGCAGCGGTTGAGCGCCGCCTCTACGAACTGATGGCCCTGATGAAGGCGGCCGACGACCGGCTCTCCAAGGGCATCGGAACCGGCGAATTCATGTGCGTGTACTGGCCGTCGCGCGGCCAAGAGGCCATCGCGGCCGCGATGGGCGTGGCGCTGCGGCCCGACGACCAGCTGGTGACGACCTACCGCGGTTTGCACGACCTCCTCGGCAAGGGCGTTCCCCTCGAGGAGATCTACGGCGAGATGATGGGCCGCACCGTCGGCGCGAGCCGGGGCAAGGGCGGCACCATGCACATCGCCAACCCAGGCAAGGGGATCATGCTCTCGACCGGGATCGTCGGCGCCGGACCGCCGGTCGCGGTGGGGCTGGCGATGGCCGCGAAGCGCAAGGGCCTTGATCGCGTCACGGTGGTCAGCTTCGGCGACGGGGCGACGAACACCGGCTCGTTTCACGAGGCGGCGAACATGGCCGCGCTGTGGGACCTGCCGCTGGTATTTGTGTGCCAGAACAACCTGTTCGCCGAGATGACGCCGACGTCGGACACCATGAAGATTAAGCACGTCGCCGAACGCGCCGCCGGTTACGGCATGCCGGGCGTGCGCGTCGACGGTAACGACCCGCTGGCGGTGCAGTCGGCGCTCGACGAGGCCCTGCGGCGCGCGCGTGCCGGTGAGGGACCCACCTTCATCGAGTGTGTGACCTTCCGCTTCCGCGGCCACTACTTCGGTGACCGGATGCCCTACATACCGAAGGATCAGCTGGACGCGGCCATGGCGGCCGACCCGGTGCCGCGGTTTCGCCGGCACCTCGCCGAGGCCGGCGTCTGCACGCAGGACGAGCTCGACCGCATCGACGACGAGGCGTGCGCGAGCGTGGAAACCGCGCTTCGAGCGGTCATGAACGCCGATGCCCCGGGGATCGACGAGCTCGACCGCGACGTGTACGCAACCCCGATCAAGTTTCCGGTCTGAGGACACGCGATGGCGGAACGAGAGATGACCATGCGCGAGGCGCTGAACCTCGCGCTCGACGAGGCGCTCGCGGCCGACGACCGAGTTTTCCTGCTGGGCGAGGACATCGCCGATCCCGGCGCATCCGGCCCGACGGCGGGATTGTCGACGAAATACGGCCACGACCGGGTGCTGGACACGCCCATCTCAGAGGCCGCGATCGTCGGCGCCGCGATCGGAGCCGCGATCGACGGGATGCGGCCGGTGGCCGAGATCATGATCATGGATTTCATCGGCATCGCCGCCGATCAGCTGATCAACAATGCCGCCAAATTGCGCTTCATGACGGCCGGGCGCACGACGGCGCCGATCACGATCCGCACCCAGGTTTACGCGGGGCTGGCCACCGGTGCCACGCACTCGCAGAGCCTCGAGGCCTGGTTCATGCACATTCCCGGCATGAAGGTGATCGTGCCTTCCACCCCGCGCGACGGCAAAGGCCTTTTGACGGCGGCGATCTTCGACGAGGACCCCTGCCTGTTCGTCGAGACGATCCGGCTGCAAGGCAAGAAGGGCGCCGTCCCCGTCGAACCCGGATTTTCCATCCCGCTCGGTCACGCCGATATCAAGCGCCCCGGCAGCGACGTGACGTTGATCAGCTACGGACGTGCCGTGCACGAGGCACTCGCGGCTGCGGATGTGTTGCAGCAACAGGACATCAGCGCGGAGGTGGTCGATCTGCGGACCCTCGTCCCGCTCGACGTGGAAACCCTCGTCGGATCCGCCCGGCGGACCAAGAGGGCCGTGATCGTCCACGACGCCGTGCAATTCGCCGGGCCCGGAGCGGAGATCGCCGCGATACTGCAGTCCGAATTGTTCGGTGAACTGGCCGCACCCGTCGAGCGGGTGGGCGCCCGGTTCGTCCCCAACCCGGCCGCCGCGACGCTCGAGGCTCGGGTGTACCCGTCGTCGGCACGAATCGTCGAAGCGGCACTCGGCACGTTCAGGGGTACGTTGGAGAAGGCCAAAGCCCGTGGCTGACTTCATCATCCGGATTCCGCGGGTGTCGGTGGCCGTCTCGGAAGCCGAACTTACCGACCTGCTGGTGGACGCCGGCGAACATGTCGAAGCCGGAACGCCGATCTACGTGATCGCTACGGAGAAGGCGGAACAGGAAATCGAGGCGGGAGCCTCGGGCGTCGTGCAGTGGACGGGCCGGGTCGGAACCACCTACGACATCGGCGCCGAAATCGGCGTCATCACTTCAGGAACAGGTAGGGGAAGGTAAAGCCTATGGACCTCAACGAAACTCGCGAGCGAATCATCTACGAAAAGGAAGGCCCGATCGCGCGAGTCACGCTCAACTGGCCCGAGAAGGCCAACGCGCAGGACCAGAAGCTGGCCGAGGAGGTCGACGCCGCGCTGCTCGACGCGGACCGCGACTACGACATCAAGGTGCTGATCCTCAAGGCCAACGGCAAGGGCTTCTGCTCCGGGCACGCCATCGGCAACAACGCCGTCGACTACCCGGCATTCGTCGAGGGCGCCAAAGTCATGGGCACGCCGTGGAAGCCGCAGACCGACCTGTTCGTCAAGCCGGTGTTGAACCTGTGGGAGTTCTCCAAGCCGACCATTGCGCAGGTGCACGGCTACTGCGTCGGCGGGGGCACCCATTACGGGCTGACGACCGACATCGTGATCGCCGCGGAGGACGCGTACTTCTCGTATCCGCCCCTGCAAGGCTTCGGCATGCCGTCCGGTGAGTGCTCGATCGAGCCGTGGATCTTCATGAACTGGCGGCGCGCGGCCTACTACCTGTACCTGGCAGAGGTCATCGACGCGAAGAAGGCGCTGGAGGTCGGGCTGGTCAACGAGGTGGTCCCGCGCGACCAGCTGGAGTCGCGCGTCGAGGCCATCGCCCGCCATATCGCCCAGGCGCCGATGACCACGCTGCTGGCCACCAAGGCCAACCTCAAGCGCGCCTGGGAGCTGATGGGCATGCGGGTGCACTGGCAGAGCTCCAACGACCTCGTCGCGCTCGCGTCGATCAGCAAGGACGTGCAGGAGCTGATCCAGCAGGTGTTCAAGGACAAGGTGCTGCCGTCCGAGCAGGCGCGCCGCCAGGCGGCCGCGGCCGCCTCGTCCACCGACGGCGCCGCAACGCCCTAGGCGCGCAAGTGAATATCGCCGACCACGCGATCACGGCCGCAGAGTCGTCGGCGTTGATCATGTCCGACGGCACCACGACCTCGTTCGGCGCGCTCTACGCGAGAAGCCAGCGCGTGGCCGCCGCGCTGCACGCCGCCGGGCTGCGGCGCGGCGACGGGGTGGCGCTGGTGCTGCCGAATCGACCCGAGTTCCTCGAAATCACTTGGGGCTGCCAGCTTTCCGGGCTCTACTACACTCCCGTCAACACGCACTTCACTCCCGACGAGGTCGCCTACGTCATCGACGACTCCGACGCCAAGGCCGT
>NZ_JAFBAT010000230.1 GCF_019247615.1 Mycobacterium sp. | reverse complement strand
GTTGGTCGGTGCGGACGCGGCACACGGCGAGTGGACATGGCTGACAATGGTTGATAATGGCTGAACCGGGCTGGATCGACGTGCCCGGTCCCGTCGGGGACCTGAAGGCTCTCACCTGGGGGCCGCCTGACGCCCCGATCGCGTTGTGCCTGCACGGCTTCCCCGACACCGCCTACGGGTGGCGCCACCTCGCTCCGCGACTGGCGGAGTCGGGTTGGCGGGTGGTCGCGCCGTTCATGCGCGGGTACGCACCGTCGTCGATTCCGTCCGACGGCAGCTTCCATATCGAAGCGCTGATGGACGACGCCTTGCGGGTGCGCTCGGCCGCGGGCGGCACCCAACACGACGTCGTCATCGGTCACGACTGGGGTGCGCTCGCGGCCACCGGTCTGGCCGCGATGCCCGACGGCCCATTCGCCAAGGCGGTGATCATGTCGGTGCCGCCGACCGTGGCTTTCCGCCGACGAGCCGGGGTGGCCGACCGGATACGGCTGGCCGGCCATCTCCCTCCGCAGGTGGCGCGCAGCTGGTATCTCCTCTACTTCCAATTGCCTTGGCTGCCAGAGCATTCCGCGTCTTGGGTGCTGCCGCTGCTGTGGCGCCGGTGGTCACCGGGCTACCGCGCGGAGGAGGATCTGCGCCACGTCGACGCGGCGATCGGCACGCCCGAGAGCTGGCGGGCGGCACTGGGGCCCTACCGGGCGACGCTCCGCAACACGCGGCCGCCGGCGCGGTATGCCGAGTTGAACCGGCTGTGGTCGCAGGCGCCGGTGCTGCCGTGCCATTACCTGCACGGCCGCGACGACGGTTGCATGACACCGGCTTTCACCCGCTGGGCGGAAAAGGTGTTGCCGGCGGGCAGCGAGGTGGCCGTCGTGGACCATTCCGGGCATTTCCTGCAGCTCGAACAGCCGGACAAGGTCGCCAACCTGGTGCTGACGTTCATCGGGTCGCCGGGCTGAGGCCATGGCCCGATGAGTTCGCGGCACCGCATGGCGGCCGTCGACGCGCAGTTCTACTGGATGTCGGCCAAACTGCCCAACGACCAGTTCCTGCTGTACGCATTCGACGACGCGCCCGCCGATTGCGACCGAGCCATCGAGCAGGTTTGCCGACGGGCGCGCGCGTGCCCGGAGCTGACGATGCGAGTCCAGGAGCGAGGTCCGTTGGTCTATCCGCAATGGGTGCCGACGGCTGTGGGCCCGCGATCGGTGGTCCGTCACGACTTACCCGTCCCCGGCTGGGATGATTGTCTGGCGGCGGTCGCGGGCCTCGCGGACGCGCAGCTCGACCCTCGCCGCATGCCCTGGCGGCTACACGTCTTCACCCCGATCCTCGGCATCCCGGGCGTCCGGGGCACCGGCGCCGTCGTGGTCTTGCAAGTCGCCCACGCGTTGGCCGACGGCGCTCGCGCGTCGGCGATGGCGGCGTGGCTCCTCGGCCGGCCCGGACCGCTGCCCCGGCCGCCGTGGCCGTCGGCGGGATTTCTGCCGAGACGGGCCCTCGACGCCGCCCGCGCCCATCGCCGGCTGGTTCGCGACATCCGCGCCGGCCAGCTGGCGCCGGGGTTGGGAACCCGGCTACCGCAATGCACCAATGCGCGCCCGGCCGGGGTCCGCGCGGTGCGCACGCTGACCCGGCACCGTGCGCAATTGCGCGGGCCCACTGTCACGGTCCGCGTCCTGGTCGCGGTGTCGACGGCGTTGTCCAGGATGCTCGGCCATGCGGACGATTCGCTGGGCGCCGAAGTGCCCATGGCGAAAACCAGTGTGCCCCAAGCCAATAACCACTTCGGGAACGTCGTCGTCGGGCTATACCCGCAACTCGGGCTCGCTGCCCGCGCCGAGCGGATCGCGGCCGACCTGGCGAATGGCCGGCGGCGCCTGGAACATCCGGCCGCGCGCGCCGCCGACCGGGCGTTCGCCGCGGTGCCAGCGCCACTGCTGCGATGGGGCGTCGCGAAGTTCGACCCCGATGCCCGGGCGGCGCGGGTGGCGGGGAACACGGTGGTCTCCAGCGTCAACCGCGGAGCCGCCGATCTGAGCTTCGGAGAGGCGCGGGTCGTGCTGACCACCGGGTACCCGGCGCTCTCCCCGATGATGGGCCTTACTCACGGGGTTCACGGCATCGGCGACGTTGTCGCGATCAGCGTGCACGCCGCCGAGTCGGTCTTCCACAACGGCTGCGAAGACATCGACGAGTACGCGCAGCTACTCGACGCGGCCCTCTGACCGCAGCAGCCCGAAGGCGAAATTCGTGCCGAACCCTCGACGCAGCGCCAAATGAATCCAGAGCAGCGCGTAGGGCTCGAGCAGCCGTGCCAGCGTCAGATCGCCGACGTCGACGGTTTCGAAGCCCAGCTCGGCCACCAATCCGGCGGTCACCGACTTGGCCGCGTTATCGTCGCCGCACACGAACATCACCGGTGTGCCGGGCAGCTGTGGCCCGTCCATCATCGGAGCGCCTATCTGGTTCATCGCCTTGCAGACGCGGGCGCCGGGCGCCCACTTCGCCACCTCTTCCGCCCCGGAGGTGGTGAGCCCGACCTCGAGTCCCGCGACATCGGGCGTCAGCGGATTAGTGCAGTCGATGAGCACCTTGCCCGACAGGTCGCCGCAACCCTGCACGGCCGCCTGGGTGGCCTGCCATGGCGTGCACAGGACGACGACATCGGCTGCGGCCGTGGCCGATTCGTTCGTTTCGACCGTGCCGAGTGAGGAATATTTCGGATCGTCGGGTCGACGGACCCCGAAGATCACCTCGTGGCCGCGATGGCGCCACGCGGTGCCCAACGTGCTCCCGACGTTGCCGGCCCCGATAATCGCGATTTTGATGGCGAACTCCTTCCGGTCTCCAAAATGCCGATGATCTAGGTTTACCCATATGAACGTGTATGACGTCGGATTACTGATCCTGCGGCTGGTCCTGGGACTGACGCTCGCCGCGCATGGCTTCAACAAGTTCTTCGGCGGGGGCCGCATTCCAGGCACGGCGCGGTGGTTCGAGAGCATCGGCATGAAGCCCGGTAAGTTCCACGCCACCGTGGCCGCCACCACCGAAATAACGGCCGGACTCGGCCTGGCGGCCGGGTTGCTGACGCCGATCCCGGCCGCGGGCTTCGTGTCGCTCATGCTGGTGGCGGCCTGGACCGTGCACCGCGCCAACGGCTTCTTCATCGTGAAGGAGGGCTGGGAGTACAACCTGGTGCTCGCGGTCAGTGCCGTCGCGGTCGCCACGCTGGGTGCGGGCAGGCTCAGCCTGGATTGGCTGATCTTCGGCAAGAACTGGTGCGACGGCTGGCTCGGCCTGCTTATCTCGGTCGGGCTGGGCCTGGCCGGGGCGATCGGCCAGCTGGTGATCTTCTACCGCCCGCCGGTGAAGACGGCGGGGTAGCCCGCAAGGCCTAAACGACGGCAGCGGTCTCGGCCTCCATGACTTCGGCGGCGGCCCGCTCGCCGGAGCGAATCGCTCCATCGATCCACCCGCACATGACGGCCGAGCTTTCGGTCCCGGCCCAATGGATACGGCCGCACGGCTCACGCAGCGTGTAGCCGAATTCCGTCAGCACGCCGGTCGGGGCGTGGCTGATCATGCCACCGCCTGAGTAGCGCTCCAACGTCCAGTTTTGCTCGTGATACTCCTGCGGCGCGTTGGCCTTTTCGCCGAACCGGTCGACGAGCTCGCCGATGATTACCGCTTTGCGTTCGGCCTCGCCGAGTTTCGTCAGCCGGCGCGCCACCGGCCCTTCGGTGATGACGCACATGATGCCCGGGTTGCCGGTGTTCGTGCAGGCGTCGATCGTCAACGTCGCGGGGGATCCCGGCGAGGCCGACTGGCCGCACAGTCCGTCGGCGCGCCAGAAGGGCTCGTCGTAGATGATCGAGGTCTTGATGACAGCACCGCTGGGCATGCGCTGGTGCAGCAGCGCCCGATCCACCGGCAGCGTCGGCTCGTAGACGATGGAGGTCGCGATCGCCAGCGGTATCGCCACGATGGCTCGGCGCGCGCGCACCGTTTGGTCGTCAGCATTGACCGTGACGCCGTCGGCGTCCTGGGTGATCTGACGGACGGGCCGCGAAAGGTGCAGCGCGTCACCGAGTTCCGCTGCCATCGGGCCGTAGATAGCACCCATTCCGCCCACCGGGCGGGCATCCTGGGAGCCGCCTTTGCCGGATATGACGAACGTGGGACCCCCTGCCGATCCCATCTGCAGCAGCGTCCACAGCAGCGAGGTCTCCGACGCCGCCGACGTGTAAGTGCCGGCCAGCGCCATGTCCAGCATCTCTCGGGCCTGCTTGGACATGGTGTTGCTCTCGATCCATTCCCCCAGACTGACGCGGTCCCACTCGGCGGCCTGCTTGGCCTCCCACGGCGCCTCGCGCGGAATCGATTTGCACATTTTCTCTAAGGACAGCAAGCCAAGACCGAGGTTGGTGACCGCCCACGGGCTCATGCTCCACGGAATCGTGCCGCCGTAGCGGTGCTTCTTGCCGCCGACGATCATCATGGCGTCGCCGTCGTTGTGCTGCTTGTATTCCGGAACGCCGAACTCGCCCATCAGCGCGTAAATCCGATCCTGGCCCGGCCCGATCCACGCGCCGCCACGATCCACCCACGTCCCGTCGGGACGGTATTCGGTGAACGTGCGCCCGCCGACCCGGTCACGCGCCTCGAGCAAGGCCACCGAATGACCCGCTCGTTTCACCCGCAGGGCAGCCGTCAAACCCGCGAATCCCGCACCGACCACGCAATAATCGACGTCCGACACGGGTGCTCCTCACTGGTCGAGTTCGGGCCAAGCCCCAGCAGCAAACTACACCGATCGCGACACCGGTAATAGCGAGTTCAGACGAATAGTCTGCGAACCATGTTGGTGCATACGGTTCGGGCGCGGCGTAGCTCCGACGATTTCCCGCGGCGCGAGCACCTGGCCGCGAAGATCGCGGAGGTCGCCGCCGATCCGGTCGCCGTCGCGCCGGAGACCGCGGAGATGCTGGTCAACCGGATCATCGACAACGCCGCCGTGAGCGCCGCGGCCGTGCTGCGCCGGCCGGTTACGGTCGCCCGTCAGCAGGCGCTGGCCCATCCCGCGCGGCGTGGGGCGAAGGTCTTCGGCGTCTCCGGTCCCCACGGCTATTCGGCGGAATGGGCCGCGTGGGCCAACGGGGTCGCCGCTCGCGAGCTCGACTTCCACGACACCTTTCTGGCCGCGGAATACTCCCATCCCGCCGACAACATCCCGCCTCTGGTCGCGGTTGCGCAGCAGCTCGGGGTGCCCGGCGGCGACCTGATCCGCGGCTTGGCCACCGCGTACGAGATCCAGATCGACCTGACCCGCGGAATCTGCTTGCACGAGCACAAGATTGACCATGTCGCGCACCTTGGTCCGTCGGTGGCTGCGGGCATCGGCACGATGCTGCGCCTGGACACCGAAACGATCTACCACGCGATCGGGCAGGCGCTCCACCTGACCACCAGCACCCGCCAATCCAGAAAGGGCATGATCTCGAGCTGGAAGGCGTTCGCGCCGGCGCACGCCGGCAAGACCGCCATCGAGGCGGTGGACCGGGCGATGCGCGGGGAGCAGTCGCCGGCCCCCATCTGGGAGGGCGAGGACGGCGTGATCGCCCGACTGCTCGGCGGACCCGAGCGCGCATACCAGGTGCCCTTGCCGGGCCCGGGCGAACCCAAGCGCGCCATTTTGGGCAGCTACACCAAAGAGCATGCGGCGGAGTACCAAAGTCAGGCGCCGATCGATCTGGCCCGGCGGTTGCGGCGGCGGATCAATGACCTCGATCAGATCGCGGCAATCGTCCTGCATACCAGCAACCACACCCACGTGGTGATCGGGACCGGCTCCGGCGACCCGCAGAAGTTCGATCCCGACGCGTCACGGGGAACGCTCACCCATTCGCTGCCCTACATCTTCGCGGTCGCATTGCAGGACGGAGGCTGGCACCACGAACGCTCCTACGCCCCCGAGCGAGCCCGCCGGCCGGACACGGTCGCCCTGTGGCGCAAGATCTCCACCGTCGAAGACCCGGAGTGGACGCGGCGCTACCACTCG
>NZ_JAFBAT010000128.1 GCF_019247615.1 Mycobacterium sp. | reverse complement strand
ACCCAGCAGGAAGGTGACCAGGAAGCCCACCGAGAACAGCATCGGCGTCTCAAAGGTGATCTGGCCCTTCCACATCGTGAAGGTCCAGTTGAAGAATTTGATCCCGGTCGGCACCGCGATCAGATACGTCATGAACGAAAAGAACGGCAGCAGAACGGCTCCGGTGACGAACATGTGGTGCGCCCACACGGCCACCGACAGCGCGGCGATCGACAGCGTCGCATACACCAGCGTGGTGTAGCCGAAGATCGGCTTGCGGGCGAAGACCGGAATGACCTCGGTGACGATCCCGAAGAACGGCAACGCGATGATGTACACCTCAGGGTGACCGAAGAACCAGAACAGGTGCTGCCACAAGATGACTCCACCGTTGGCCGGGTCGTAAACGTGAGCGCCCAGGTGACGGTCGGCGGCCAGGCCGAACAGCGCGGCGGTCAGCAACGGGAACGCGATCAAGATCAGGATCGACGTCACCAGGATGTTCCACGTGAAGATCGGCATCCGGAACATGGTCATGCCGGGAGCGCGCATGCAGATCACCGTGGTGATCATGTTGACCCCGCCCAGGATGGTGCCCAGGCCGGCGACCGCCAGGCCCATGATCCACAGGTCGCCGCCGGCACCCGGCGAGTGGATGGCATCGCTCAAGGGTGTGTAAGCGGTCCAGCCGAAGTCCGCGGCCCCGCCGGGGGTGATGAAACCGGCCATCGCGATGGTGGCGCCGAAGACGAACAGCCAGAACGAAAACGCGTTCAGCCGCGGAAAGGCGACGTCCGGCGCGCCGATTTGTAGCGGTAACACCAAGTTGGCGAAGCCGAACACGATCGGGGTGGCATAGAACAGCAGCATCACCGTGCCGTGCATGGTGAACAGCTGGTTGTACTGCTCGTTCGACAGGAACTGCAGCCCCGGCGTGGCCAATTCAGTGCGCATGAACAGCGCCAGCAGCCCGCCCAGGAAGAAGAAGATGAAGCACGCGACGCAGTACATGATCCCGATCAACTTGTGATCGGTGGTGGTGATCAGCTTGTAGACGAGGTTGCCTCTGGGGCCGGTCCGGGCCGGGTACGGACGGACGGCCTCGAGTTCTGCGAGCGGGGGGGCTTCGGCTGTCAACAGCTCCTCCAAACATCCGTATCGGAAAAGGGCCCGAACCGAGTGATGAGAGAAATCTTAGCCTCCCCCCACGTGAGTGGGCTGCGCGGTCCTACAAACTGTCGTAAGTGGCTCGGAAGTCACCGAATGTTAGCGTCGGACCCGTGCCCGGGAGGCGATCGATCGTGGCCACAGCCCTGTGGGCCGCGGCGCTGACGGTGGCCTGCGCCGGTTGCGGGTCCGGCCAGCCGGGGACCGGTGCGTCGACCCCGTCGCTCGTCACGCCCACCACCCAGATCGCCGGCGCCGGCGTGCTCGGCAACGACCGCAAGCCCGACTCGTCGTGCCCACGGGATGCCGCAGCGGCCGAGGCCGGGCCGCCTACGCGACAGGCCCGCAACGCGGCGGGCGTCATCCCGGAAGTGGTCGAGGTGCCGGCCGAGGCACAGCGCATCGTGGTGCTCTCCGGTGACCAGCTAGACGCCCTGTGTGCGCTCGGGCTGCAATCGCGGGTGGTAGCGGCGGCCTTGCCCGACGGCTCGCCCAGCCAGCCCTCGTATATGGGCGCGGCGCTGCATGGGCTGCCCGGCGTCGGCACCCGCAGCAACCCCGACGCGGGCGCCATCGCCGCGGCCCACCCGGACCTGATCCTGGGGTCGGTCGCCTTGACGCCGCAGCGGTATCCGCAGCTGGCCGCGATCGCGCCGACGGTTTTCACCGGGGCGCCCGGCGCAGCCTGGGAAGACAACCTGCGCGGCGTCGGCGCGGCCACGGCGCGCACCGGCGCCGTGGACGCGCTGCTCACCGGCTTCACCCAACGGGCCACCCAGATCGGCGCCGCCCACGACGCGTCGCACTTCCAGGCCTCAATCGTGCAGCTGACCAGCGACACCATCCGGATCTACGGCGCGGACAACTTTCCGGCCAGCGTGCTCAACGCGGCAGGAGTCGATCGGCCAGCGGCGCAGCGATTCACCGATAAGCCCTACATCGAGATCGGCGCCACCGACGCCGACCTGGCGAAAAATCCCGACCTGTCGGCCGCCGACGCCGACGTCGTCTACCTGTCGTGCGCCACCCCGGCCGCGGCGCAGCGCGCCGCCGCTGTCCTGGACAGCAATCCGTGGCGAAAGCTGTCGGCCTACCACGACAATCGGGTCTACGTCGTCAACGACGAAATCTGGCAGACCGGCGAGGGTTTGGTCGCGGCCCGCGGCATCCTCGACGACCTCCGCCTGCTCAATGCCCCGATCAACTGACGGCACACGGGGTACCCCCACCCCGGGTGGCTCGAGACCATTACCTTAGCTAAGCTTTTACGGACTGACCAGACCAAAGGATTATTCGATGACCACTGTTTCCGCGTACGCCGCCACATCGGCCACCGAACCACTGATCAAGACCGCGATCGAACGTCGCGACCCCGGCCCCAACGATGTCGTCATCGACATCAAGTTCGCCGGCATCTGCCACTCCGACATCCACACCGTCAAAGCCGAATGGGGCCAACCCAATTACCCCGTGGTCCCCGGTCACGAGATCGCCGGCGTGGTGACCGCGGTGGGCTCCGAGGTCAGCAGACACAAGGTCGGCGATCACGTCGGGGTCGGCTGCATGGTGAACTCCTGCGGTGAGTGCAGCAGCTGTCAGGCCGGCCTCGAGCAGTACTGCAAGCCGGGGGCGACCTTCACCTATAACTCCGTTGACAAGGACGGCACGTCGACCCAGGGCGGCTACAGCCAGGCGATCGTCGTCGATGAAAAGTTCGTGGTGCGCATACCCGAGTCACTGCCGCTGGACAAGGCGGCTCCGCTGCTGTGCGCGGGCATCACGCTATTCTCGCCGCTCCGGCACTGGAACGCCGGTCAGAACACTCGGCTGGCAATCATCGGCCTGGGCGGCCTGGGGCACATGGGCGTCAAGCTGGGCGCCGCCCTGGGCGCCGAGGTCACGGTCCTGTCGCAGTCACTCAAGAAGATGGAGGACGGCCTACGCCTCGGTGCCGGCCACTACTACGCGACGTCTGATCCGGACACCTTCCGTAAGCTGCGCGGCGGCTTCGACCTGATCCTGAATACCGTGTCGGCGAACCTGAACCTCGGCGATTACCTCAATCTGCTGGACGTCGACGGCACGCTCGTCGAGCTCGGCATCCCCGAGCACCCCATGGAAGTGCCGGCATTTCCGCTGGCGCTGGCGCGCCGCAGCCTGTCCGGGTCCAACATCGGCGGGATCGCCGAGACGCAGGAGATGCTCGACTTCTGCGCCGAGCACGGCGTGACGCCCGAAATCGAGCTCATCGAGCCCGACTACATCAACGAGGCCTACGAGCGCGTACTCGCCAGCGACGTGCGTTACCGCTTCGTCATCGACATTTCGAAGCTATGACGCGACTCCGGAGGGTTCTTCAGAGGCATTGTCGGGTGCGCAAACCCGTGCCACGATTTCGGCCGACTCCGCGTCGTCATCACCGGGAACCACCTCGCTGACGTCGATGCCGGCCAGGGGCCATCCGGCGGCGGCCAATGTGGTGGCCACCCGAATGACGTTTTCCTTGCCGGCGTCGAAGTGGGTCATGTCGGAGATGAATTCGGCGATCTCGTCGTGGTCGATCGGGTGGTCGACGGTTTCCGGGGACCCTTCCGCCGCGGTGATGTGGCGCACCACTTCCTTGATCTGGTCCTCGGCCAGGGGTGTGCTGCGCAGCAGGGCCATCAGCGGCACTCGGTCCGGGCCGGGAACGCCCTCGGGGTAGCCGACCTGCAGCCACCGGATCACTGAACGGCAAAAGTTGTGGTGATGCTCGCTGTGAGAGGAGTTTTTCGTCACCCCATTAGTGTCATGGCAGCCGCGTCACCGGCGCCACCGCGGCGTCACGCCGTACCGACAATTCATATGCCGTTCACGGAGCGCTTAGAAGTCCCAGTCCTCGTCCTCGGTGACGACCGCCTTGCCGATCACGTAGCTTCGGCGGGCACGGCCCGGGCGGCACGTCCTGCCGTAAGCGGCCGCCAGGGGTTGAACGTGCCGCCGGAGCCACCCCATCCGCCTTCGCCCTGCGGCCCAGTGGCAGTCCCGCCCGTGCCACCGACACCGTGAGCCCGGTGAACACCCGCATGCTCATGGACTTGTGAAAACTCCCAATTTCAGCAGCGGAAAACGTTATGTTTTTCGTCAACGTGCCACGATCACCCGGGGGTTCGGTATGCCTTTTGTCACTGTCGCGTCAAGTGCGATAGCGGGTTTCGCGGCGGACCTGGCCGGCATCGGTGACTCGCTGACCGCCGCGCACGCCGCGGCGGTGCCCCCTACGACCGGGCTGCTCGCAGCGGCAAACGACGAGGTGTCCACCGCGATCGCGGCCATGTTCTCCGATCACGGTCGTAACTATCAGGCCATCAGCGCCGAGGCGGCGTCGTTCCACGAACAGTTCGTGCAGCTCCTCAAAAGCGGTGCCGGACAATACGTCAGCACCGAAGCCGCGAATGCCAAGCCGCTGCAAACCGTCCAGCAGGGCATTGTCAACGAAGTCAACGCGCTGAAAAGCGTGGGCACCGAACTGATGGACGAGGGAAATCTCATCGCCCGAACCGATGTCAGGCTGGCCCGCACCGCGGTCACAAACACCATCAAGGAAATCAAAGACATTCCCGGCGCCACCGAGTTTTGGGCTCAGGACATTTTGCAGGCGCCCACAGCACTTGACCACCGAAATATCTGGGTAGGGCGATTTTCGAGCCGGTGAACTGGCTACGGATTAGAACCACGACTTCTTCTCCGGGTCGGGTTCCAGCTACGTGATCGGCAAGGCCGTCGTCACCGAAGACGAGGACTGGGACTTCTAAAACTGCTGGTCAAACCCGCAGCCATAGGTCCGCCGGCCTCAACACACCAGTAACGCAACACAGACGGGCCGGCGCACGTCACCTCCACGCAAACCGTCGTAGGCGCTCCTCGATGACACAAAGCTTGTGCGGAGTCCAAACTGTTTGGCGGCGACCGTTAGGGGCCCAGCGTCGTGCCCACGCATGGCCTTCGCTTCCCTGAACACCCCGCCGGAGCTAGTCCTGGTCGTCGGCCTCAGGCGATTGCGCTTCAGAACTGTCGTCACCCTCAGCGGCTTGCGGAGGCTGTTCGTCGCCTGCTGGCGACGGCTGCTCGGCGGTGGTCACGGCTGGGATCTACCCGGGTGGGCGGCGCCCGAAACGGCTCAGAAGTCCCAGTCCTCGTCCTCGGTGACGACGGCCTTGCCGATCACGTACGACGAGCCCGACCCGGAGAAGAAGTCGTGGTTCTCGTCGGCGTTGGGCGACAGCGCCGACAGGATCGCCGGGTTCACGTCGGTCTCGTCGCGCGGGAACAACGCCTCGTAGCCGAGGTTCATCAGGGCCTTGTTTGCGTTGTAGCGCAGGAACTTCTTGACGTCCTCGGTGAGGCCGACCTCGTCGTAGAGGTCCTGGGTGTATTCCACCTCGTTGTCGTAAAGCTCGAAGAGCAGCTCGTAGGTGTAGTCCTTCAGCTCGGCGCGCTTGGCGTCGTCGACCAGGGCGAGGCCGCGCTGGAACTTGTAGCCGATGTAGTAACCGTGCACCGCCTCGTCGCGGATGATCAGCCGGATCATGTCGGCGGTGTTGGTCAGCTTGGCGCGGCTCGACCAGTACATCGGCAGGTAGAACCCGGAGTAGAACAGGAGGCTCTCCAGCAGTGTGGAGGCCACCTTGCGCTTCAGCGGCTCGTCGCCGCGGTAGTACTCCATCACGATCTCGGCCTTGCGTTGCAGGTTGACGTTCTCCTCCGACCAGCGGAAGGCGTCGTCGATCTCGGCGGTCGAGCACAGCGTGGAGAAGATCGAGCTGTAGCTCTTGGCGTGCACCGACTCCATGAACGCGATGTTGGTGTAGACCGCCTCCTCGTGCGGGGTCAGCGCATCGGGAATCAGGCTGACCGCGCCAACGGTGCCCTGGATGGTGTCCAGCAGCGTCAGCCCGGTGAAGACACGCATTGTCAGCTGCTTCTCGCTCGCCGTCAGCGTGCCCCAGGACGGGATGTCGTTGGACACCGGCACCTTCTCGGGCAGCCAGAAATTCCCGGTCAACCGGTCCCAGACTTCTGCATCTTTCTCGTCTTGCAGACGGTTCCAGTTGATCGCCGAAACGCGGTCAATCAGCTTCATGTTTTCGGACACCAGAACCCCACTTCACCAGGACGGTTTGCCTGCAACGCTCAGACTTCGAACACTACCCCTGGGGTATGACAAGCCGGCGCAACACAAGAAGTTGTGTTCGCGTGTCGTGACTCAAACCGTCTCGATGACTTGCACGACGCCGTCCGCCGCCCCGGCCACGAACAGCCGCCCGCTCGCCGGGTCCACGCCCAGCGTGTAGGGGTTGCGCACTGTCGGGAACCGCTGAACGCGCCTCGGCATCGGTTCGCCCATGTCGTAGCCGACGACTTCGTTGGTTCCCGACGACGCCACCCAGAGCCGGTCGCGCGCCGCGTCGTAGGCGACGCCGTACGGCCCGCCCGGCTGGCCGACACTGGCCACCTCGCGCGGACTGGGCAACGGGGTGAAGACCCGGATCGCGTCGCCGCGCGTGTCGATCGCGATCATCCGTCCGTGCCGGTCGGCCGCGAGGTGGGTCGGGCCCGCGCCGGCCGGGGCCGAACCCACGATGGTCAGCCGGTCCGCGTCGTACACCGTCAGGTCGTTCTTGCGGACGTCGAGCGCACCGACCGAATTTCCCGCCGCCGCCGTCCCGGCCGGCTGCGCGACGCCGGTGAAAACCTTGACGACTTCCTGGCCGCGCACCGCCGCCACCGTCGCACCGTGCTCGTTGGCGACGAAGACGGTCCCGTTGGCCGCCGCGGCGGCATCGTGCGGCGACGTCCCGGTGGTGACCGGGGGCTGTAATGTGCCGTGCGGCAGAGTGATTCGCACCAGCGCATTGACGCTCTCGACGGGGACCAGCACCGGGCCGCCCGGGGCGGCTAGCTGCAGGTGCCGCACCGTCCCCGGGAGTGGAACCCGGCCACGGATCTCGAAGGAGTCGGCATCAACAAGCACCAACTCGTCCGGATCGCGGGTGGCGACCGCGACGGTCCGGGTCTGCGCGTCGACGACGACGCCCTCGGCGGCGTGGCCGACGGGGACGATGCGCCCGACCGGGTCCTTTCCTGGCGGCGGCGCGTTCTGCGGCTCGGCGGCCGGAGGCAGTCCCGGACCAGTGGTGGTCTGGGGCGCGGCGCCGTGCTGGCCGCACGCCACCGCCACGACCGCCCCCAGGCACGCAACCAGCCCCCGGATCACTGTCGCGTCAGTCCAGTCCGGCATTGCGCAGCGTGAGCGTCAGGCCGTCCTCCAGCGCGCTCAGCGCGATGTCGGTCAGCCGGCCCACATCGTCGATGTCGTGCTCGGCGGTGGCCATCCACGCCTCCAGGGCCACGAACACCGCGGTGGCCAGGCTGTGCGCCGCGACGTCGGCGATCATCGCCCCCTCGGCGCACGGCCTGGACCGCTGATGGATGAAGCGGGCGATCTCGTCGGCGACCTGATCGCGCATCCGGCGAATGTGGCTGGTGATGATGTCGTGGTCCAGGTCGCGCGACCGGATGGTCGCCGCTTCCCGG
>NZ_JAFBAT010000071.1 GCF_019247615.1 Mycobacterium sp. | reverse complement strand
ACGCCCTCCACGACCGCTTCGGGGGGATCGGCGATCGAACCGAGGCGCGCCGCAAGGCGATCGAGGAAGCCATCGACTGACGACAATGCCGTCGCACCCAACAATGCTTCTTGCGTCGGGAAGTACCGGTAAATCGTCTGGCGGGTGACGCCGAGCGTCGCAGCGACCTCGGACACACTGACGGTTCGGCGCTCGTCTATCGCTTTGCGGGTCGCCGAGATGATCCGGTTGACCGCCTCGTCGTCATCCGCCGGGATGTCGCCGGACCAGCCGTGTCGCCGCACCCCGTGATCGTTGCACAAAGTCTTGACAATACAAATGCACTTTCTTGTATGGTCAGAAGTGGCAAATGGGAGGAGCTCATGTTGTTGGCGACCAACCATCCGGTGAGCGGCGGCGACGAGACCTTGACGCAGCGAGGCTTGCGACATGCGCTGGACAAGACGACGGATCTTGCCGATCGCGAGCTGAGGGTGCCGCTGCACTACTACCGGGACCCTAAGATCACTGAGATCGAAGAGTCCCAGATCCTGCGCAAGGTGCCGCTGGCCATCGTGCCGTCAGCGCAGGTCGCGGAAGTCAACGACTACGTCGTCCGCTCGGTGCTGGGCGACTCGCTGCTGGTGACTCGCGACCGCACCGGCACCAGTCACGTCCTGCTCAACTACTGCCGCCACCGGGGCGCGATGCCTGCGTGTGGGTCGGGAAACGCTTCCCGCTTCGTGTGCCCCTATCACGCTTGGACGTATAAGAACACCGGCGAGTTGTTCAGGCTTCCGGGTAAGGCGGGCTTTGATTCTATGGACACGAAGGACTACGGCTTGGTGGAGTTGCCATCAGCCGAGCGACATGGCTTCATCTGGGCGGTGTTGACCGCCGATGCCGCCATCGACCTCGACGCCCACCTCGGCGACTTCGGTGCCGAACTGGCCCTGTGGAACTACGAGAGCTACAGCTACCACGCCGAACGCGAGTTCACCTCCGCCGTGTCCTGGAAGGGCGCGCTGGAAGCATTCGCCGAGGGTTACCACTTCCCGTATGTCCACGGCGACAGTCTTATTGGACAGAACACTTTGGCCAACACGATGGTCTATGACGAGTTCGGCAAACACCACCGAATCGGCTTTCCGTTCAACTGGATCACCGACGTGCAAACCAATCGCGAAGCTTCGCGGCAGCCGCTGGCCAACATGGGTGTCATCTACTGGGTCTATCCCAACCTCATCCTCGCCAACAGCCCGATAGGCGTGGAAATCATCGATCTACTGCCTGACGGCGAGCCCACCCGGTGCACCGTCCGGCACAGTTGGATGGGCCGAGTCCCGGCCACCACGGATGACATGAGAGCCGGATACGACGCGGTATTTGAGCGGGTTCATGCCGCGGTGCGCGACGAAGACTTCGCGATGCTTCCGCAATGCGGCGAAGGTGTCAGACACGGCCAACACGACCACATGATCATCGGACGCAACGAAATCGCCGTCCAACACATGATTAAAGTGTTCGCACAAGAGCTTGGCGTCGCGCTCGCTTGAGAGCTAGCTCAGATGCTCGATGACGGTGGCATGGGCTGTTCGACCGTGTTTACGAGCCGCTTGTAATCTTGCTTGCCAACGCCGCCAACTTGGCGTCGAGTGCCTTTGCGGCGCTCAGTAGTTCGGGGTTGGGCTCGACGACCATCAGCGACGACGGCTTGACATAGGTGACGCTGCTGCCGGCCCCTTCATCGACGATCAGCAACTCGACCGGGGCGAACAGGCCCGCGCTGATCTCGTGGCGGAGCATTGTGATGGCGATCAGTGGGTTGCCCAGGATGACACGCATCGCCTTGCGGTCGATGCCCGCCTTGGTGATCCAAGCGCCATGGTCGATCAGCCCGAAGAGCATGAATCCGCTTGGCCCGGCCCAGGATTCGAGCCGCGCCCGATACGATTCCCACTCATCCGTCGTCGTGACGATGTCGTTGATCGGTACCGGCTTGTCGCCGATGTCGTCCAGCAGCGCGCGGAGCACCTCGTCGTAGCTCTTGTCGCTGTCGTAGCGCACTCGCACGCCCTCGAACGGGGTCTCGCTCACCGGACTACCCCAGCCGCTCGATGATGGTGGCGTTGGCCATGCCGCCGCCTTCGCACATCGTCTGCAGCCCATAGCGGCCACCGCGCTGTTGGAGCGCGTTGACGAGCGTGGTCATGATGCGGGCACCGCTGGCGCCCAGCGGGTGGCCGATCGCGATGGCGCCGCCGTGGACGTTGGTCTTGGCCAGGTCGGCCCCGGTATCCTGCGCCCAGGCCAGCACGACGGGCGCAAACGCCTCGTTCACCTCGAACAGGTCGATGTCGGAGATCGCTAAACCCGCGCGGCGCAACACCTTCTCGGTGGCGGGGATGATGCCGGTCAGCATGTAGAGCGGGTCGGAACCCACCACTACGGTGGTGTGGATCCGCGCCAGCGGGCGCAGCCCCAGCTTCTTGGCCGTCTCGCCGCTGGCTATCAGCACCGCGGCGCTGCCGTCGGAGAGCGGCGAGGAGTTGCCCGCGGTGATCGACCAATTGATCTGTGGGAAGCGCTCTTTCGCCGCTTCGTTGTAGAACGACGGCTGCAGTCCCGCCAGCGTCTCGACCGTCGTGCCGGGCCGGATGATCTCGTCGGTGGACAGCCCGGCGACCGGGACGAGCTCGTTGTCGAAGAGCCCGTCCTTGGTGGCGCGGGCGGCCTTATCGTGGCTGGCGGCGGAGAACTCGTCGAGCTGGGTGCGCGAGAAGCCCCACTTGGCGGCGATCAGTTCGGCGCTGATGCCCTGCGGGACCAGGCCTTCGGGGTAGCGCCGCGCCATGTCCTCGCCGAATGGATTGCTACCCGGCAGCACCGAACTGCCCATCGGGACACGGCTCATCGACTCGACCCCACCGGCGATCACGAGATCGTATGCGCCGGCGAGCACGCCCTGGGCGGCGAAGCTGATCGCCTGTTGGCTGCTGCCGCATTGGCGGTCGACCGTGGTTCCGGGAACCGATTCGCGGAATCCCGCGCCGAGCACGGCGTTGCGCGCGATGTTGACGGCCTGGTCGCCGACCTGGGTGACGGCGCCGGCGATGACGTCGTCGACCTGCGCCGGGTCGATGCCGGTGCGCGCCACCAGCTCGCGCAGGCTGTGTGCAAGCAGGTCGGCGGGCAGCACGCCGTGCAGCGCGCCACTTGGCTTGCCCTTGCCGATCGGGGTGCGGACGGCTCCGACGATGACGGCGTCGCGGCCTTGAACCATGGCTACTCCTCGAGTCCAGAGCTAGGTATTACTGGCTGTACTCAGGTAAACATCTAGGTATGCTAAAAGCAACCCAGACCGGGAGGTGATCTAGGTGACATTTCTGCAAGGTTCGCTGGCGGACCGCGACAGCTGGTCGGCGGTCGGAGAGTGCGCGATCGAAAAAACCATGTCGGTCCTCGGCACCAAGTCCGCCATGCTGATCATGCGCGAGGCGTACTACGGCACCACCCGGTTCGACGACTTCGCCCGCCGGGTGGGCATCACCAAGGCCGCCGCCGCGGCACGGCTGGCCGAACTGGTGGACATCGGGCTGCTGACGCGGCGGCCGTACCGCGAGCCCGGGCAGCGCGGCCGCGAGGAGTATGTGCTCACCGACGCGGGCCTCGACTTCATGCCGGTGGTCTGGGCGATGTTTCAGTGGGGGCGTCGCCACCTGCCGGGCCGCGACCGCCTGCGGCTCACGCATCTCGGTTGCGGCGCCGACGCGGACGTCGAAATCCGTTGCCGCGAGGGCCACCTGGTGCCGCCCGAGGAACTCGGCATGCGGTTGGTCAGCTCCCCCAAGCGCGAGCGTGCGTAGCTGTACGGCTTGAGCGGCGTGTCGGCGCACCAACACGCCCGCTCGGCACGGGGGCTAGCGGGCCTCCCTGAGCACGGCCAGCAGCCGCCGAGCGGCGGCCACGCGGCGGCGGGCGGAACCCGAAAGCTCGTCCAGCGCGCATTCGGGATCGGCCGGCGGCCCCATGTGGCCGCAGCCGCGGGGGCAGTCGCGAATTGCCTCGGCCAGATCCGAAAACGCCATCAGCACGTCGTCGGGCTCGATATGCGCCAGCCCGAAAGAGCGGATTCCCGGCGTGTCGACGACCCACCCCGAACCCTCGAGCGGCAGTGCCACCGACTGCGTCGAGGTGTGCCGCCCCCGACCGATCTCGGTCACCGTGCCGACGGCCCTATCCGCCTCGGGGACAAGGCGATTCACCAACGTGGACTTGCCGACGCCGGAATGCCCGAGCAGCACGGTGATGTTGCCGGCGAGCAGGTCCGCCACCGCCAGCAGGGGATCGTCGACCCCCGCGGCGACCACCGTCAGCTCCAGATCCTCGAACTGCTCGGCGAACGGTTCCGGTGCGGCAAGGTCGGTTTTCGTCAGGCACAGGATCGGCGTCAGCCCGCCGGCATACGCGGCGATCAGCGCCCGGTCCACCAGGCCCGTGCGCGGCGGCGGGTCCGCCAGCGCCACCACGACCAGCAGTTGATCGGCGTTGGCGACCACCACCCGTTCGGTGGGGTCGGTGTCATCTGCCGTGCGCCGCAACACCGTTCGCCGCTCGGCGCGTCGCACGATGCGCGCCAACGTATCCGTCCGCCCGGACAGGTCGCCGACCAGATCGACGTCGTCGCCGACGACGATCGGCGTGCGGCCCAGCTCGCGCGCCCGCATCGCCGTGACCCGGCGCTCGGGGCGGCCGCCGAGCACGCACCCCCAGCGTCCGCGGTCTACGCTGACCACCATGGCGGCCTCGGCGTCGGCGTGCTCGGGACGGGTCTTGGTGCGCGGCCTCGAGCCCCTGCCGGAGCGGACCTTGACGTCGGACTCGTCGTAGTCGCCGGGCCTCAAACGCCAGACCCCAGCATGCGCGCCCACAGCTGCGGAAACTCCGGCAGCGTCTTGCCGGTGGAGCCGATGTCGTCCACCTGCACCCCGGCGACCCGCAGCCCGATGATCGCGCCGGCCATCGCCATCCGGTGGTCGGCATAAGCGCGCCAGGTCCCCGCGTGCAGCGCTGTCGCTGAGATCACCAGTCCGTCGGGCGTCTCGGTGCAGTCGCCGCCGAGGCGGTTGATCTCCGTGCTCAGCGCGGCGAGCCGGTCGGTCTCGTGTCCCCGCAGATGGGCTATGCCCGACAGGCGTGACACCGACCCGGGTGAGGCCAGCGCGGCCAGCGCTGCCACCGAAGGCGTCAGCTCTCCGACGGCGCGTAGGTCGATGTCGAAGCCCTCGTAATCGGCCGACCCTTGCACCTCGAGGAACGAATCACCCTTAGTGACAACGGCATTCAGCTTACCGAGGACGTTCAAAATATTGTCGGCCGGTTGCACGCTCACCGGGGGCCAGCCGGCGATGCGCACAGCCCCGCCGCTGACCACCGCGGCCGCCAGGAAAGGGACGGCATTGGTCAGGTCCGGCTCGACGTCCCAGGGCCGCGCGGCGACGGTGCCCGCGCTCACCCGCCAGCGGTTCGGCACCGAGTCGTCGACGTCGACCCCGGCCTGTCGCAGCATCGCTATGGTCATCGCGATGTGGGGGGCGGAGGGCAGCGCAGCGCCGGTGTGCTGGACGGTCAGGCCGTCGGTGAATGATGGCGCGGCCAACAACAGGCCGGACACGAACTGCGAAGACGCCGAGGCGTCGATGGCCACGGCACCACCCGCGATGGAGCCGCTGCCCTGCACTCGGAAGGGCAGGCCGTGGCCGTCGATCCGAACGCCGAGACTGCGTAACGCGTTCAGCAGCGGCGCGATGGGCCGGGCCCTGGCTTGTTCATCGCCGTCGAACTCGACCGCCGAATCCGCCAGCGCGGCCAGCGGCGGAACAAAACGCAGGACGGTGCCCGCCAGGCCGCAATCCACTCGGGCTTCGGGGCCGGGCGCGATGCGGCCGCTCACGGTCAACTCGGATCCGGCCCCGTCGACGCGCAGGCCAAGGGCGCGCAGCGCTCCGATCATCAGGTCGGTGTCGCGGCTGCGCAGCGCCCCGCCGATGGTGGCGGCGCCTTGCCCCTGTGCGGCCGCCAGGCCCGCCAGCACCAGCGCCCGGTTGGTCTGCGACTTCGACCCGGGAACGGTCACCGTCGCGTGCACGGGAGCGGTCGCGTGCGGGGCCGTCCAACTGGTCACCGGTCCATCATGGCGTGTCGTTGCGCCGTCCCAATGGGATTTCGCGGCTCTGCCCCTGATGGAATTCGGTGGCTCTGCCCCTGATGGAATTCGGTGGCTCTGCCACCATGGCAAGTATGTGCGGACGCTTTGCGGTCACGACCGATCCCGCCAAGCTGGCGGAGAAAATCAAGGCCATCGACGAAGCGACGGGTACGGTGCCCGACGGCCCGGCGCCCAATTACAACGTGGCGCCCACCGCGACCATCGCGACCGTGGTGACCCGGCATGCCGAGCCGGACGACCAGCCCACTCGTCGCGTTCGGCTGATGCGCTGGGGCCTCATCCCGCCCTGGGCGAAGGCCGGGGCCGACGGGGCGCCCGAGGGCAAGGGTCCGCTGCTGATCAACGCACGCGCCGACAAGGTCACCAGCTCGCCCGCGTTCCGTTCGAGCGCCAAGTCCAAGCGTTGCCTCATACCGATGGACGGCTATTACGAGTGGCGGGTCAATGCGAACGGGAGCGGCCACAAGTCACCCAAGACCCCGTTCTTCATGTACCGCGAAGATGGCGAGCCGCTTTTCATGGCGGGGTTGTGGTCGGTGTGGCGGCCAAAGGACAAAGAAGACGCGGCGCCGCTGCTGAGTTGTTCGATCATCACCACCGACGCGCCCGGCGAGCTTGCGGAGGTCCATGACCGGATGCCGCTGGTGGTGCCGGAACGCGACTGGGATCGCTGGCTGAACCCGGACGCCCCGGTCGACGAGGAGCTGCTGACTCGCCCGCCCGACGTCAGCGGGATTCGCATGCGCGAGGTGTCGACCCTGGTCAATAGTGTGCGCAACAACGGGCCGCAATTGCTGGAACCGGTCGAGCGGGAATCGGAGCAGATGAAGCTCCTCTAGAGGCGCGCTCCAGCGGCGCCATTCTTCAACAATTGCGGCCTCACCTCAGTACCTTTTGTAGCGTCCTGAGGTTGTGTCGGGCCACCGGGGATGGAGCCGCCGATGTCGTACATGATCGCAGCGCCCGAGGCCGTTGCCCTGGCGTCGGGGGAGTTGAGCGGAATCGCACAGGCGATCAAGGGGGCCGCCGCGGCGGCGGCGCCCTCGACGACCGGGATTGTGGCGGCGGCCGAGGACGAGGTGTCGGCGGCCATCGCAGACTACTTCGGCAGTTACGCCGACGACTTTCACGCACTGACCGCCCGAGCGGCGCTGTTTCACGACCATTTCGTGCAGACGCTGGGCGGATCGGGGGCCGCCTACGCCGCCGGCGAGGCCGGCAATGTGTCGCTGCTGGTGAAGGGGGTGGAGCAGCAGTTTTTCGACCAGGGCGTCTTTTCGCCCTTCATCTACCTGACCGGGCAACCGCTCTTCGGTAAAGCCGCCGTGGGGCCCGCCGTCACCGGCAGCACCGGCCCGGGTCTGGGCGGCAGGCTGCTCACCGGCTTCTTCAACGGGAGTCTCGGGTCCGGCAGCGCCGGCGTGTGGCAGGGGACGGGAACGCCCGGCCGCGTGACCGGGGTCCGGGAGGGGTTCTCCTACCTGGAAATCCCGGTCGGTCCCCATGGCTACGATGCCCCCACGCGCTGGTATTTCCCGACGCAGGCGGACGGTTCGGTGAATGCCCGCGGTGTCATCTATCTACAGCACGGATTCCTGGGAACGGGTGGCTGGTACAGCGATCTGGCCATCGCCCTGGCCGAGGGCACCGACAGCATCGTGGTCGTCCCCACTGTGTCGTCGCTTCCGCTGCCGGGCGGCGCCTGGCTGATGGGCACCCACATGCAGCAGGCCGTCGGCTCGTTGTTCCTGGGCAACGAGACCGCGCTGAACCTCAGTGCGAGCCAGGCCGGTTACCACGGCACCCTGCCGCAAAGCTTCGTGATGACCGGACACTCCGCCGGCGGCGGCCTCGCCACGCTGGCAGCCGGCGATTACGTCCGGGACCTCGGTGGGAACACCGCCAACAACCACCTGCTCGGCGTGGTGATGTTCGACGGGGTGGCAACGAACTCCTCGTCCTTCGCGGCCGCGATCGCCAACCTGAAGACGTTGAACATCCCCGACTACGTGGTCGCCGCACCGCCACAGGTGTGGAACGCTTTCGGCCTCACCACCAATCAATTGGTGAGCCTTTACCCGGGCCAGTTCGTCGGGGTCGAGCTCGTCAACGGCTCGCATGTCGACGCGCTGCTCGGCAACAAACCCGTCGTCGACTTCTTCGCGCAGCTGGTCACCAGGTTCTCCCCGGGTGGCGACACCGCGGCCGTCTACACACTGTCCACGGGCTGGATCGACGACATGTACGCCGGGGCCGGCCCAACCAACCCGATCTACGGCCTCTACGGGCCCACCGGCGGCTACATGCCGCCCGGCGGCCAGCGGATCGTCCTGGGCCCGGCCACCGGGATAGTGCTGCCGTAACCGGCCGCCGCCCAACGACAGCGTGTTGTGTGCGCGCGATAACGGTCGGACCTTCCCTTGTTGTTCGGCGACGTAGCCTCCGCCGCGGGTGCGGCTTAGTGTGCTTGTGTGACCGGCTTGTACACGCACACCTTCGAGGACATTCATGACCGCCCGGTCGCGGTGATCGGGGCCGGGACGCTGGGTCGCCGCATCGCGCTGATGTTCGCCAGCCGGGGCGGAACCGTGCGGATCAACGCCCCGCGCGCCGAACAGCGCGCCGCCGCGGTTCAGTACGTGGCGGAGACGCTACCGAAGGTGGTGGCCGACAGAGGATTTGGGGAAGTGGGGGGCGCGACCGCGTCGGGTTCGCTCGAAGAGGCGCTGGACGACGCGTGGCTCGTCGTCGAATCGGTCCCGGAGAAGCTGGACATCAAGATCGCAGCGTGGGACCAGATCGACCAGGCGGCGCCGCCGGACACCATCTTCGCGACCAACTCGTCGTCGTACCCGTCGCGGCTCATGGCCGAGAAGGTCCGCGACAAAACCCGCTTGTGCAACATGCACTTCTACATGCCGCCGGAGGTGAACGGGGTCGACCTGATGTCCGACGGGCAGACCGACCGTGGCCTGCTCGACACGCTGCTGACCGTGCTGCCCGAGTTCGGGTTGCAGCCCTTCGAGGCGCGCAAGGAGTGCACCGGCTTCATCTTCAATCGCGTGTGGGCGGCCATCAAGCGCGAGGCGCTGGCCGTGGTCGCCGAGGGCGTCGCCCGTCCGGAGGATGTCGACGGGATGTTCAAGGTGAACCTGGGTGTGGCGGCCGGGCCGTTCCAGATGATGGACCTGGTCGGCCTGGACGTCGTCCTCGACATCGAGAACCACTACGCCGAGGAATTCCCGCATCTGCCAAAGCACGTGCGCGAGCTGTTGCAGTCCTATGTCGACGCCGGCAAGCTCGGCGTCAAGTCGGGCGAGGGTTTCTACACGTATTCGGCAGCGCCGACGTAACGGATTGCCAAGTCGGGCAACCGGTTTCCACGGGCGCTTTACGCTCGCGCGGTCCGGCCGAACGAGTTCAGTTGCTCAGAACCAGGCGCCAGTTGCCACCGTTCCTGGCGTCCGGGACGCACCAGAAGTTGTTCCAGTTCCCCGGCGTCGTCGCCTTCACGCCCGGGCCGGCGTTCTGACAGGCCTCGTGGGTCGGATAGTTGCCCTCCGTTTGAATCGTGTCGGCGCGGCTGATGCCCACGCCGGTGGTCATCAACCCCGCGAAAGCCAGAACACTGGCGGCGACTGCTTTGCCGGCCAAATTCAGCGACGTTGCCATCGATCCCTCCTATGACGCTCTGTGTGCCAACGATAAGGCGAGTGTAGTCAGTTGACTACACTCGCGCAAGGGGTCGTTTCACCAAGATCATGCCAGTAAAGCGCGCGCCATCACGACACGCTGAATCTGGTTGGTGCCTTCGTAGATCTGGGTGATCTTGGCATCGCGCATCATGCGTTCGACCGGGACGTCGCGCGTATATCCGGCACCGCCGAACAACTGCACGGCGTTGGTGGTCACTTCCATGGCGACGTCTGAGGCGAAACACTTGGCGGCCGATGAGATGAATCCCAAGCCCGATTCGCCGCGTTCGGCGCGGGCGGCCGCGGTGTAGACCAGCAGCCGCGCGGCTTCCACCCGCATGGCCATGTCCGCAAGCATGAATTGCACACCCTGGAAATCGCTCACCGCTCGGCGAAACTGCTTGCGTTCCTTCGTGTATGCGATGGCGGCATCCAGGGCACCTTGGGCGACACCTACGGCCTGTGCGCCGATCGTCGGGCGGGTGTGGTCAAGGCTGGCGAACGCGGTCTTCAAGCCGGTGCCCGGCTCGCCGATGATCCGATCGCCCGGAATAGGGCAGTCCTCGAAGTAGAGTTCCGTGGTCGGTGACCCCTTGATGCCCATCTTGCGTTCCGCGGGGCCCACGGTGAATCCGGGATCATCCTTATGCACCATGAACGCCGAGATCCCGTTCGCGCCCTTGTCCGGATCGGTCACGGCCATCACGGTGTACCAGGTTGACCTACCGCCGTTGGTGATCCAGGACTTGGTGCCGTTGAGCACCCAGTCGTCGCCGTCCGTGCGGGCACGGGTGCGCATTGACGCGGGGTCGCTTCCGGCCTCGCGCTCGGACAGCGCGTACGACGCCATCGCGTCGCCCGATGCCAGCGTCGGCAACACCTGCTTCTTGAGTTCCTCCGAGCCGTTCAGGATCAGGCCGATCGTGCCCAACTTGTTCACCCCGGGAATCAGCGACGACGATACGCACACTCGCGCAACCTCTTCGATCACGATGCAGGTTGCGACCGCGTCCGCGCCCGGTCCGCCGTATGCCTCGGGGACGTGCACCGCCGAGAAGCCGGTGTCGTTGAGAACCTTGAGCGCCTCTTCCGGGAACCGCGCATGTTCGTCAACGTCGGCCGCGTAGGGGGCGATCTCCTTCTCGCAGATGTCTCGCAGCGCCGCGCGCAGCTCGTCGTGCTCGTCGGGAAGTTTGAACAGCTCGAACGCCGGGTTGCCGATCGGTGCCATAGGTTGCATCCCTTCGTTGGGAGGAGCAGATGCTGTAACAAAGGTTTTAGGTGTTCGTGCGCTCGCCGGCATAGTCGCCGGGCGACGAAGAATGCCGCGCAGCTTGTGGGGTGGCCATGAGACGTGCGTCACCAGCGCAGCGGGAAAAGCTCAGATCAATTCGCCAGCAACGGCTTCAGACAAGGCCTTGCCGCACGCCCCAGCGGCGCGTGCCGCCGATCATCCGTTGGACAACCACCACTGGTGAAGAGCGTTGATGTCGTTGTTGGGCCATCGAATGCTGCCCAACACGTTTTTGCCGTCGGTGGTCCACGTCAGTACCGCCGCGCCCTGATGAGTTCCGCATGCCATCTGCCCGCTCGCCTGACCTTGGTGCCAGGTCCCCGGCGACTGGCCGGTGTCCGGCCCGCACGAAGCGAGGGCCACGTCCTGGATCATGTTCTTGAAT
>NZ_JAFBAT010000006.1 GCF_019247615.1 Mycobacterium sp. | reverse complement strand
GCACCTTGGACTCCGTTCCGTCGAGGCCGGCGCACGCACCGGCCACAGGTTGAGGTCGCGACGTAAATCTGGCTGACGATGAGTCTTTCGCGCGACCTGCCCGTGACGTTACCGTGACGTGGCCAGGGGCACCGCGCCGTCGGTGTGGCCGGCGACACGCGGTTCCCAGCCCGGCGGCCCAAAGACGTATCCCAGCCGATCGCGCAGGTGGCGCGCCGACCGCCAGTCGCGGGCCATCGCGACGTACTCGCGCGTCTGCAGGTTCCAGATGTTGAAGCTGTCGACCTGCTTGGTCAGCCCGTAATGCGGCCGGAACAGCTCGGGCTGAAAGCTGCCGAACAGCCGATCCCAGAGGATGAATATGCCGCCGTAGTTCTTGTCGAGGTATACCTTGTCCATGCCGTGATGCACCCGATGGTGCGACGGGGTGTTGAAGACGAATTCGAACGGTCGCGGTAGCTTGTCGACTCGCTCGGTGTGCACCCAGAACTGATAAATCAGGTTCAGCGACCAACTGAAGAACACCATCCACGGCGGAAGCCCCAAGAGCGGCAAGGGAATCCAGAGCAGGATCTCCCCGCTGTTGTTCCACTTCTGGCGCAGCGCCGTGGCGAAATTGAAGTATTGGCTGGAGTGGTGCGCCTGGTGGGTCGCCCAGATCAGCCGGACGCGGTGGGCGATGCGGTGATACAGGTAATACAGCAAGTCGACACCGAGGATGGCGACCAGCCAGGTGTACCACCGTGTCGGCGGAAGGTGCCATGGCGCCACGTATGCATAGATTGCGGCGTATCCGAGTAACGCTAGGGTTTTCCAGCCGGCGGTGGTGGCTATCGAAACCAGTCCCATGGAAATGCTTGCCACGGAATCGCGGGTCAGGTACGCGCCGGATGGAGACCGCGCATGGTCGGACGCGGCCTCGAGACGTTCCAGCTTGCGGGCCGCCGTCCACTCAAGACCCAGCAGCAACAGGAAGAACGGGATGGCGAACAGCACGGGATCCCGCATCAGCGGGGGCAGCTCGGACCAGAACCCGGTGACGGCGTTCACACGGATAGATTACGACCAACTGCCGGCGCGCCGGGACGGCCGGGATCGATGAGGTGTGAGCACTTGACCGCTGTGGTGGTGATTGGATCCGGCTTTGCGGGATTGTGGGCGGCACTCGGCGCCGCCCGGCGCCTCGACGAGCTCGGCATCCCAGCGGGCACGGTCGACATCACCGTGCTGACAGTCAGACCGTTTCACGACATCCGGGTTCGCAACTACGAAATGGACCTGAGCGCGTGTCGGATTCCGCTGGCCGAGCTGCTCGACCCCGTCGGAGTTGCCTACGTCGCCACCGAGGTGACCGCGATCGACACCGCCGCCCGTACCGTGACCGCATCCAGCGGGGCGACATTCGGCTATGACCGCCTGGTGCTGGCATCTGGCAGTCGCGTGCTCAGGCCCGACGTACCTGGCTTGCGGGAGTTCGGTTTTGACGTCGACACGCATGACGGCGCGCTTACGTTGCAGCGGCACTTGCGCGGACTCGCCGATGACAGGCCGCCGCCGGCGGCGGCTACCGCCGTTGTGGTCGGCGCCGGGCTCACCGGCGTTGAGACGGCCTGCAACCTGCCGACGCGGCTGCGCGCGCTGTTCCCGCGCGGCGGCGTCGCGCCTCGGGTGGTCCTGATCGACCGCAGCCCCGTGGTTGGCTCCGACATGGGCGCATCGGCGCGACCGGTCATCGAACAGGCCTTCCGCGACAACGGCGTCGAGACCAGAACCGGGGTGAGCGTCGCGTCGGTGTGCGAGCGGGGTGTGACGCTGTCCTCCGGCGAGCTACTGGAGGCCGCCACGGTGGTGTGGTGCGCCGGCATGCGTTCCAGCTCGCTGACCGAGCAGCTCCCCGTGGCGCGCGACCGGCTGGGCCGGGTGGCGGTCGATGACTATTTGCGGGTAATCGGCGTGCCCGCGGTCTTCGCGGCGGGCGACGTGGCCGCCGCGCGGATGGATGACGAGCACCTGTCGGTGATGTCGTGTCAACACGGACGACCAATGGGCCGCTACGCGGGTTACAACGTGATCAGCGATCTGTTCGACGAGCCGATGTTGGCCCTCCAAATTCCTTGGTACGTAACGGTTCTGGACCTTGGGCCGGCCGGCGCGGTGTACACGGAAGGCTGGGATCGGGTGGTCGTTTCTACGGGCGCGGCAGCCAAGGCGACCAAGCGGACCATCAATACCCGGCGGATCTATCCCCCGCTGACCGGCAATCGCGGCGACCTCCTTGCCGCCGCCGCGCCAGAGTTGCAGTCCCGCCCTTGACCGTCGCGCTTGGGCTCAATTCGACTTCGCTTGCTCGCCCGCGTACCACTGCACCGCGCGTACACCGGGTTGCAGGGAAAGTTCCGCGACCAACCGCTCGAGCTTTGCCGGCGTCTGGCCGCCCATGAGCAGGTGCGCGGTCAGGGTAACCTCGTCGTCGGGAGCGCGCCTTGTGTGGATACCGCTCAGCGCGATGTCGTTGGTGCTCGCGTGCTGCACGATCTGGGCCCGCGCGTAGGTCTCCGACTTGGGGCGGCATACCACCTGAACCAGGTACGGCCACAGGCTTTCGTCTTCGTCGGCGGTGTCGTCGCGGTCGATCATGCGGCCGAGTGGGCGCCCCAGCAGATGGATGCCGATGACGGTTGCGGTCCCGATCAACGTGAACACCAGATGGCCCGAGGCGGCCAACACCCCCACCGCGGCCGAGCACCACAGCGTGGCCGCCGTGTTGAGGCCGCGGACGTTGACCCCTTCGCGAAGGATCACCCCTCCGCCGAGGAATCCGATCCCCGACACCACATACGACGCCACCCTGGTGGGGCTGGTGTCCTCGGTGGCGACCGCGTACAGCACGAACAACGTCGCGCCGGCCGCGACCAGTGCATTCGTGCGCAGGCCGGCCCTGCGCGCCCGCCACTGTCGCTCCAAGCCGACGAGTGCACCACAACCGACCCCGACGCCGAGTCGTAGTGCGAAATCGGCGACGCTCAGCGTCTGCATGGACACCCCAGTCCTTTCTCCCGTCGGTCGGCGGCAGCTAAACACGTCGAGGTAAACAGCAGATGGATCCGAACCGACCGCGTTGCCATCCAGCAACACCCGGGTAACCGCCGCGTCGCGCACGCGACGCGTTGCAGCCTTGGGCTACGCCTTCGAGAGGTGTTGGGGACAATAGAATTTCGCCGAGATCACGGCGAAGGTGGACGCGCCCTCCAGATCGAACCCCGGATTGTGCGTCTTGACGTCCTGGACCAGCTCCAGGCCCGATTCGCCGTTGTTCAGGCAGGTGCACACCGCTCTGCCGGACGCGACGGCCGCCTCCGGACTGGCGTAGCTGATGCCGGCCTGGTGCAGCGCGGCGAGGAAGCCCGCGTCGTCGCCGTTCGGAGTCGGAGGCGTATCGGCGGCCACCGGCGCGGCCAAGACGATCGTCGTCGCTGCGCCGATGACCGCGGTTAACAGCCTCATACCGCATCCTCTCCGAATGTCCTTGTGCATGAACCCGATTGGGTGTCCGACGGCACGATTTGGGGTGTGTCACGCTTTCTCAGGTGCACGGCGTGGATGCCGGGTTTCCTCGACAGTGTTTCGAGCAGAGCGTCGAGGCCCCCTTCATCGACGTTGTGATGGTGTACGCTCTCCGGCTTCTCCGATATTCGTGCCACCAGCCGCTTCAGGCTTTCCGGAGAGTTCTGGCCTCTCAGATCCTTGATCGGGGTGATGCCGCTCAAAGCGCTGGGCGCACCGGCGCCAAGAGCGCTGCCGAGCATCCCCGCCAACGCCACCGAACTGAGCAGGCCGCCCTGGCCGACCGCGGCCGCCGGAACAGCTTCCGGCCCGGCGGCCGACAACGCCGCGGCGACCGTCCTGATTGCCGGGGTGGCGGTGGCCCAGCTCGCCGGTACCGACAGCTTCCCGACCAACGTGCCGGCGTTTCCCATCCCTGCCGATACCGTGTCGTACAGCGTTCCCCGGCCGAAGCCGGTGGCCGCAAGACCGGCACCCAGCGCGTCCTTCGGGAGCGCGCCGTAGGGGATGGGCGGGGAGAACTTGAGCCATTGCGACACGGGAAAATTGATCAACAGACCGATGTCGTTGAATCCGGTCGTAAAGCCGAGCGGGACCTTCGCAGCGTTGTAGAGGTTGGTATACAGCGTGGCTGCTCCGCCGCCGAACAGAGTGTTCAACAACCCACCGATGGTGGCCGTGTAGTCGGTGCCGAGGTTAGCCAGCACCGCCAGCAGCGGGTTGCCCTCTGCGAGCGGATTGGCCGCTGACGACAACAGAGAACCCACGCCGCCTGCCGCGGTGGCGGTGGCTCGGGTCGCCGCGGCTGCCTGACCGACCAACCCGCCCACGCTGGTGATCTGTGGCGCCGCGGTGAAGGGTGTGACCCTGGCGGCGGCCGATGACGAGGCGGCGTAGCTCTCCATCGCCAAGGCATCTTGGGCCCACATTTCGGAGTATCGGATCTCGGTCGCCGCGATGGCCGGGGTGTTTTGACCGAAAAGGTTGGTGGCCACCAGCGACGCCAGTTGGCTGCGGTTGGCCGTGACTTCCGTCGGCGGCACATGGGCGGCGAACGCCGTTTCGTAGGCCGTCGCCGCCGCGGTTGCCCCGGCCGCCGCTTCGGTCGCCTGGGCGCCCGTGTGCTGCATCCAGGTGAGGTAGGGCGCCACCGCGGCCGCCATAGCCACCGACGTCGGGCCGGCCCACGCCGCGCTCGTCAGGCTCTCGATCACCGACGAATATGACGAGACCGTGGACTGCAGTTCGCTGGCCAGCCCCTCCCACGCCGCCGCGGCGGCCCGCATCGACCCCGAACCTGGACCGGCGTACATCCTGCCGGAGTTGATCTCCGGCGGGAACACTGCGTAAAACATCTGAACCCCTTGCCTGGTGGTCGGCTTCATTCCTCGATTGCCGGGATCACGATGATGGTGGCTGCGGCAGGGCCGGCCTGCGTGACGGCACCGCCCAGCGAGCCCGCCGCCGACCCGCCACCGCCCGCGCTCTGGAATGCGGCGCCGGCAACCGCGCGTCCGGCCAGGCTGGAGAGGGCCATCTGGCCGAACACGGCACCCTCGCCGGCCATCCTGGTCGTGGCCCCGCTCAAGTCGGTGGGTAACTGCGAGGTGAGCGTTCTGATCGCCGGGGCGGCTTCGGTCCATCCCTGTGGAACGGACATGCTTCCGACCAGCGCCGCCTTGCCCATGGTCCCCGCGGCCGGTCCCCCGCCAACCACGGACGTCAACATGGGCCTTATGGCGCCGGTGCCTTGCGTGAGCGGAGCCAAGGCACCGCTGACGGCTTTCGGGCCGGCGAGATACGCGGCCGCGCCTTGTCCGTTTTGCCCCCAGGCGTACGCCTGTCCGAAAGACAGGAAGGGCCCACCGGCTATGGAAGACAGCCCTTGTAGCGAGTACGGCCCGGACGCAAGGGCCGCCGTCAGCGAGTCCCAATTGGTCAAATCGGATTGGAGTCCGGCCGGCAACGACCACGAGGAGGCCAAGTGCGGTAAGTCGAGGCCGGACAGCAGATTGCCCGACGCCTTGCCCGACGCCGCAGTCGCCGATTCCAGGACACCGTTCGCCAGGCGTTGCAGCGCGCTCGGTACGGCGTTGACCAGCCGCGACAGCTGCATGCCGGCGGCCGGCGTCGTCGCGGCCGCGGTGGTTTGCGGCGGGGCCACGAAGGGCTTCAGCTGTGCCGCGGCCGCCGACCAGGCTGCGTAGGCGTACATCGCGGCGGCGTCCTGGGCCCACATTTCGAGGTAATGGGCTTCGGTGGCCGCGATGGCCGGCGTGTTTTGGCCCAAGAAATTGGTGGCGACAAGCGTCGCGAGCAAGGCACGGTTCGCCGCGACCACCTGCGGCGGGACCGTAGCCGCAAACGCCGCTTCGTAGGCGCCGGCGGCCAGCTTGGCCTGGCCGGCCGCCTCCTGCGCTTGCGCGCCGGTGGCGGTCATCCAGGC
>NZ_JAFBAT010000323.1 GCF_019247615.1 Mycobacterium sp. | reverse complement strand
ACCTACACGCTGACCATGACCTTTCCCGCCGACTACCCCGACGAACAGCCGCTGATCGACTACATCGCGCAGAACCGCGACGGGTTCGTCAACGTCGCGCAGAGTTCACGGGGGCGTGACCATCCCTATCAGATGGCAGCCACCACGCAGCAATACAGCGCCGGCCAGCCGCCGCACAACACCCGCAGCGTCGTGCTCAAGTTCTTCCAGGACCTGGGCGGGACGGCGCCGTCGACCTGGTACAAGGCGTTCAACTACAACCTCGGGGCCAAACAGCCCATCACCTTCGACAGTCTGTTCGCGCCCGGGACGGCGCCGCTGGACAGCATCTTTCCGATCGTCCAGGGCGACCTGCAACGCCAAAACCCTTTGGGGACAACAATATTGCCTTCGACCGGGCTCGACCCGTCGCATTATCAGAACTTCGCCATCACCGATGATCAGCTGATCTTCTACTTCGCCCCGGGCGAGATGCTCCCGGCGTTCGCCGGTCCCGCGCAGGCTCAGGTTCCCCGCAACGCCATTCCGCCGCTCGCGGTCTAGTGGCGATCGCGAGCGCGGCGTAGCCGGGCGAAGCGGGTCGCCACCATCGGTCCAGCCCTAAACCGGGCCGGCCAGCGACTCCATCGCCGCAGCGCCGATCGCCAGGCCGACTTGCACCACACAACCGATGAGCGGGACGAAAAAGGCGAGTTTGCGCCGCACGAGCAGACATGCGGTGACGACCAAGTCGGCGATGAAGAGGGCGGCGCCGGCCCAAACTCCCACCTTCATCGCCCGGTCGAGCCATACGGGGTCGCCGCATTTCACGGCGCCGCAAGGGTCGGTGCCCATCACGAGCAGGTTCAACAGGGCAACCGTCACACCCAGCAACAACCCGTGCACCACCAGCAGGACGAGGGTGGCGGCGATGTCCGCCGGCTGGCCGCGTTTGCTCATCGTCTTCAGGCCGGCACGAATCCGTAGACTTGACCGTCGCTGGTGGCGGCCACCACCCGGCGATCGTTGCCCACCGACACCCCGACGGGGTAGCCGGTGGCCGCCGGAAGCGGGTAGCCGGCCAGCGTGTGCCCGTTGGCCGGGTCGAACACGAGCACCGACATGCCGGGTCTGGCGTCGGCGGATGGACCGGCCACCACCGTGTAGCCGACACCGGTGCCCGCCAGGCCTGCCGAGGACAGCGGGACGACGTCGTCGCGGCGCCACACCGGGTCGGCGTGATCGCCGGCATCCTTGAACGCTGCCAGCCGGGTGTCGGGGCCACCGCCCGACACGATGAGCCCGGCGGGCGTCACCGCGGGCGGTGTCTGGGCCAGAAAGCCCAGCGGGACAAACCATTTCACCTTCCCATCAGCCGCATTGAGCGCCCACAGCCGTTGGTCGCGGCCATTGACATAGACGGTCGACCCGTTGCCGGACAGCACCGGGCTGGCGATGACACCGGCCGCGACGGCGTCGCTGGTCCACTCCCGGACGAGCAGCGGGTTTTGGCCGGGGTGGTATTTCAGCGCCACCAGCCCCGCGGCCGGGGCGCCGGGCTGCCAGATGCCGACCACCACCAACCCGTTGCTGCCCGAGAAGGCGGGCGCGGCCGCCACCGGGCAGCCCTGCCGCGCGGCCGGGCAATCCGCGAGCCCGCGCGTCGCATCGCTGGGGTCGACGCCCTCCACCAGGTCTACCGGGGTGCCGACCACCTCGCCGCGGTGCGAGTCGAAGACCAGGACCTGGCCAAGATGGGTGGTGACGAGCACTTGACCGTGGCCGAGAAATCGCGGGGTGGTCGGCATGCCGATCACGGGTCGCCGCCACCGCGTCCACTGTGTCACGGGGAACGAGACGAAGGCGCCCGGCTGACCGACGTAGAGGTTATCGAAGCCGTCGAACAAGGGGCCGGCGAAGCCGCCGCCCTGCACCAGCCGAACACACCAGCGCTGCCGTCCGTTGGCGTTGTTCTCCCACTCCATCAGCGAACATCCGGCCGCGGTCTGCGCGTTCAGGGCGAGGTAACTGCGCCCGCTCAGCGCCGGCCCCGCCGCCAAACTGCCTTTCACCGAGCGTGTCCACTGCAACGACAACTTGCTGGCCCCGGCCGTCGCCGTGTAGCTGCTGTTGGCGGCGTCGGCGTAGGGCGCCGGCCAGCCTTGGGCGGCCGACGCCTCGACCCACGTGTCGTTGTCGGCGCAACCGCCGAGCCCGGCCGTGAGCCCGGCCGCCAGGACGGCGGACGACCACCGCCGGAGCCCACGCAGGAGATGTCGGGCAAGCACCTGGGGTTTCCGAATCCTTCCGCTACGCGAGCCGGGCGCCGATCGAGTACAGGTGAGGGTAGCGCGTCGTCACTCCGATAGGCTTTTCGGCCATGACGAGCATGTGGAATGCTCCGCTGCATCGCCGTTGGCGGGGACAGCGGCTGCGCGATCCACGGCAGGCGAGGTTCCTCACGCTGGCCTCGCTGAAGTGGGTGCTGGCGAACCGGGCATACACGCCGTGGTACCTGGTGCGCTATTGGCGGCTGCTGAAGTTCAAGCTGGCCAACCCGCACATCATCACCCGCGGGATGGTTTTCCTGGGCAAGGGCGTAGAGATCCACGCGACACCCGAACTGTCGGAGCTGGAGATCGGCCGCTGGGTGCACATCGGGGACAAGAACACGATTCGCGCGCACGAGGGCAAGTTGCGGTTCGGCGACAAGGTGGTGCTGGGCCGCGACAATGTGATCAACACCTATCTGGACATCGAACTCGGCGATTCGGTGCTGATGGCCGACTGGTGCTACGTCTGCGATTTCGACCATCGCATGGACGACATCAACCTGCCGATCAAGGATCAGGGCATCGTCAAGTCGCCGGTCCGCATCGGGCCGGACACCTGGGTCGGGGTCAAAGCGACGGTGCTGCGCGGCACGTCGATCGGGCGCGGCTGCGTGCTCGGGTCGCACGCGGTGGTGCGCGGCGTGATCCCCGACTACTCGATCGCCGTCGGCGCACCGGCCAAGGTGGTCAAGAACCGGCAGCTGTCCTGGGAGACGTCGGCCGCGCAGCGTGCCGAGCTGGCCGCGGCCCTGGCCGACATTGAACGCAAGAAGGCGGCCAGGTAGCTCTGACATCCGGGCTATGGCGTCCTATTGGGAATGGTCGTCGACCTTGAAATCGAAGTTGACATTGCCGGCGTCGACGTTGGTGACGGTGACGGTGACGCCGTACTTCTCGTTGCCGTCGGTGAGTTGACACCGTAGCGTCGCGCCCTCGACGCCCTTCAGGTTGTCGGGGCAGGTCACCGAATCGGGCTTTTTGCCCACCTGCCGGGTGAGTTGGTCGCTGATCTGGCTGGCGACCTGGTTTTTGTCGACGGTCTCCACCATGTCGAACTTGACGTCGTTGCCGTTGACGCTCGTCACGGTCACGTTGACATTGAAGGTCTGGTTCTTGACCTTCATCGTGCAATTCAGTTGCGCACCAACCTTCGCCGGCAGGTCGTCGGGGCAGGACACCGAATCGGGCTTGTTCCCCGCGGCGTCGGTCAGCTTGGAGGTGATCTGCTGGGCGACATCGGACTTGCTCACCGCGTGCGACGACGATCCGATCGAACACGAACAGGCTCCCACGCCGGCCATCAGTCCCGCGGCAGTGCCTGAAACGAGCAACGTCCGAACGATCGAGCGAGCCATAGCGCCTCCCGGGGCGAATCGACAACTGTGAATCGGCTGATAATCGCATGCGCAACGGCATCGGTGAAAGGGAAATCGACAAAGCCACACCGCGCGGCGGTGTGGTAGCGAGCGGCATGATCAGATGCGCTGAAAGCGTCGCAGCGCTTCGGCGCGTTCGGCACCATGGTCGACGATTGGCCTCGGGTAGCCGCGCGGCCGTTCACCTTTGAGGACGTGGACGTCGTCAACCGAGCGCAACTCGGGAACCCAGCGTCGGATGTAGTCGCCCGAAGGATCGAACGTCTGGCCTTGCGTGATCGGGTTGAACACCCGAAAGTAGGGCGCGGCATCGGTGCCGCTACCGGCGCACCACTGCCAGCCGTGCTGGTTATTGGCCATGTCACCGTCCACGAGCTGATCCAGGAACCATTCGGCGCCCCACTGCCACGGCAGGTGAAGGTCCTTGACGAGAAACGACGCCACGATCATGCGCACCCGGTTATGCAGGAACCCGGTCTCGCGGAGCTGGCGCATCCCGGCGTCCACGAACGGGAAACCGGTCTCGCCGGCTTTCCACGCCTCGAAGCGGTGCTTCGCCTCGGGGCCGGTGTCGGTATCGATGCCGTCGAACTGGCGGTTCCAGTTGTGCCAGGCGCTGGCCGGCCAATGGTGCAGCACATCGGCGTAGAAGTCGCGAAAAGCCAACTCCCGCAAATAGTCCTGAGCGCCCGCACTGCGGGGGTCGAGGTCGGCGACCATGGTGCGGGGATGGATGGACCCGAACTTCAGATGCGCCGACATGCGGCTGGTTCCCGGCAGATCGGGCCGGTTGCGGTCTTCGGCATAGCGCGTCAACCCGTTGTCCACGAACGACTTCCACAGCGTGCGCGCCGCCACCTCCCCGGCGGCCACGTCGAGCGCGGCTCCCGCATCGGGGATCTCGCAGCGCCCGAGACCCAGACGCGCCGGATCGAGCCAGCTTGCGGACCGAACGCTCGATTTCACCGGCCCCCGCCACCCGATCTCCTGCCACTGACGGAGAAAAGGCGTGAACACCCGGTAGGGGGAGCCGTCGTTCTTCGTGACGCGCCGCGGTGAGACCAGGTAAGGCGACCCCGTCGCCACCAGCGGCAGGGAACCCAGCGCCGCGCGGACGCGCGCGTCGCGGCGCATTCCGTAGGGCGCGAAGTCCGCTGATACATGCACCGACGAGGCGCCCACCGCGTTGGCGATGCGCGGGATCTCCCGGTCGGGCTGCCCGCGGGTCACCAGTAACCGGCCCTCCAGATCGTCTCGCAGGTGCCGCAGCGAGTCACCCAAGAATTGCAGCCGACGCCGGCCCGACGAAGCGACCAGCCGGGGATCGACGACGAAGCACGCGAGCACCTCTCCGTCATCGCGGGCGGCGGCGGCCAGGGCAGGGTGATCCTGCAGCCGCAGGTCGCGGCGAAACCACAAGAGCGTCGGCATGATTCGATGTCCCCCTCAACGGTTGAGCCGCCAGATCTCGGTGGCCAGGACCGTGGCGAAGGCGCACCACAGCGGGTAAGGCGACAGCGCGGCTCCAGCTCTTCGGTCGGCCCGCGCTGCGCGGCGCGCGAGATCGGCGCCGCTGGCGGTCAGTGCCGCGGCGCCCAGCGCGGAGGCACCCAGCTTGTGGTAGCGGAAGAACAGCCAACTCCAGCCCGCGTTCAGCAGCAGGTTCAGTCCGAGCGCGGCGGCGTAGCGGCGCGCCTCATCGTCTTCTCCCGCCGCGCGCAGACGGTCGATGACGACCGCGGACGTCGCCGCGATGTCGGTGTACAGCGCGGTCCACACGATGGGAAAGGCGGTGTTGGGCGGTCGATACGACGGCTTGCGAATCCGCGCATACCATACCGGGACGCTGCGCGCGCTGGCGATGCTTCCGGTGCCCGCCGCCGCCGCGACGGCGAGAGTGGTCGCGGCGAGTGTTGACTTGTTCACCGGGGGCTCCATTCATTGTTGAGGCTGAGGGCTTTTCGCGCCGCTGGGGTTGCTGGGCCCAGAAGATTCACCGCCAGGCCGGGCGCCCAGGAACGGGGACCGGTTACGGCGGCGGCCAGGCGGTCCCAGTTCACGCTCCCAAGTATTTCAGTGACTTAAACATTAATCAAATTAACAACTTGTCCTTTCGGCGTTATGCTGCGAGTCTGATGGAAGACGCCACCGAACGCGCTCGGCTCGAGGCGCTGGTAACGGCCGACGCGGGTGCCCTCACCGCCGAGTCCGACCAGCTGGGCCGGGTCTTCGCCGCGGTGCATCAGTTGCGTCCCAGCGATTTTCGGGCCCTGCTGCACATTCTGGTTGCGGAGAACTCGGGTACACCGCTGACATCGGGGGAGTTGCGCCAGAAGATGGGGCTGTCCGCGGCGGCCATCACCTATCTCGTCGAGCGCATGATCAACTCCGGACACATACGTCGCGAATCGGATTCCGCGGACCGGCGAAAAGTTGTCCTGCGGTACTCGGACCCCGGGTTGGCCACCGCCCGCTCCTTCTTCAGCCCACTCGGGACGCACACCCGCGCGGCGCTGGGTGACCTGCCCGAAGCGGACCTCGCTGCGGCGCATCGGGTCTTGACCGCGCTGGTCGCCGCGATGGGTCGCTTTCAGCGGCAGTTGCTTTCGGGGCAGCCCTAGCGCGCGTCACGGAGCCGGCGCCGGCGCCGCCGAGCTGTCCGACCCAGCGCGACGCTTTCGTCGTTGTCCGCGCGATTCCCGCGGAGCCACCGTCCCGACGGTACGTTAAGCAATTTAACCATTCATATACTTAACTAAATGCCCGTTGTCGGTTAGTCTGGCTCATGGCGGACCGCGTCGCACGGCGCGGAGGGGTCGTCGGGCCGACAAGGGGAGAGCGCCAACGACAAAACATGAAGGGGTGAGGTGGTCGTGCGCGGGTCGATGGGAGCCGTGATCGGAGAGGTCGTTCATGCGGCGGGGTCGGTGGTCGGTTACCGCGGCGGCACTGAAGAGCCCGACTACAGCGCCGAGAGGCTGATTGGGTCCGTCGAGATCCGCCGGTATGGGCCCCGAATCCGAATTGATGACGTTGCGCCGCAACGGGTTCCAGGCCATCGATAGGCCGGCGGCATGGTTCTACGATCCGTCCTGGACGATACCGGCGCTGCGCCGCAACGAAATCGCCGTACCCGTCGAATCCGCCGAGCGCGCAGAGCCCAGAACGTGATGCGCAAATCGACGTTGGTCGCCACCGCGGCGGCGGTGGCGACGGCTTCCATGGTGGGCGGCCTGGCAACCCGACCGGCGGTTCAGTCGGCGTGGTATGCGCGCCTGCGGAAGCCCGCCTACCAGCCGCCGCGAACTGTGTTCCCGACGGTGTGGCCGATGTTGTACGCCGACATCGCGGTTGTGTCCGCGGGCACCGTCGACTTGCTTCGCGATACCGGGAACCGGCCGGCGGCCCGTGGTTACCTGCTGCGGCTCGCCCTCAACCTCGCACTGAACGCCGCCTGGTCGTGGGTGTTCTTCGATCGACGCCGGCTGGCGGCGGCGGTCGCGCTCAATGCCGCACTTACTGCCAGCAGTGCGGACCTGGCCCGTCGCGCCATCGCCGCCCGAGGAAGGCGCGGCGTGCCGCTCGTGCTCTATCCGGCCTGGTGCGCGTTCGCCTTCGTGCTGTCCGCCCACATCTGGGTGTTGAACCGCCGCCGTCCGATTGACGTCCCATGACGGTCGACCACGGCGAGCTCGCCGGCCGCAAGCGCCGCCACATCGACGTGTGCCTCGACGGCGACGTCGGTTATCGGGGCGTGACGACGGGCCTGGAGCGCTACCGCCTGCCCTACAACGCTCTGACCCAGACCAGCCTGGACGACGTCGACCTGTCCACCGAGTTTCTCGGTGCGCGGCTGCGGGCCCCGGTCCTGGTGGGCGCCATGACCGGCGGGGCGAAGCTATCGGGCACCATCAACCGGAACCTCGCGGCGGCCGCGCAACGGCTCGGCATCGGCATGATGCTGGGGTCACAGCGCGTCATGCTCGACAGCGCGCTGGGGCAGCGGGCGGCAGACAGCTTCGCGGTACGCGACGTCGCACCCGACGTGCTGCTGTTCGGCAACATCGGCGTGTCGCAGTTGACCAAGGACACCGTGCCCGACATCGTCCGCGCGCTCGACCGCGTCGGCGCGAATGCGCTTGCTGTACACACCAATCCGCTTCAAGAGGCCATCCAGCACAACGGCGACACCGATTTCGCCGGATCGCTGGACCGCCTGCACGACCTGGCCGACCTGCTGGGCTACCCGGTGTTGCTCAAGGAGGTCGGCCACGGAATCGGGGCCGCGGCTGTCGCCGAACTGCTGCGGCCGTCCGGGGAGCCGCCGGTGGCCGCCATCGACGTGGCGGGCGCGGGAGGCACCTCGTGGTCGCGTGTCGAGCAATTGGTCCGCTACGGCGAACTGCGCTACCCGGACCTGGCCGACTGGGGCATACCGACGGCTCAGGCCATCGGCGAGGTCCGTGCGGCGCTGCCCGACATCCCGTTGGTGGCCTCCGGCGGCATCCGAACCGGCATGGACGCGGCCACGGCGCTGGCCCTGGGTGCCAACGTGGTGGCCATCGCGCGCCCGCTGCTGTCCGCCGCGATCGATTCCGCGGCCGCGGCGACGGCATGGCTACAGCGATTCATCGACGGACTCCGCATCTGCCTGCACGGCTGCGGCGCGCGCGACCTGCGCGCCCTGGGCGGCGTTCGCCTGAAGCCCATTTCGTGACGTGATCGCATGGCGGTGATTCTGGCATACGGGTCGCCCGCTCTGGGGCACCTGTACCCGATGGCCGCGCTGCTGTGTGAGCTTCGCGACCGCGGCCACCAGGTCCACCTGCGGACCATGGCCGCGGGGGTTGCGGCCATGCGGGCCATCGGCTTGGACGCCGCGGCGGTCGATCCGGCCATCGAGGCCATTGCCGGACGAGACTGGTTGGCGCGCAACGCGTTGGGAGTTCTGCGGACGACGATCGACGTGCTGTGCCGGCGGGCCGTGGTCGAAGTCGACGATCTGCGGCGCGCGATCATCCGAGCGAAACCCGACGCCGTCATCGTCGACGCCAATTGTTGGGGGGCGATGTCGATGGCCGAGGCCAGCGGCGTCGGGTGGTTGGTGTTCTCGCCGTTCACGCCGTACTTGCGGTCCCGCGGGACGCCGCCGTTCGGTCCGGGTCTGCGACCGCTGCCCGGACTGGCCGGCAGCGTCCGCGACGCCGCGATGCGACCGTTTGTCAGCGCTCTGTTCGACTGTCGAATAGTCCCGCGGATCAACGACATTCGCAGGGAAATCGGTGTGCCCTCGGTCGGCTCGGTGGACGCCCTGATGCGTCGCGCGCCCCTCTTGCTGGCGGTCGGCGGTGAACCGTTCGAATATCCGCACCCCGACTGGCGCGACGTGCACTTCATGGGCGCCTGTGTGTTCGAGCCTGCCGCGCCCGTTCAAAGTCGGCTTGCCGCCATCGATCGGCCGATCGTGTTGGTCGGCACCTCCTCGATTGCGCAGGCGGACGCGAGGCTTGGCCGCGTGGCCCTGCGGGCCCTGGCCGATGAGCCGGTCCACGTCGTGGCGACGTTTCCCGCCGGCGTGCCCCACGGACTTCCGCGAACATCCAACGCCACGGTGTCGCGCTTCGTGAATCATGGCGCAGTGCTCGATCGGGCGATATGCGTCGTCACCCACGGCGGGATGGGCACCACGGTCAAGGCGCTCGACCGCGGCGTCCCGGTGTGTGTGGTGCCGTTCGCCCGAGATCAGGCCGAGGTCGCGCGCCGGGTTGAGGTGGCCCGCTGCGGCACCAGGCTGCCGGCGAGAAGGCTGACGGAGGCGAGGCTGCGCGCCGCCGTGCTGGAGGCAACCACGATGGTCGACGGTGCGGGCCGGGTGGCGGCCGGGTTCGCGGCGACCGGCGGGGTGGCGCGCGGGGCGGAGCTCATCGAGCGGAGCCTCGCCCGAGACCTCCTGACGTTCCGTCGGATTCGTTGGCGAGCTCATCCTCGAACGTCGACATCGCCGTGATCATCGCGGTGAAAACCCGGTGGGCCGCGAGGAGGTCATTGTCGGTCAAATCGGCCATGGCCTTACGAAGGTGATCACCCAAGGGCCGGAAGAAGTCGTGTGCCAGCGCCATGCCGCTTTCCTGATAGCGCAACAGCCACTTTCGCCGGTCCTCGGGATCGGGCTCGCGCCGGATGTGGCCCGCCTCGATCATCCGATCGACGAGATAGGTGATCGCGGCGGGAGACACATCCATGCGCTGGCGCAACTGGGCCAGCGTCAACGGCTTTCCCGCGGTTTCGCTGACCATGATGTGCAGCAGCGCGTGAAAGTCGCCGCTGCTGACGTCGTTCACCCGCGCGTAGTGGCGGCCGACGCGATCCGATTGCGCCGTGATCGCCCGGATGTCGGCCGACAACTGCCTCTCCAGCTCAGCGCGGCTGGGCTGTGGGTCTTGTGCGCGGCGCTTGGTCACCTACCCGCATCCTTCATCAGGCACACAGCGTATCTGCGCGTTCATCCCCGCGCCTAGCGGGACGTGCCGCCGGTTCCTCTCGGCGCGGTCGGCCTCTTCCCCGGCGGGCATGAGCTGACTCAATCGTGGTGAGGGCCCGTGGCTTCGCCATTCGACCTTGTCGGCCGTGCGGAACCTCTTGTCGGTCAAGACTCTTCGCGGTGTTCGTGTCAATCACCAGTGCGGAGCCGATAGCGGCGTTCGGCGTATGTGAGGTCGTCACGCCACAGCCGGGCCGCGGCATAGCGCATCAACGGTGTGACCACGCCGCGCACGTGGCGCGCGGTCCGGAACCCCGGGCGTTGCGAGGTGGCGATGGTGGCCTCCGTCACGACCACGGACGGCCGGCCGTCGGGCTCCAAACCCGTTGGCGTGGCATGTGTTTCCACGACACTGCCGGTTCCTTCGCCCTCGATGATGCGCATGACGACGGTGCGCGCTTCCGGGGCGGTGAATTCGGCGATCACGGGCACGCCGAACCGACCCATGCGGAAGGTGACCGAAAGCAGGAACCGGTCGTCTTCCTCGGTCGGGGTCGTGAGCACCTCGAGCCGGGTGAACGAGTATGGGTGGAACCATGCCCCGTGCCACGGGTCGAGCCGATTGGCGATGATGTCGGACGGTTCGCAACGGCCGACGACGCGGGTGACGGCCACCAGCGTGTCACCGGTCGGCCGGGGCCCGAGCACCGGCTGATCAAGCGGCGCTTCGCCGCCGACCGCGTCCAGGCGCACCCAGGCCAGCACCCCGTCGTCGTGGCTGGGGAACGCCTTCCAGCGCAAGTCGCAGGTGTCGCCGTCCAGGGCCAGCCCGTGCCATCGGCAGTACAAGACGCCGCCGCGCACGACGCCGGTGGCGAGGTCGGCGCCGAGGTGGGGGCAGCCCGCGGGGCCCACGCGCAACCCGTGGTGCTTGTCGCGCCAGGCGACCAACTCCACTCCGGCGATGCGGGCACCGAAGGGGCGGCCGGCCCGCACGTCGCGGCTTCCGCCGAGCACGTACCAGTTTCCGGTCGGCCGGCGCTGCGCCCGCGCCAATGCGGCGTTGATGATGCCCGGCTGTGCGTCGCGGTAGGTCGGGCGTTGCCGCGTCCAGGAGACGCGCGGGATGACGCCGACGGGCCAGTCCTTCGGCCACCGACGACGAAGGCGGTCGCCGGCGCTCATCGCCGTCGCCCCTGGCGGTCGGCCAACGACCGGAGCAGCACCGAGCGCCCCCGCGTCGGCACGGTACACAGCTCATGGCCGGCGATCCCCCACGACCCCAGCAGGAGATTGGCGGCCGACCAGCCCGTCGTGGCCGCGCGCTCCATCAGCGCGACGGGCAGGTCGATGCGGACGCCGTCGCCCGCCAGCACCAGCCCCGGCTGCGGCGTCGCCACCGTCGGTCGCCGCCAAAAGGTTCCCGGCGCGAAGAGGGGACAGTCGCTGCGGCGCAGTTCCCGCTCGTGAACCACACGCGCCGCGGCGGTTTCCGGATACAGTTTGTGCAACTGGCTGATTCCCGCCGCGGCCGATGTCTCGGAAGTGGCTGCGTATGAGTGCAATTCGACGACGGACCCGCCGTGTTCGCGGGCCCACGCGGCGGCCTCGCGTTCGTAGCGCTCGAGCACGCTGATGTTGTCGACGGGCGGGTGACCGGCGGTGCCCAGGAAGGCGGGCCGGTTGTTGTTGACCGGCCGGTCGAGCCACAGCCGGTCGACGACGAAGGGCGGGGCGGTGCGAAGCTGCCGTATCCGGTCGCGCCAGGGATCGTCGCCGAGCCCGGGCGATGCCGTCACCACCTGCTGCAGACCGGGCACGTCGAGCGCCAGCACGACGCCGTCGGCGTCCAGCCGCCCGTCCGAATCGGTATGCACGGCAAACGGTTTGGTGACGCCGGGCGCGATGCGCGAGACCTGCGTGCCGAGGTGCACCCGAACACCCCGGTCGCGCAGGTAGTCTCGCAGCGGATTCCACAGGGCCCCATCGAAATTCGAAGCGGCGACATCGAAGATCAGGCCCTCGCTGGACCCCAGGAAGTAGATGTGGAACATGGTCGCCAACTCCGCGGCGGACAGCTGCGTCGGCTCGGCGAAGAAGCTGCGCGAGAACACCTCGAACGCAAGGTGGCGCGCGGACTCCGGGAAGTTGATGGCCTTGAGAAACGTTTCGGCGTCGATGTGGTCGAGCCGACGGTAGATGTCGGGCGCCGACACCGCCGCGAGCGGCGCGGCGGCGCGGGCGTTGATCCGCGCCAGGTCGCCGAGCCGGAACGTCGGGCTGCGCAAGGCGAACGCCAACGCGTTCCACGGTGGGGTGCGGGGCAGTCCGCGGAAGGTGTCGCACCTCCCGGTGGCGTCGATCAGCGGATAGTCGCTGACCGGTGTGAGCATGCGCAGCTTTGGATCGACCCGGCGCAGCAGCGCGCGCAGGTTGTAGTACTGACGGAAGAAGGCGTGAAACCCGCGATTCATCGCCAGCGTGGCGCCTTCGGGGCCCCCGTGCCGCTCGGTCCAGCCGCCCACCCGGCCGCCGAGGTAGGCCTCGCGCTCCACGACGTCCACGGCGATGCCGCGTTCGGCGAGCGCGGTGGCGGCCGCCAGGCCGGCGATCCCGGCGCCTACGACGACGGCGCAGGGCGGCGATGGGAGCGCGCTCGCGTCGGGCAGTCCCGGCGGCGCCGGGTGCACGTGTCGGCGGCGGTCGCTCATCGCGGTGCCTCGCCCAGGAAGGTGTGCACGACGTCGCGTTCCCAGCCGGGCATGGCCTCGGCGCGCACGCGCTCGAATCCCGCGGCGCGCATGCGGGCCAGCAGTCGCTCCGCGCCGTCGAAGGCCAGGACGCTGCGCCACAGATGCCGGTACAGGGTGGTGTCGCGGGTGCGCCACCACCCGGCGGGGATGATGATGCCCCAGCACACCGCGTGCCAGGTCAGCGTGGCGGCACGGGAGTCGCGCACCGAATATTCGTGCAGCGCAAGGATGCCGCCGGGCCGCAACAGGCCGCGGAAGGCCTCGAGTTGTCCGTCGGGGTCCGCGAGGTTGCGGAGCAGGTAGGCGGCCAGGATGCCGTCGAACGGCCCGGTGACGCCGTGCTCGTCGAGGTCCTCGATGCGGGAGTGCAGGAACCGCACCGACGGCGGCCACGCCTTTGCCCTTGCCGCGCCGAGCATTTCGGCAGAGGCGTCGACGGCGACGATCTCGGCGTCCGGCGCGACCGCCAGCAGCGCGGCCGTCGACGCGCCCGTGCCGCAGCCCGCGTCGAGCAGCCGTAGATCCCGCCCGCCCAGCCGCATGCGGCGCGCGGAAAGCCGCAAATTGGAGTGGTACCAGGGGTTGGCGCCGACCAATCCGTCGTATGCCGCCGCGCCGCCGTCGAAGGCGCCGGGCACGTCGACGCGGGGCAGTCCCGCCTTATCCATGCTTGTTCCCGGCCAGCCACCTGGCCTGCTGACGCTCCCACAGCAGCAGCACGGCGGTGACCAGCGCGAAGCCGTAGAGGAAGTCCTCGACGGGAATGTCGAGCGGAAATCGCAGGCCGCTGGTTTGGTGTTCGTTGTAGATCACGATCGGTGCGCTGCGTTTGGTCAGCCAGCCGTCGACGGGGATCTGGAATCCGAGCACGATCACCATCGACAACCAGTACGCAAGCCTCCGGAACAGTCCCGTGTGCCAGAGCCCGAATTCCAGGGCGAACACCGCCAGGACGGCCGCGACGGCCGGCACCGTGTAGCCGAGTCCGCTCATCGGCGCCTGCTCCGGTCGAGGATCGCGGTGACCGCGTTGTACGTCAGCAGCGCGCACAGCGGGATCACCACGAAGAACAACGCCTCCTCGATGGGCACGCGAAACGGGAGGTGGACCGCGGTGATGTAGGCGTCGTTGTACGTCCACACGCCGGCCCGGATTGCCACCGTGTCCCAGACGAGGAACGCCGCGGCCACCGGAAGGACCGCCCGCACCAGCCGGCGCGGTTGGCGATACACGCCCGGGCCGAAGAACTCCAGCGGCGCGGTAACCGCCAGGCACAGGCCGAGGACGATCAGGTATTGCCACTTCTCGCTCACGCCGCACCGGTTTTCCCATGCTCGGAGGCGCCCCTGCGCAGCCACCAGGATCGCAGCAGCGCACCGCCGGCGACCTGTAGCCGTCTCGTCGTGCCGACCGTGGCGCGCCGGCTGAAGACGCAGAATTCCATGTCCTCGATGCAGTCCAGGATCTCAGAGTAAAGGGTCAGCGCGGTGGCGACGCACGGCCGGGAGCGCGGCGCCAGCAGCGCGATTCCGTCGGCGGCGAAACGATAGATCCCGCGGGTGATGCGGTGCTGGGCCTCCAGGGCCGCCCGCACGCGCGCATCGGTGCGCCGCTGCGCGTGGCACCACGACAGCAGTTGGCGGTCCACGCCGAAGGCGGCCAGTTCGTCGGCCGGCAGGTAGACCCTGTTGCGGGTCAGGTCCTCGGCAACGTCGCGCAGAAAGTTGGTGAGCTGGAACGCGCGGCCCAAAGCCGCCGCGTGGGGCGCGGCTTCGTCCGGGTCGCCCACGGTGCCCAGAATCGGAAGCATCTGCAGCCCAATGACTTCCGCGGACCCGCGCATGTAGCGGTTGAGCGCCGCGCGGTCCGGATAGTCGGTGACCGTGAGGTCCATGCGCATCGAGGCCAGAAAGTCCTCGAACAGTTCGCCGGAAATCGCGTAGCGGCGCGCGGTGTCGTCGACCGCGGCGAGCACGGGCTCGTCGTACCGGCGGCCGCCGCTCACGAAGCCGCTGAAGAACTGGTCCGACAGCCGCTGCAGCCGGTCGGCCCGCGCGCCGACGTCCAGCGCCGGGTCGAGGTCGTCGAGGATGTCGTCGGCGTGGCGGGCGAAGCCGTACAACGCGTGCACCGCGGGGCGCTGATCCGGGGCGAGCAGCCGGGTGGCGAGAAAATAGGTGCGCCCGTTCGCGGCGGCGATCTGCCGGCAGCGCCGATATGCCTCGCGCAGGCGCGCATCCTCGATCCCGGCCGCGTCCAGTTCCGTGCGGATCATCGCGATCGGGCTTTCAGGTCAAGTGTCGCCGTGGTCTTGGGGACGGTCCCCGTGATGCGGTCGGCGGCCAGGCGTCCGGAAATCAGCGTAGTCGGCACCCCCACGCCCGGCAGGGTTGACGAGCCGGCCAGCACCGCGTTGTCGGTGCCCCGCACGGTGTTGGCCGGCCGGAACGGCCCGGTCTGGGCGAAGGTGTGGGCCAACGCAAACGGGGTGCCGGCCGCCATGCCCTGGCCGGCCCAGTCGGCGGGGGTGTCGACGTGCAGCAGTTGCGCGCCGTCGCGCAGGCCGGGCAGCAGCCTGTCCTGCACGATGTCGAGGAGGGAGTCGGCGTAAGTCTCCCCGGTGGCCGACCAGTCGATCCGGCAGCGTGACAGGTTCGGGGCCGGCGCTAGCACGTAGAGCAGCTCGCGACCGGCGGGGGCCAGGCTGGAGTCGCCGGCCGTCGGCCGGGTGACCAGCAACGAGGGGTCGGTCATCAGCCGGTGATCGCGGATGATGTCGGTGAACGTCTGCTCCCATTCTTCGCCGAAAAGGATTGTGTGATGGGCACTTTGGGGCGGCGCGGGGCGGCAGCCAACGTGCAGCACCACCGCCGACGGCGCCGCGCGCAGCGGGAGTACGCGTCGCGGTCGACGGCCGAGCAGCCGGTAGGCCTGCGGCAGTTCGGTGGTCAACACCACCGCGTCGCAGGGGATGCGCTCCCCGGAGTCGGTTCGGACTGCGGTGACCCGCTCGCCGGTGCGCTCGAGCTTGGTGACGGTCGAGGAGTAACAGAACCGCACGCCGGCCCCGGCCGCCGCCGAGGCCAGCGCGTCGGGCAACGCGCGCACGCCGCCCCGCGGGAAGAACACGCCGGCGACCGTGTCCATGTAGGCGATCACCGCGTAGACCGCCAAGGCGTGCTGCGGCGCGACGCCGGCGTACAGCGACTGGAACGTGAACACCCGGCGCAACCGTGGGTCGCTGAGGTGGCGCTTGACCATGGTGTCCCAGCGGCGGAACCCGCCGAGCGCGGTCAGCCGGGCCAGCCGGGCGTTGAGCAGGTTGAGCGGCGAGTCGAAGTTTGCGGCGATGAAGCCGTCGAACTCCGCGCGGTACAGCCTGTTCAGCCACTCGTGCAGTCGCCGGTAGCCGTCGGCCTGTCGCGGGCCGGCGAACTCCCGCACCGCGGCGGTCATCCGCTCGGCGTCGGTGTGGACGTCGATGGTGCTGCCGTCGGCGAACATCGCCCGATAGGCCGGATCGACGGGGAGCAATTCCATTCTGTCCGACGCTTTTTCGCCCACGGCGGCGAAGGCCTCGTCGATGATGTCGGGCATCGTGAGGACGGTCGGCCCGGTGTCGATCCGGTAGCCGTCGATGTCACGGCGGCCCGCTCGGCCGCCGGGCCAGGGGTGTCTCTCCACCACCGTGACGTCGCGCCCGCGGCCGGCCAACTGCAGGGCGGCCGACAACCCCGCGAACCCCGCGCCGATCACGACGACGCGGTCGGTGCGCCCCCGAACCGTCCGCATCAGCGCGCCACCCTCGCGCTCATGCGGCGCGCAGTGTGCACAGCCCCGCCATGTCGATGAGCGCCGCGGTGAGCGGGCCATCGACCATATTGCCGTCCAATGCTTTGAGCGCCGCCTCGACGCGTTCGGCGATCAGCTCCTCGATCCACTGCACCGCGCCCGTGGCGAGGATCATTGTTCGCCAGCGGTCGACCGCGGACTCCTCCAGCCGGTCGCAGGTCATCAGCTCGCGGAACTGCAGGCGGGTTGAGGCGTCGGCCAGCTGGTAGGCGGCCACCACCACGCTGGTGGCTTTGCGCTCTCGCAGGTCGTTGTTGGCTTTGCCTGTCGCGGCGGGTGATCCGAAGATGCCGAGCACGTCGTCGCGCAGCTGGAACGCCTCACCGATCGCGGCGCCGTAGTTGCCGAGCGTGGCCAGCACCCCGTCGTCGCAGCCGGCCATGGCGGCCCCGATCTCCAGGGGTCGGCGCACGGTGTAGTTACCCGACTTGCGCCGGGCAACCGCGAGTACGGCATCCAGCGTGGGCTCGTCGCGCACGTCGGTTGCCAAATCGGCGAATTGGCCAACCGCGAGCTCGCTACGCATCGCGTCGTAGCGCGGCCAGGCGCGTCGCAGCTGGTCCGGTGGCAGGCCGCTGTCGCGCAGCATCTGTTCCGCCCAGATCAGGCACAGGTCGCCGAGCAGGACGGCGGCCGATTCGCCGAACCGGCGCGACGAGCCCGACAGCTCCCGGCGGCGATGCCAGGCCGCGAACTGCACGTGCGCGGCGGGGCGGCCACGACGCGACGGCGAGTCGTCCATGACGTCATCTTGCAGCAGCGCGAACGCGTGCAACAGCTCCAGGCTGGCGCTCGCCGACAACGCCGCCTCACTGGCAGGTGCGCCGCAGAGCCAGCCCAGATACATGAACGTCGAGCGCAGGCACTTGCCGCCGCCGACGAACTCCATCAGGATGTCGCCGGCCGCGTCGACCCCGCAGTCGCCCAACTCCTCGGCGCAGCGCGCGGCGACAAATGCGGCGACATGTGACAGCACCGCCCGCCGCAACCCTGTGCGCCAGCCGTTCACGCGGTCGGGAGCGGGCGGAGAAGCGGCGGCCGTTCGAACCGCATCAGCGCCAAACCGCGCTCGCGGCAACGCATGTAACGCCGCCACCGAGGCATGGCGAGCAGGCTCGGTCAACTGCTGGCTGGAAACACTCGGATTCACGCGTTGGCACCCCTCTGACACGAAACGAAACACCGGCGACGCAGACAAGCCGGCTGCGGCCGGCTCGGCGCATCTAATTCAGTAATTGAAACATTAACTTACTGAATGATCGGCATGTGCGCCAGTGGCGATTCGTTTCGCCCGGGCCCGCGACACACTGAGCCGAAGATGCGCAGCGCAGTCGGCGGGGGTTTTCCTCGGCGGAGAAGGGGAATCCGGCGCCGATGAATGTTTCCGATCTTTTGGAGGTCGCGGCCAAGCCCTTTCAGTGGGGATCCGCGCTCCGTGGACGCCGATTCTTCCACCCGGTCGGTGTATTGGCGCAGGGGTATGTCGAACGCGTCGCGCCCGCGGCCGAGGGACTGCCGCTCCCGTCGGCCAAGGTGGTTGTACGGATCTCCAAGGCCGCCGGGACGCCGGGGGCGCTGCCCGACTTCATCGGCCTGGCGATCCGCGTGGCGCCGCAACAGGCCGGGGCCACGCCGTGGGACATCCTGCTCGTCTCCTCGGGCTCGGGCCGGCTTGCGCGCGCGGTAGCCCTGCGGCCGACCGCGTCGTGGAGCGGGCAGACGCTGACCAGCCTCATGCCGTTTCGCTATCACGGGAACATCTGGTGGCTGCGGGCCCAAAACACCGGCGCCGTCGATGGCTTCGGGCTGGCGCTGTCCAATGTCCGGACCGCGATCGAAAACGGCGGCATCGAGTTTTCGATCGACCAAGCCTGCGGCGGGGCCGATTTCGCGCCGCTGGCCCGGCTGACCTTGACCGGTGTTCTTGCCCCCGAGCCGGATGTGTCGTTCGATCCCGTCGACAACACCGCGCCGGGGTTGAGCCTCTACCCGGAGTGGCTCGCGGACCTCCGGGCCCGCGCCTACGAGCGCAGCCGCGACGGCAGGGATGCCGAGCAGCCGGCAGGCAACGGACTCGGGTAAACGACAGCGTTCGCGACATCTCGAGGGGCCCGCTCACCAGCGGCGTGTGCTCTGAATTACCGGGTGCGCCCCAACAGGTGACGCAGGGTGCCATCGAGGTCGGCACGGCGCAAGTGGTGTTGGGCCGTGCTGAGTTTGTGCGGAAGCACTCGTTGGCTGGCGAGTGCGAGTTCGCGGGCACCCTGCTCACCGAGCAGCAGTCGGGGCCCCAGCGACGGCACCGGAAACACCGCCGGCCGGCGCAGCACGCGGGCGAGGACGCGGGTGTACTCGGAATTGCGGACGGGTTGCGGCGCAACGGCATTCACCGGTCCGGTCAGGGCGGTGTCCCACAGCGCGCGGTGATAGACGTCGAGGAGATCGTCGATGCCGATCCACGACAGCCACTGCCGGCCGTCGCCCAGTGGGCCGCCCAGCCCCGCGCTGAACAGCGGACGCATCAGCCTCAGCGTGCCGCCGCGGGGGGACTGCACGATGCCGGTGCGCACCCGCACCACTCGCATCCCGGCCCGCTCGGCGGGCGCGGTCGCTTCTTCCCAGTCGGCGACGACGTCTGCCAGGAACCCGTCGCCGCGATCGCTGTCCTCGGTGAGGATCTCGTCGCCACGGTCGTGTCCGTAGTAGCCGACCGCCGACGCCGAGATGAACACCGAAGGCCGGGGCTCGGTGCGAGCCAGCAGCTCTGCCAGCCGGCGGGTCGGACCAATCCTGCTGTCGCGGACGGATTTTCGGTGCCCGGGGGTGAACCGGCCGGCGATCGAGGCGCCGGCCAGATGGATCACCGCCTCGACGCCGGCGAGCAGTCCGGAAGCGGGGTCGTCGGGGTTCCATCGCCGCTCGTCGCCGCCGACGCCGGGGCGACGGACCAGCCGTATTACGCGGTGGCCGCCGGTGCTCAGGAAGGCGGTCAGCGCCGAACCGACCATTCCCGATGATCCGGTGACGGCGATGGTTTTCGGCGCCAGACCGTGTTCGGCGGCCGACCGGTGCGCGGCCAGGTCGTCGGCCAGTTGGCGGTGCCGGTAGGCGAACATGGGCCGCAGCAGCGACCCCGGTACCGGGGTGTCAACCCGGTCGACGACCCGAGTGCGGTTACCGCCGACGTCGTCGAACCGATGGGTGTGCCGCCACCGCACGGCGATCCGTGCCGGCAGCGAGGCCAGCCCGTCGCTGTCGATGGTGTCGACGAAACATGCCGGCGGCTCGTAAGACTCGGCCTGATGCTGGGCGATCCAACGCAGGCCGCCGGGCAGCGCGAGCGTGGCGCGCCCGTCCTCGATCGAGTCCGCCTCGCTGATCAGGCGCACGGGTTGCCACGGCGGCGAGAGACGGTTGAAGGCGCCCGGCCGGGAGTGCCACGCGAAGACCTCTGCACGCGGCGCATCGACCACGCTCGAATATTCCAGCCCCATCGCGCGTAGGTTAGCGGTTCGGTAGCGCGTGCTCGACGATGGGCAGCCGTGGCTGTGGCTGCCGCTCGCGGCGTTTGGCCGCCAGGTACACCTGCGCGGTCTCGGTGGCCACCGTGTGCCAGTCGAAGTCGGAGGTGAGCCGTTCACGGGCGACGCGGGCACGCCGCTGCGCGGCATCCGGGTCGTCGAGCACGCTGCGCACCGCCGCGGCCAGCGCGGCCACATCGCGGGGCGGGAACGACACTCCGGTCTGCCCGTCGATCACCGCCTCCCCCAGACCGCCGATGTTCGAGGTCACCAGGGGAGTGCCGGCAGCGGCGGCCTCCAAAGCCACGAGCCCGAACGGCTCGTAATGGCTCGGCAGCACCGCGGCATCCGCCCGATGCAGTGCGGCGAGCAGTTCGGCGCGCTCCAGGTGGCCGAGGAAGCGAGTTGCCTTGAGCACCTTGTGTTTACGAGCCTGCTCGACGAGCCACTCCTCCTGGGTGCCCTCACCGGCGATGGTCAGCGTGGTGCCCGGATGGGTGCGCCGGATCCGGGGCAGCGCGGCGATCGCGTCGTGGACGCCCTTCTCGTACTCGAGCCGCCCGAGGAAGAGCAGTTCGGCCGGCCCGGGGCGCGGCCGGCGGGCCGCGAAGGGCCAGCGCGCCGCGTCAATACCGTTGCGAATTACGGTGATCTCGGCGAGACCGGGCCCGAACAGCTCGGTGATCTCGTCGGCCATCGACGCCGAACACGTGATCAGCGAGTCGGATTCGCGCACCAGCCACGACTCGACCGCATGCACTTGGCGGCTGAGCTTCCCGCTGACCCAGCCCGAATGACGACCGGCTTCGGTGGCGTGGATCGTGGAAACCGTTGGCACGTCGTAAAACTGGGCCAGGGCGATCGCCGGGTGGCCCACCAGCCAGTCGTGTGCGTGTACGACGTCGGGGCGCCACGTCCGATCGGTGCCCGGCTTCTTCAGGCCGAGTCCCGCGCGGACCATCGAGTGGCCCATCGCCAGGGTCCAGGCCATCATGTCGTCGGCGAAGGAGAACTCGTGCGGGTCGTGGGCGGCCGCGACGACCCGGACCCCCTCGCTGACCTCGTCGGTCGACGGGTGGGTGCTGGGATCGGTGCCCGACGGGCGCCGCGACAGGACGACGACGTCGTGACCGGCCGCGACCAGCGCCGTCGACAGGTGGTGCACGTGCCGACCCAGCCCGCCGATCACCACCGGCGGGTATTCCCACGACACCATGAGGATCTTCACGCGCAGGGCCACCTCCGCCGCGACCGTGCGCAAAATGCCGGCCGCCGCGGCGTGTCGTCGTACAGACACGCGCGCTCGCGGGGGGAGGGGGACCTCACCGGGGCAGCCTACGCGCATCCAGTGCGCCGAAAAGACCGTCCGCGCGGTTCCACCCGTCGGCGAGCCGTTGCGCGCTGTCGCGGCGGCCCGAGGCCAGCGCGCCGGCGATCTCGCGGGTGGCGTGCGCATGCAGGTGGGCGCGGTAGCGGGCGTAGTCGGCGGCCGAGTCCTTGCTCACCATGAACGGCCAGTCGCTGGAGACGGTCAGCAGCGTCTCGCGCAGGATCTGATCGGCGACGTGATCGCGGGGCAGCGGCCCGTCCAGCGACGCCGTCTGCGAAAGCGCCTTGTCGACGGTGGTCAGCGCGGTGTCGACGACTTCGTTGTTGAGCTGGACCAGGTCGGCGACCTGCTCGCCGGCCCACACCTGCCAGTCCTTGCCCGAGCCCCACGAGCTGGGCGGCAGATCCACCGGCCCACCGACGAAACCGTCGGCGATCGCGTCGCGCAGCGTGCCCACCCGCACCCCCGCCGCGGGCAAGGCGCGCAACACCCGCTGCAGCCACGCCGGGCCCTCGTACCACCAGTGCCCGAACAGCTCCGTGTCGAACGCGGCGACCACGTGAGCCGGCCGCCCGATGCGCTCCGATTCACTGATCAGCCGGTTGCGGACCACGTCGACGAAGTCCGCGACATGCACGTCCACCGCGCGGTCGGCGCGCTCGGGATCGTAGGGCGCCTTCCCCTCCGAGGGCACGTTGCGGCCTGTCACCCTGGCCGGCTTGAGCCCGGTGAGGTGGTCGTACGTGTGGAAGTCGCGATACGCGGCGTGCCCGGGGTAGCCGGATTTCGGCGACCACACCCGGTAGCTGACCTGCAGATCGCGGCCGAACGCGATCACGCCGGTGTCGCCGACGGGCCGGCCGAGGGCGGTATCGCCGTGCAGCGACGGGCCGTCGACCATGAAATGGGTGACCCCCGCGGACGCGTAGTCGTGCTCCATCCCCGGGGCGTAGGCGCACTCGGGCGCCCAGATCCCGGTCGGCTGATGCGCCAGCCGCAGCTGCGCGTCGGCCAAGCCCTCGCGCAGGGCGAACTCCCGCAGCCGCGGCGCCAGCAGCGGCTGAAACGGGTGCGCCAGCGGGCCGCCGAGCAACTCCACCGTGCCGGCGTCGATCAGGGCGCGCAGCAGCGGGCTGCCGCCGTGCCGCCAGCCGGTGGCAAAGTCTTCCAGCGCCTGATCCGCCTCGGCGCACTCGCGAATCCCGAAGGGACGCAACGCTTCCGGCGCGCACGACTGATAGCCGGCCGATTTCGATGTGGGCGCCGAACGCACGGTGGCGGCTTCATAAGCGCGCAGCCGCCAGTTGGCCAGCCAGTGATGCATGCCGTCGAGGCAGTACGG
>NZ_JAFBAT010000097.1 GCF_019247615.1 Mycobacterium sp. | reverse complement strand
CGTGGACCCGATCCGTGGCGCCATCGCCGTCTCACTGCCGTACACACCTTCGCCGAAGGCGATTTTCTCGTGATTCCCGGTGAGCACGTCGTGTTTGACCAGCCCGTCGAACAGGAACCAGCCCGGTTTGGCGGTCGCGGCATAGGTGTAGCGGTAGCTGCCGGCGGCATAGTCGGGGTTGATGGTGCCGAACTCGGTGATCGACTCCGAGAGTTGCTCCTCTTGCACCCCACCGCAGACCAGGTTGAATCGCCACCGGTGCAGCCGGGTTTGGAGACGGTCGAGCGCGAGGAAGCGAAAGAGCTTCTCCCACTTCGTTCCCCCGGTATCAACAGGCTGCGGGTCGCCCTCGTAGAAGCCGTCGAGCACGATCTCGTCGCCGTCCTCGTAGGCGTTGACGAAGTGCAGCACGAAGGTAGGGTCGGCCTCGAACCAGCGGACATCGTCCGTCGATCCCCGACGTGGCAACACCGCGAAGCGGGACGGAATGTCGGGACAGAAGCGGGGCAGGTGCACATCGTGCTCGAGCAGCCTCGGATCCCAGAACAACGGGAAATCGTTGAGAATCGCGTAGTTTTCGGTGAACGCCATGTCGTGCGGCAGCCGCGGGCCCGGAAGGGGGATGTCGACGTAGTGGGCCAGCTCATCGCTCTGGTCAACCACGCCGTAGCGCATGTAGGGCTCTTGCTTGCTGTAGTTGAAAAACAGCAGTTCACCGGTTTTGTTGTCGACCTTCGGATGCGCCGATACGCCCCAGTCGAACGGGAAGTGGCCTTTCCACGTTTCCTTGCCCAGCGTGTTGGCCGAGTACGGGTCGATCCGGTACAAATCACCACACTGGTAGAAACTGGTCAGCGCGATCCCGCGGTGCACGATAACGTCGGTGCTCGACGCGTCCTTCATACGCGTCCGGGCGCCCCACCCGTTCTCCCGCTTGGCCAATTGCACCGGCTCGGCAAGTCCGGGCCACAGCGGCCCACCGGCCTCGTTCTCCGCCAGGAAGCCATCCGTACGGACAAATCGATTGCGGTAGAAGGCTTTTCCGTCGCGGAAGCCGACCACGTGCAGCATGCCGTCGCCGTCGAACGGATGATAGGTCTTCAGCGCCGGGTGCAGCGGATTCTCGGTGTTGCGCAGGTAGATGCCGTCCAGGTCCCGCGGAATTTCACCCTCCACGGCGGGGAGATCGTCGGCGTTCCACTCGGTGGTCTGTGGGCGCCACGCTCCGGTCCGGTAGGGGTGATCGTCGTCTTCGGGCAGCGTTGACAGGAACTTGCCGACGATCTCAACATCCATGATCACCCGCCCTTGTCCGTCACTTGGCCGCGCCGACAACGAAACTGATCGTGGTGGCGGTGCTGCCGCCGAAATTGAGGGTGCCGAAGGCTTTGGCGTTTTCGACCTGGTAGTCGCCGGCGGTGCCGCTGACCTGCTTTGCCGCGTCGAGCAGCATGCGCACGCCGGAGGCCCCAACCGGATGTCCGCCACCTATCAAGCCGCCGCTGGGATTGATCGGCAGCCGGCCGCCGATCTCGATCTCGCCGTTTTCGATGGCCTTCCACGATTCGCCAGGCCCGGTCAGGCCGATGTGGTCGATGGCCAGATACTCACTGGGTGTAAAGCAGTCGTGCACCTCGAATCCGTCGACATCGTCGAGCGTCAGGCGCGCGCGGCACAGCGCGTCAAGCACGGCGGCCCGGACGTGCGGTAGCACGTAGGGGTCGTTTGCCGCGCGGTCGAGTTTCTGCCGCAGGCCCAGCCCCACGGTGCGGTGTCCCCATCCGGCGACGCGCCCGATCGGCCGGGTGGCGGGGTGGTGGCGCAGATATGTGTCATTGGCCAGGACCAATCCCGCCCCGCCGTCGGTCATCTGGCTGCAGTCGAATCGCCGCAGCCGACCTTCGGTGATCGGGTTGTTCGCGTCGTCGTCCGTGATGGGATCGGGAACGGTCCACCCCCGCGTCTGGGCGTTGGGATTACGCCGCGCGTTGGCGAAGTTGAGCTGCGCAATGGCATGCAGATGAGCGTCGTCCAAGCCGAAGCGCCGGTCGTACTCGTCGGCGATCTCGGCGAACATCGACGGCCACAGGTAACGAGCGCCGGCGCCCTCGTGGCCGGTCCATGCGGCGGCACCGAGGTGTTGGGCGGCGGTGTCGCCGGGCACCGTCTTCTCCAACTCGAGCCCGACCACGAGGGCGGTGTCGTAGGAGCCCGATCGCAGGTCGGCCATCGCCGACAGCGCCGCGACACTGCCGGACGCACATGCGGCCTCGTGCCGCGACCCGGGGATGTCCCAGAGTTCGTCGCAGACCGTAGCTGGCATGGCACCGAGGTGACCCTGACCGGCGAACATCTCACCGAATGCGTTGCCGATGTGGACGACTCCGATGTCGGCGGGGCCGACCTTCGCCGCGGCAAGCGCGCCGTCGACGACCTCGGCGGTCAGGGCGGAGAAATCGCGGCCCTCCTTGGTGAGGTTGCGAGCGAAATCGCTTTGGTAGCCACCGAGAATCCACAGTCCTGTCGAGCCGCCCATAAGCGGCACGGTACTCCTGGATGACTCGCCCGTTGGAAATAGCAGCGGTCCCGTCGGCTCTCGGGCTGAACCGACGGGACCTAGGTTCACGCGTAGGCCGGCCCACGCGCGCACCTCTTTGGGGGCATTGCCGTTGGGGAGGATCGACAAACATCCGGAGTCAACCCGGCGGCAGACCCGTCGCAACGACACTGATCTGCGACAAGTTGGTGTGCCGTCGATACGCCTGACGGCGTCTTCGGCAACCTCGGCCGGTTCGGGTCCCTACGAGTGCCCTGCCGCGGGGACCGGATCATTCCGGAGTCGTTGAGCGTCGGCGAGGTCGACCGAAGCCAGGTCGATGCCTTTGGTCTCGCGCGCGGCCAACGCGGCCACCGCACTGACCGCCGCGGTAGCCGCCAGGTACCAAGCAATCGGCACCGAGGATTTGTAGGTCTCGAGCAAGCGGACGGCGATAATCGGCGCCATCGAACCGGCGACGATCGACGTGACCTGGTAGCCCAGTGACACGCCCGAATAGCGCATGCGGGTCGGGAACATCTCGGTCATGGCTGCCGGTTGGACCGCGTACATGAGACCGTGAAAGACGAGACCGATGATGATTGCGGCCATGATGATCGCGTTGCGGCGACTGTCCATCATCGGAAACGCGAAGAACCCCCAGCTGCCGGCGCTGAGCGCACCGACGAAATATATTGGGCGCCTGCCAAATAGGTCGCTGAGACGGCCGGCCCACGGGATGACCGCGAAATGCACGGCGTGTGCGGCCAGCAGCCACCACAGGATGACCTTGGTGTTGGCGTGCGCCTGCACTTTGAGGTAAGTGATGGAGAAGGTGACCACAAGGTAGTACATGGTGTTCTCTCCGAAACGCAATCCCATGGCGGCGAAAACGCCACGCGGATAATGCCTTAAGACGTCAACAACACCGAGCCGGCTCGCGTTGGATTGCTCGACTTGTCGCTGTGCCTCGAAAAAGATGGGCGCGTCGGTCACCTTGGTGCGGATGTAGTAGCCGATCAGGACGACAACCGCGGACAGCCAGAATGCCACGCGCCATCCCCAACTGAGAAACGCGGCATCCGACAGGGTCGAGGTGAGACCCAGTAGGACGACCGTCGCCAGCATGTTGCCGACGGGCACCGCTGCCTGCGGCCAGCTCGCCCAGAAACCGCGGCTGCGGTTTGGGCTGTGTTCGGCGACGAGCAAGACGGCGCCGCCCCATTCGCCCCCGACGGCAAAGCCCTGAAGGAAGCGCAGCACCACCAAAAGTGTGGGCGCCCAATAGCCGATCTGCGCGAACGTGGGCAGGCAGCCCATGAGCACGGTCACGGCGCCTACCAGCAGCAGGCTGAACTGCAACAGCTTCTTGCGCCCGTATCGGTCTCCCAGTTGGCCGAAGACGATGCCGCCAAGCGGGCGGGCGGCGAAGCCGACGGCATACGTCACGAACGCGGCAAGGATGTTGTCCAGCTCGTTGCCGCCGCGCGGAAAGAACACCTTGCTGAACACCAGCGTGGCCGCGGTGCCGTAGAGGAAGAACTCGTACCACTCGACGACGGTGCCCGCCATGGACGCGGCGACCACGCGGCGAAGAAACGACTTGCTTTGCAACGGGTCGTGCGCTGACTCATCACGGGCACTCATTCGTTCGTCCTACCTACTGGCGGCTGCTGTCTTGCGTGGCGGATGGGAGCGTACTCGGCCGAGCGATGATGCAGGCCGCCGGTCGGCCGCGGTTTGAGCTGAAACTGAGGGGTTGCGACACGGTCACGGATGCATACCTATCCGAGGATCACTGGCCACATTAAGCACACCAATCACTATCGTCACATGAGCCAACTGGGGTCGTCAATGCGGCGGCCGCTCGGCGGAAGGGTGTGACATTGACGGCGATTCTTCGGATCGTGTCGCTATCGGTGGTGCTCTTGACGGCCATCGGTGTCCTGATGGCGACCGGACCCGCGCCCTCAGCGAACGCCACACCGTGCAGCGCGCCGGAGGCAAACGTCGACCCGCCTGTCGCACCCCCGGAAATGCCCGCGCCGCAGCCCGTCGTTCAGCCACCGACTGGCCGCCGGCCCTCCCACGCCAATGACCGGGCGCCGCTACCCCGAGTGGGTCCGCTGATCTCGTCACTGCTCAAGCCGGGGACTCCTGGCCAGCGATACTCCGCACCGATACAACAGCAGGCCGGGGTGCTGCCGCCCGGGCCCAATCCGCCCGCGCCGGGCTTCCCGCAGCCGCCCAACGCCGCGCCGCTGCAGCCGAACGCTGCGCCGGTTCCTCCGCAGCCGGCTCCGCAGCCAGCGCCGCAGCCCGCGCCATCCCCGCCTCCCGCCTCGATCGCGGGGGCTCCGACCTCGCTCGTCGACTGGGTCACCGGAACAAACGGCCCGAACAAGACATTGCAACGCTTCGGAATCTCCGGGACCGACCTGGGTATCGCCTGGGACAACGGCGATCCGGCGAACCGCCAGGTCCTCATGGCCTTCGGTGACACGTTCGGCTACTGCAAGGTTCACGGGCAGCAATGGCGGTACAACACGCTCTTTCGAAGCTCAGACCATGACCTGTCGCAGGGAATCCATATCGCCGACGGCGTACCGAACGACAGATACTCCGGTTCACCCGTGTGGACGACCGGCCTTTCCAAACAGGTCGTCAACACGATCCATCGCGCGGCTCACGAGACCGGAATCATCCCGACTGCTGCTATCTCGGTCGGGAGAACCCAATACATGAACTTCATGTCCATCAGGCAGTGGGGCCGCGATGGCGAATGGACGACGAACTACTCGGCGATCGCGAGGTCCCTCGACAACGGCCAAAACTGGGGGATCTACCCCGGAAGCGTCCGTACCGCCTCGGCCGACGCTGTCCCGGGAGCCGGGTTCACGCCCGGAAACGAGAACTTCCAAATGGGAGCGTTCATGCGCGGCACCGACGGATATCTCTACTCGTTTGGCACCCCGCCGGGACGCGGTGGCGCCGCGTACCTTTCGCGTGTGCCGCCGAATGCCGTGCCCGACCTCAGCAAGTATCAATACTGGAACGGCGACGACGGCGGACGCTGGGTCCCGGCCAATCCGGGGGCCGCGACGCCGATTTTCCCGGGTCCGGTTGGCGAGATGTCGGCCCAGTACAACAACTATCTGAAGCAGTATCTGGTGCTCTATACCAACGGCGGCAGCAATGACGTCGTGGCGAGGACCGCCCCGGCCCCCCAGGGACCGTGGAGCCCGGAGCAGCCGCTGGTCTCGTCCTTCCAGATGCCCGGTGGCATTTATGCACCGATGATCCATCCGTGGTCCTCGGGCAGAGATCTCTACTTCAACCTCTCGCTGTGGTCGGCATACGACGTCATGTTGATGCACACCGTCTTGCCCTAGTTTCCGCGATTTGCAATGGCTTCCGCTCGCATCGGTTCTCGTCGGGCGGAGGCACAGCCCGTCGCTGATTAGTTGCGTCCAGAGCCCTCCGCCCACTCATCGCGTGTCCCGTCATCAATCTTTGATGCGCTGGTGCGCCGTCATGAGGAGGTGGTCGTAGGTCGCTCGCGGCGGCATCTGTCCGTTGTGCGGCACGCCCGCGAAGTCAGCCGCGACCTGTCTGGCGAGGTCGTGAAGTTTGATGTTGGTTCGCTGTGAGCACCACCTGAGAAGTTCGAAGGCCGCCGCCGCATCCATGCCGTACACCACCATGAGCATCCCTTTGGCCTGCTCGATTTGTGAGCGCGCTTCGGAAATCCTGGCCAATTCGGCGGTGATCTGGTCCTGCCTTGCTTGCTCCACCGGGGTGACGTCGATGTAGAAGCCCTGGGTTCCAATGACTCGTCCTTGGTCATCGTGTAGTTCCTCGCCAACGACGACGACGTGATGGACGTTGCCATGAACGTCGCAGATGCGGTGCCTGCTGCTGAAGGCTTCCCGCGTTTGCCGAATTAGCTCAAGCGTGTCGGCTATCTGCCGGTAGTCGTCAGCGTGTTTGTGCGCCAAAACGAGGCGGGTCGTCGGTGTCACGGTCCCTGGTTTATAGCCGTGCATCCGCTCGACTTGTTCCGACCACTCCCAGCGGTCGTCATCGAAGAAGTAGCGAAACCAGCCGACCCGCTGCGGTGCCCCTCCCGCCAGCGCATGACCCACCCGGCGTTGCTCATCGCCCTGCATTGGAATACCCCTCGGTCTGGAATACCCTTTGCACGCCCGTTCGGCGTATGTGTCAGTTGCTGCTTCGAGTTCTTTTACCAGTTCCGAGTACCTGTCGGCAAGATACTTTTCGCTTACCGGATTCACCAGGACAAACACGACTCTTGTCCATTCCGCGAAGAGTCGCCCACCGGCCACAAAAAGAGGTTGCATCACGGTGGCCCGGGGGTAGCTAGGGACATCGACGGCGCGCACGCAGTTCGGGGAGAACGGGTCGCCTACTCAATCGGCCACCCCTGGGTTCTCAGCTGTGCGCGGCACTCAGGGGCAGGAATCGGCCACTGCGAGGAGTGTGGCCAGCTGTCTAACCACCCACGCAGCAAACGGACCTGCGCTGACGGCATCAAGCGCGGATCAAGCGGGCGATTCCCGAACGCTCTGGCCAGGCGACATGGTGCTCCTTAGTGAATCTCTTTCAAACCAAGATGGCGCATTTGTCAAGTTGATGAGCTACACGCAGGGCGAGCCGCCAGCAAACGACGATGAAGCCGTATCAACAGAGCTCAGCAGACAAAAACCGCGGCCTTATCGAATGAACCGCAAACTCAGTCCAGACGAACACGACGAACTGGTGAAGCTCTAACGAGCCGGCGCCTCGATGCTTGAAC
>NZ_JAFBAT010000013.1 GCF_019247615.1 Mycobacterium sp. | reverse complement strand
ACCATCAACTACGCCACCAAGATCAGCACGGACGGCATATATCTCCACGAGCTCGACGCGACGGTGTGGGCCCAGGGGCATCAGGACACGTCGCATGGGTGCCTGAACCTCAACGCCGACAACGCCAAATGGTTCTACGACTTCTCGCTACCCGGTGACGTGGTCGAGGTGCGCAACAGCGGCGGGCCTGCGTTGACTGTGGCGCAGAACGGCGACTGGACGCTCAGCTGGGATCAGTGGCGAGGGGGCAGCGCCCTCAAGCCGGCCCCGTGAAGTCCTGGTAGGTCCGTCTCCGGCCGCGCGGAGTTTTCCTTCGGCGCAACGTGGTTCGGGCCACTCACGCCCACTCGGGCCACCTACCGCTTTGTTCATCCCCTATTCTTGCGTCGTCCCGCCGGTTGAGTCTTGACTCGATCCAGATAAGTGGCATATTTGCACTGTGTCCTCAACGGCGCCGGACCACGCGGAACGACTGAGGATGGCCGATCTCCGAGTGACCCGGCCCCGGACAGCCGTTCTGGAAGCCGTGGACGCTCACCCGCACGCCGACACCGAGACGATCTTCGCGGCGGTGCGGTCGGGCCTGGCCGACGTCTCGCGCCAGGCCGTGTACGACGTCCTTAATGCGCTCACCGCGGCGGGCCTGGTTCGACGCATCCAGCCGTTGGGCCTCGTTGCGCGCTACGAGTCGCGAGTCGGCGACAATCATCACCACGTTGTCTGCCGCTCCTGCGGGGTGATCGCCGATATCGACTGTGCCGTCGGCGAGGCGCCGTGTCTGACCCCGTCCGACGACAACAACGTCCTGGACGGCTTCGTTCTCGACGAGGCCGAAGTCATCTACTGGGGCCTGTGCCCCGATTGCTCGACCGCAGATTCCTGATCACTCCCGTGATCGCAGCCGCATCACTCACCACCGGAAAGGAACGCCGTGTCCGATATCTCTGAAAGTCGCCCACCCCACGACGACAAAACGGCCAGCGCCAGCGAGAGCGAAAACCCGGCAATCCCCTCGCCCAAGCCCAAATCCCATGCGCCCCTGACCAACCGGGACTGGTGGCCCGACCAGATCGACGTCTCGACGCTGCACCCGAACAACCCCCAGGCCAGCCCCTACGGCGCAGACTTCGACTACGCCGAGGAGTTCGCCACGCTCGACGTCGAGGCGCTCAAGGCGGACGTGATCTCGGTGATGACCACCTCACAGGACTGGTGGCCCGCCGACTACGGCCACTACGGCGGCCTTTTCATCCGGATGAGCTGGCACGCCGCGGGCACCTACCGCATTTTCGACGGCCGCGGCGGCGGCGGCCAGGGGCTGCAGCGCTTCGCCCCGCTCAACAGCTGGCCGGACAATGTGAGCCTGGACAAGGCCCGTCGGCTGCTGTGGCCGGTCAAGAAGAAGTACGGCAACAAGATCTCCTGGGCCGACCTCATCATCTTCGCGGGCAACTGCGCGCTGGAATCCATGGGATTCAAGACCTTCGGCTTCGCATTCGGCCGCGAGGACGTCTGGGGGCCCGAAGAGATCCTCTGGGGCGAGGAGGACACCTGGCTGGGCACCGACAAGCGCTACTCCGGAGAGCGTGATCTCGCCCAACCCTACGGGGCAACCACCATGGGCCTGATCTATGTGAATCCCGAAGGCCCGGAAGGGAAGCCCGATCCCGTGGCCGCGGCGATCGACATCCGCGAGACGTTCGGCCGCATGGCGATGAACGACGAAGAGACCGCCGCGCTCATCGTCGGCGGGCACAGCTTCGGCAAGACCCATGGTGCCGGTCCCGGCGACCTGGTGGGTCCCGAGCCGGAGGCCGCGCCGATCGAACAGCAGGGGCTGGGCTGGAAGAGCTCGTACGGCACCGGCGTGGGTAAGGACGCCATCACCAGTGGTTTGGAGGTGGTGTGGACGCCTACGCCCACCAAGTGGGACAACACCTTCCTGGAGACCCTCTACGGCTACGAGTGGGAGCTGACCAAGAGTCCCGGCGATGCGTGGCAGTTCGTCGCGAAGGACGGCGCCGGTGCGGGAACCATCCCGGACCCGTTCGGCGGCCCGGGCCGCGCACCGACGATGCTGGTCACCGACATCTCGATGCGCGAGTCCCCGATCTACCGGGACATCACGCGGCGCTGGCTGGACCATCCCGAGGAGCTGGCCGACGCTTTCGCCAAGGCCTGGTACAAGCTGCTGCACCGCGACATGGGTCCGATCACCCGCTACCTCGGCCCATGGGTCGCCGAACCGCAGCTCTGGCAGGACCCGGTTCCGCCCGTCGACCACGAGCTGGTCGACGAGAACGACGTCGCGGCGCTGAAGAGCAAGGTGCTCGAGTCGGGCCTGTCGGTTCCCCAGCTGGTGAAGACGGCGTGGTCGGCGGCGTCAAGTTACCGGCGCACCGACAAGCGGGGTGGTGCGAACGGGGCGCGGCTGCGCCTCGAGCCGCAGCGCAACTGGGAGGTCAACGAACCGTCCGAGCTGGACAAGGTGCTGCCCGTGCTGGAGAAGATTCAGCAGGACTTCAACGCCTCGGCATCGAGCGGCGCATCCGGTGGCAAGAAGATCTCCCTGGCCGATCTGATCGTGCTGGCCGGTTCGGCGGCGGTGGAGAAGGCGGCCAAGGACGCGGGCTACGAGATCTCCGTGCACTTCGCGCCCGGGCGTACCGACGCCTCGCAGGAGAACACCGATGTGGAGTCGTTCGCCGTCCTCGAACCGCGGGCCGACGGGTTCCGGAACTACATCCGTCCCGGCGAGAAGGCACCGCTCGAGCAGTTGCTGCTCGAGCGGGCGTACCTGCTGGGCGTGAGTGGTCCGGAGATGACGGTGCTCATCGGCGGTTTGCGTGTTCTCGGCGCCAACCACGGCGGCAGCAAGCACGGCGTGTTCACCGACAGGCCCGGCGCGTTGACCAATGACTTCTTCGTCAACCTGGTCGACATGGGCTACGAGTGGAAGTCGTCGGAGTCGGCGGAGAACGTCTACGAGGTGATCGACCGCTCCACGGGTCAGCGCAAGTGGACGGCCACCGCCAATGACCTGGTGTTCGGGTCCAATTCGGTGCTGCGCGCGCTGTCCGAGGTCTACGCCCAGGACGACAACCAGGGGAAGTTCGTCGAGGACTTCGTCGCGGCCTGGGTGAAGGTGATGAACGCCGACCGGTTCGACCTCAAGTAACAGTCGGAATTCGATAACGCACCGGCGCCCCGCGAGCTACCGACTCGCGGGGCGGCGGGTATTTCGAGCGCACCCTGAGGCCAGCCATATTATTATTACCCATGGGTAACCTACGAAGGCGTAAGTTGAGTACCGGGGCCAATGGCCGATGCGTCCGACTACCGAGGCTGGGTAAACGGTGACATGAGCGAATTGAAGTATCTCGAACTTCACGGAGACCGGATCGCCTACCGGGATGCCGGCGACGGCCCTGCCGTATTGCTGATACACGGAATGGCCGGCAGCTCCGCGACGTGGCATGCGATCATTCCGCAGCTGTCAAAGAAATACCGCGTCATCGCGCCGGACCTGCTCGGCCACGGCATGTCCGCGAAACCGCGTGGCGACTACTCGCTGGGAGCCTTCGCCGTCTTTCTGCGCGACCTGCTCGACGAACTCGGGGTGGATCGGGCAACGGTAATCGGGCAGTCTCTCGGCGGCGGCATCGCGATGCAGTTCGCCCACCAGCACCGGGAGCATTGCGAGCGGCTGGCTCTCATCGGCAGTGGTGGCCTCGGGCCCGACCTCAGCCCCGTGCTGCGGATCCTGTCTGCACCGGGCGCCGAGTTCGTATTGCCCGCCGTCGCACCACAGCCGGTGCTGAACCTCGGGAACAAGCTGGGTTCCTGGCTGACCTCGGCCGGGGTTCAGTCGCCGCGAGCCGGTCAGATGTGGCACGCCTACTCCTCGCTGTCCGATCGACGGACCCGCCAAGCCTTTTTGCGGACATTGCGCTCAGTGGTGGACTACCGCGGTCAGGCGGTCAGCGCTTTGAACAAGATCCACCTCACTGCTGGGATGCCCGTCGTGCTGATCTGGGGCGCCCAGGACCGGATCATTCCCGTGGCCCACGCATACGCTGCCCATGATGCGCTGGAGGGCAGTCGCCTCGAGGTGCTGGACGGAATCGGGCACTTTCCTCATGTGGAAGCTCCATCGGCGGTGGCGGACATCCTGGAGAACTTCATAGCGTCGACGACCCCGTCGGCGACCCCCAAGAGGAACGGTGACAGGTCGGTACACCTGGGGATGTAGAGGCACATCAGCGCGGAAGATCCCACTGGCCGAAGTCGGGCGCGAGTACCTCGTCGACGTCCACGTTGATGCCGCCGAGGAGCGGACCTGGGTTCGATGGGCTGTTCACCACGGCCTGATAGAGCACCGCGGCCGGCTCTCGGGCTCCGTTCGACCACGCTTTGGTTTGCCAGGCCCACCGGTGGCCGGGAGTGCTCGAGTTTCCTATCACGCCGTCTCGGATCGCCCATCCGCATACCTGGGCGTCTCCATACACGCCGGTGCGGGCCACGCCCAGCACGGAGTTGATTCCCCGGAACCATTGCACCGCAGGGCCATTCCACGCGGCTTCGTCGATGTTGTCATCGACACTGAAGAAGATTGGCGCCGAGGCCGTGCCGCCTGCCGCATTGTGCAGTTGCAGGGCCGTGTGCGCGTCGGCCACGCCGCCGTCGTACCCACGGGTGTAGTCCGACGGGTCCGGCCAGCCCGGTTTGCCGTACTGGAAATTGCTCACGATCTGTAGACCCGCGGCCCGCAGCGCGTCCGCGTATTCGCGGGTGATGGGCTTCGCCTGGAAGTTCGCGCCCGGCCGCGATTGTGAAACGTAGTTCACCACCCCGCCGTAACCGGCGGCCTTGATCTCCTCGGGCGGGATCCTGCGCTCGGCGAAATCGATGAGCCGCATGTCGGCGGCCCATGCCCGCGGACCGGTGACCGGGAGGGCTGCCGTCCCGAGGCCCAGGAACACCGGGGCTACAGCGAATTTAAGGGCGTCGCGACGTGAAACCGATCGTCCGCGCTGCACCGCGCGATGGTAACAAAGCCGCCCAATGGTGCCTGCCGGGCGTTCGGTGTGCGTTCCGGGCGATGAAGCACGCGGCCTCCATCCCGAACACACTCCCGGCGCCTTCGTTGCATCGATTAGGTCGTCGAACTATAGTCCGGACACATGTCCAGTTTGCTGTCGCGGAGTCCGGGAGTTCGTTGATCGCGATGGACGGGGGGTGGCCGAGGGCGGTCCTTTTAGTGGTCTTTTCAATTGTCTTTCGAGGCGTTTCATCAGCGGATAAGAGTTGAGTATGCGAATTGCCCTGCTGTCCTATCGCAGTAAGGACTATTGCGGCGGGCAGGGCGTCTACGTGCGCCATCTCAGCCGCGGTCTGGTCGAACTCGGCCATCACGTGGAAGTCTTCTCCGGCCAGCCCTATCCCGAACTGCTGGATCCGCGGGTGCGGTTGACGAAAGTGCCCAGCCTGGATCTGTACCGTGAGCCGGACCCGTTTCGGGTGCCCCGTCCGAGCGAGATCCGGGACCGGATCGACCTGTTGGAACTGCTGACGGTGTGGACGGCCGGCTTTCCCGAACCCCGCACCTTCACCCTGCGGGCGGCCCGGCTGTTGGCCGACCGGCTGAACGATTTCGACCTGGTGCACGACAACCAGAGCCTGGGCACCGGCCTGCTCGCCATCGCTGAGGCCGGGCTTCCGGTGGTGGCGACCGTCCACCATCCCATCACGCGGGATCGGGTGCTCGACCTGGCCGCCGCGCGTTGGTGGCGAAAGCCGTTGGTGCACAGGTGGTACGGGTTTTCCAGGATGCAGAGAAAGGTGTCGCGCCGGATTGCGGACCTGCTGACTGTCTCATCGTCGTCGGCCGCCGACATCGTCGCCGACTTCGGCGTCTCGCCGGATCAGCTACATGTGGTGCCGTTGGGCGTGAACACCGACCTGTTCAAGCCGGGATCACAACCGCGGCGGCCGGGGCGCGTCATCGCGATCGCCAGCGCCGACACCCCGCTCAAGGGGGTCAGCACCTTGCTGCACGCCGTTGCCAGAGCCCGTGTCAACCGGGACCTCGAGTTGCGGCTCGTCGCGAAGGTGGAACCCAACGGCCCCACGCACAAACTCATCGCCGAACTCGGGATCTCCGACATCGTCCATATCAGCAGCCGGCTTTCGGATGACGCGCTGGCAGCCCTGCTTGCCTCCGCGGAAGTGGCCTGCATCCCCTCGCTCTACGAAGGCTTTTCGCTTCCCGCGGTGGAAGCAATGGCGAGCGGAACCCCGGTCGTCGCCAGTCGGGTCGGCGCGCTGCCCGAAGTACTGGGGTCCGACGGCGTCTGCGCCGAGTTGGTGCCCGCTGCCGACGTCGACGCCCTGACCCGCGCGCTCGGCGGGCTTCTGGATTCGCCGGAAAAGCGGCGCGCCATGGGGAAGGCGGGACGGGACCGCGCGGTCGACGTATTCAGTTGGGAAGCGGTGGCAGCTCAGACCGTGCGCGTCTATGAGCGGGCGATCGCGCGGCGCGCGAACACCGAGGGTGATGAGCGGTGCTGACCGTCGATTTCGACCGACTCGGTATCGGGCCGTGCGTCAAGGTCATCGACGTGGGTTGTGGGGCGGGCCGCCACGCGTTCGAAGCCTACCGCCGAGGTGCAGACGTCGTCGCCTTCGACCGCGATGAATCCGAATTGCGTTCGGCAGCAACGATCCTGCGCGCGATGGCTGAACAGGGCGAGGCGCCGGCGGCCGCCTCGGCCGAGGTGGTGGTCGGTGACGCGCTGAGCTTGCCGTACGGCGACCAAACATTCGACTGTGTCATCGCATCGGAAATTCTGGAACACATCCCCCATGATGACGCCGCCATCGCCGAACTGGTTAGGGTCCTCAAATGTGGTGGCACCTTGGCGATCAGCGTGCCGCGATGGCTCCCGGAGCGGGTGTGCTGGCTGCTTTCCGACGAATACCACAGCAACGACGGCGGCCATGTGCGCATCTATCGGGCCAGCGAATTGCGGGACAAGATGGCATGTGCCGGAATGGCATTGACACACACCGAGCACGCGCATGCGCTGCATTCGCCGTATTGGTGGTTGAAATGCGCCGTCGGCGTCTCGAATGAGGAACATCCCGCGGTGGCCGCCTACCACAAGCTGCTGGTCTGGGATCTGATGCGGCGGCCGAAGCTGACGCGGCTGGCCGAGGCGCTGCTCAACCCGCTCGTGGGCAAGAGCGTGGTCCTGTATTTCGCCAAGCAGTTCAGCAAGCCGCAAGCAATGGAAAGTGAAGCAGTCCTGGGATATTCGGGATCCTCCGTTGCATCGGGTTAGCCCACCTGCGGTTCCGGGTGTCCTCACGGCAGACCAATGCCGGCAAACCGCGCGGTCGATAGCCGGTGCGCAGGAATCCTCGGGTGCCATTCCGTGGTTCGGCGGCGGCCACACCGATCCGTGGGACCACGTGGAGTGCGCGATGGCGCTCACCGCGGCCGGACTGCTGGATGAGGCACGGGCCGCGTTCGAGTGGAGCCGCCGCACGCAACGACCGGACGGCTCTTGGCCCATCCAGATCCGTGCGGGCGCCATCGAAGACGCCAACTCCGACAGCAACTTCTGCGCCTACATCGCCACGGGTGTGTGGCACCACGTGTTGGTCACCGGCGACAGGTCATTCGCCGCCCGCCAGTGGCCGGTGGTGCGCAAGGCGGTCGATTTCGTCATCGACTTGCAGTTCGGTCAGGGTGAGATCGCCTGGGCACGAACCGAACTCGGACCGATTCCGGAGGCCCTGTTGACCGGGTGCGCCAGCATCTTCCACAGCATCCGGTGTGCGCTGGCGCTGGCCGCCCTCGTCGGGGATCCGCAGCCGGAATGGGAACTGGCCTTGGGCAGATTGGGCCACGCCATCGCCGCGCATCCCGAGGCGTTCGCCGAAAAGGACCGCTACTCAATGGATTGGTACTACCCGATCCTTGGGGGTGCGCTCCGCGGCCCCGCGGCGACGGCCCGGATCAAGCGGCGCTGGGAAGACTTTGTGGTCACCGGTCTGGGCATCCGTTGTGTCGACGATCGGCCGTGGGTAACCGGCGCGGAAACCTGCGAATTGGTGATGGCGCTCGAAGCCATCGGTCACCGCAGCGCGGCACATCGGCAATTTGCTGCCATGCAGCACCTGCGGGACGGAGATGGCTCCTACTGGACGGGCCTGGTGTTCGCCGACGGGAAGCGGTGGCCGGAGGAGCGCACCACGTGGACAGGGGCTGCGGTGATTCTGGCGGCCGACGCGTTGTCGGGCACTACCGCCGGCTGTGGAATCTTTCGCGGTGACCGGTTGCCGGTGGGACTGCAGGTCGATTTCGACTGCGAATGCGTCGTCAGTGGGCCGGGCCGGTGACGATCTGCTCACCGGGCCTGCCGCCGATGCGTTTCAGCACACGCAGCGAGCCCGTGGCTGACGCTTCCCGGAACTGACCGGAATCGATCGCTCGGCAATAGATGCGGTATGGCGCCTGGCCGCCCTCGCGTGGGTCGGGGAACACATCGTGAATGACGAGCGCGCCGTCGACGGCCACCCACTTGGCCCAGCCGTCGAAGTCCGCTGTCGCGGCGGCCTCGGTGTGGCCGCCATCGATGAAGAGGAATTGCAGCGGTGTCCGCCAGACCCGCGCCACAATCGGCGATCTGCCCACGATGGCGACGACGTGGTCGTCCAGCCCGGCGGCAGCGAGCGTCCGACGAAACGTCGGCAGCGTGTCGAACAAACCGGTGACTTCATCGATCAACGAGGCGTCGTGGTACTCCCAGCCGGGCTGGTGTTCCTCCGAGCCGTGATGATGGTCGACGGTAAAGAGCAGGCTGCCGGCGTGTTGAGCGGCCGCGCCGAGCAGCACCGTCGACTTGCCGCAGTAGGTACCTATCTCAAGACCGACACCACCGTTGAGATGGGCGAGCGCGGCCTCGTACAGCGCGCGCCCCTCGTCGGCCGGCATGAACCCGCGTACCTGATCGGCCAGCGCGAACAAACGGTCGATCGGACTGTGGTCAGCGCGACTCATCAGCTCAACCTATCCATCCGTTGCCGGGCGCCGTCGGAGTGGTTGACGGGCCCGCCCGGCACGCTGCCGGGAATCACACGATCTTCTGCGCTGGCCAGCGTCTTAGGCCCGATCGCTCTACCATCGTGCTGTGCGCGCTCTGCTCATCCGCATGCTCGTTGATGTCGGTGCGGTCGCCGTCGTCATCGCGGCCGCCGTGACATCGACCATCGAGGTGCCGACATGGTTGCCGGGGGCGGCGGCCGCGAGCTGTCCGCAGGTGCAGGTGGTATTTGCGCGCGGCCGATTTGAATCGCCCGGTACCGGTGCTCTCGGCAGCGCGTTCATCAATGCGCTGCGATCCAAGGTGTCGAAGAACATCAGCGTGTACGCCGTGAATTATCCCGCCGATACGCAGATCGACGTCGGCGCCAACGACATGAGCCATCACATCCAGGACATGGTCAACAACTGCCCGGACACCCGGCTGGTGCTGGGCGGCTACTCACTGGGTGCCGCCGTTACCGACGTGGTGCTCGCGGCGCCCATCAGCGCGTTCGGTTTCGACAGCCCGCTGCCGCCGGGTATCGATCAGCACGTCGCGGCGGTCGCACTGTTCGGCAACGGCAGCCAGTGGGTTGGCCCGATCACGAACTTCAACCCCATCTACAACGACAAGACCATCGAGTTGTGCCACGGTGCCGATCCGGTCTGCAACCCCGCCGATCCCAACACTTGGAAGGAAAACTGGCCGGAACACCTCGCCAGCGCGTACATCAACGCGGGTATGGCGAACCAGGCCGCAGACTTCGTCGCGAGCAAGCTGTAACGGCCGCCCCGGAAGGCTGGATCCGGGCAGTTTGACCGTTGGCAGGCATTCCAGTACGCCCTCGATCGAGCACTGTCCCGCCTCAGCCGGCGACTGTTCAGTACTCGTAGGTGACGTGATACCAGTGGCGCACCGGCTTGTGGCTCTTGTCCGCCTGCCCGGTGTCGGTCGCGCTCACCACGTTGACGTCGGTGACGTCGGGATTGTGGGCCTCGATGTAGCGCTCCAATTCGTTGAGGAGCGCGCTATGCGGCTGAGCCGGGTTGGCGAGCGCCTTGGCTGTGTGTGTTCGCGGCACGTAGGGAATTATGCCGTCCTGTTCTTCTGGCCCGCGGAGTGCTTCGTCGCTGGAATTGTGGAGCGCCCAACGGCCGACGGGTTCGGTGAAGCGCACCGCCGTGCTTGCACACCCGCAAACCCGAGCACCAGGCCGGCGGCGATCTCGGCGACCGCCGTGAGCCACGAGAACCAAGTGACGTTGATGCGCGGTCCGGAGACGAAGCTGTCCTGATAGCCCGGCAGAAATGTGGGCAGCAGATGCGCGTAGGTGAAAACCAGCGCGCTGCCGAAACCCGAGACGATTGCGGCTTGACCAGCCCATCGGTGATGGCTCAGGACCAGCACCGCTGCGACCGCCACGAATAGTCCCTGGATTAAGCCGCCGACCATGATCGGCGGCGGCGATGCCGCCATGCCGCGACGCAGGTGGTCGAACCCGTGAAGACCCAACGCAGCTGCGAACGCCACCATGGCCGCGCTCAAGCGCCGCGCCGGAAATGGATCCAATTGGTTGGGCATCATCCGCGCCTCCCAGATCATCTACTACATAGGGTAGTAGATGGCGACGCAGGTGTAAATCCCGAATTCTGGACGGCAATACAGGGTCGACCAACGGTCAATTATGGAGATGCACAAAGCTCTCGCGTGAATTCAGGCCGGACTGTCGGTGCCGGAATACACCTTGAAGTTGCGGGCAATGTGCTCGCCCGAGGCGGCGGCTCGGGCGCGACGGAGATGGGACGGATGGCGCCGCATCGAGGAGCGGCGTTCCTCCTCTTGACGCCTGGCAGCCGCCCACAACGGATGAGACTCCAGGAAAATTACCGTCGCCCCCGATTGCTCAGCCACGATTTCACTCCTCCCGAGAGACCTGCAAAACCCGCCAGCACTTTATGAGTTCGTAATTCGAGAATGCCCGGCAAATCTGAGACCAAACCATCCCTCAGGATGAGAATTAGCCGTGAATTCGCCCGCATCCGCGACTCACTGCCCGTCGACCGACCCGCCGCCGACGGGTCCGCGCCGTCGGCGATCAAGACGTTAGCGGCGGCGACCGACACAATTCCCGTTTCGTCCCGTACGGCGGCGGCTGCTATCGTGCCTTGCTTATGCCGGAGATGGATCGCCGCCGCATGATGCTGACGGCCGGAATCGGCGTGCTGGCAGCCGCCCTGCCGGTGGCCGAGGCCGGGGCCTACCCGCCCCGAGAGGATGCGCCGCCAGGCCGGGTGCCACCGCCAGACGCACCCAGCGGCCAAACCGGGACCTACATTTTCCAGGACGAGTTCGACGGTCCGGCCGGCTCGGCCCCCGATCCGGGCAAGTGGGCGGTGGCCAAGGCTCGCGAGACCATCAAGGACCCGACGTACTGGGAGCGTCCCGAGAACATCGGGCAATACCGGGACGACCGTAAAAACGTCTTCCTCGACGGCAACTCCAACCTCGTTCTGCGCGCCGCCAAAGACGGCCCCACGTACTTCAGCGGCAAGGTGCAAAGCCTGTGGCGGGGCGGTGTCGGCCACACCTGGGAAGCCCGGATCAAGCTGAACTGCCTCACGGCCGGTGCCTGGCCCGCATACTGGCTGGGCAACGACGACCAGGGCGAGATCGACGTCATGGAGTGGTACGGCAACGGCAACTGGCCCTCGGCCACCACCGTCCACGCGAAAGCGAACGGCGGAGAGTGGAAGACCCACAACATCGCGGTGGACAGCGCCTGGCACACGTGGCGCACCCAATGGGACGCGGCCGGCATCCGCTTCTGGAAGGATTACGTCGACGGCGCGCAACCCTACTTCGACGTGCCGGCGAGCTCCCTTCCCGATTGGCCGTTCAACGGCCCCGGCTACACCGTGTTTCCGGTATTCAATCTGGCTGTTGCCGGTTCCGGCGGCGGCGATCCGGGGCCGGGGAGCTACCCCGCGGACATGCTGGTCGACTGGATTCGCGTCTGGTAATCCACCCCGCCTCAGTGGGTCAGCAGTGCGAAGGCGCCCCCGCGCCCGTTGCCGGGCCTACGCAGATCCGGCTGCGGTAGCCACACCAGCGGGCGCATGAACGCCGGCAGCCGGCGGAAGCGGCGGGCGGCCTGGAACAACGTTTCCGCTTCCACGGTGCGCCAGCCGAGGTCTTCGAAAAATGCCAAGCCGTTCGCGGGCGCGAACTTGAACGGCGCGTTCTGCAACAGGTCCCCCATTTTCTTGTTCATCATCGTCTTCAGGCCCGGCAACGCGAAGTCGAGCATCCACCACCCGACCTCGGGTCGCTTGATCGCCCGAGACAGCGCGACGACATCGCTGTCGTCGAGATACATCAACAACCCTTCGGTCACGACCATTGCTCTGGACGCGCCGTCCAGCGCCTCGTCGAGGAAGGCGTCGCGGGCGCGGGGATCGGCGAGGTCCACGGCGGCCCGGGTCAACCGGCATCGCGGTTCCTCCTCGGCAAGCAGCCGCGTCTTTTCCGCGATCAATTTCGGAAGGTCGGCCTCCACCCACGTGAACTCCGGCGGTAGTGCCAACCGGTAGGGGCGGGTGTCCAGCCCGGCGGCGAGGTTCAGCACCCGGTCGCAGCCGTCGGCGATGGCGCGGGCGATGGCGTCGTCGATGAGCTTGGTGCGGGAGACGAGCCACCAACCGTTGCGAGTTGATCGCGGGATCTTGGCGACGATCGCGCGGCCGTGTTCACCGGCCAGCCGTTCGGCGAGCGGGTCGTGGAACAAGGCGTCGGGCCGGGCGGACTCGGTTGCCCGATGCAACGCCGTCCATCGGGCGGTATCCGAAACGTGGGTGATCGTGTGCCCCGGGCCTGTCATACGTTGCGTTATAGCATTCGCCCCTACTGGCCGGCCTTCCCGCCGGCGAGCCAGGCGGCGGTTACCACGCGAGTCTGGGGCGGCGGAAGGTTGGCGTCGGGTGTGCCGAGCT
>NZ_JAFBAT010000308.1 GCF_019247615.1 Mycobacterium sp. | reverse complement strand
CTGGTGGAAGCCGACGTCGACGGCGACCGGTTGTCGTCGTCGGAGATCGCGTCATTCTTCATCCTGTTGGTGGTGGCCGGCAACGAGACGACGCGCAACGCGATCAGCCACGGAGTGCTGGCCCTATCCCGGTACCCGGAGGAGCGGGACAAGTGGTGGTCCGACTTCGACGCCCTGGCACCCACCGCGGTCGAAGAGATCGTGCGGTGGGCATCGCCGGTGGTGTACATGCGGCGCACGCTGACGCGAGACTTCGAGATGAACGGCGTCAAGATGGCGGCCGGCGACAAGGCCGCGCTGTGGTACAACTCAGCCAATCGCGACGAGTCGACGTTCGCCAATCCGTGGACATTCGACGTCGCCCGCGACCCCAATCCGCATCAGGGTTTCGGCGGCGGGGGTGCGCATTTCTGCTTGGGCGCCAACCTGGCTCGCCGCGAGATCAGGGTCGTGTTCGACGAACTGCGCCGCGAGATACCCGACATCGTCGCGATCGACGAGCCGGCGATGCTGCTGTCGCAATTCATCCACGGCATCAAGAGCCTGCCCGTCGCCTGGAGCCCCCCGGCCGGCTAGCCGCGCCGTTACCGCCGGACCATACCCTGGCCACTGTGAACATTCCCCCGTTCCCCCCTCCCGAGGTGCTGGCCGCTCGCCAGAAATTGGTGCTCGACCACTTTCATGACGAGGTCCGCCAGGACTGGGATGCTGTGTTGTCGACATTCCCCCACCCGCGCTACGAGCTGGTCCCGCAGTTGGTCGTGCACGATGGCGACGATGCGGTGCGCGGCTATTACGTCTACACCCGCACCGCTTTTCCCGACCAAGACCACGAGATCATCGCACTGCGGCACAGCGCCGATGCGGTGATTGTCGAGTTCTGGTTGCTGGGCACGCATCGTGGCTACCTGGGCAAGGTGCCGCCCACCGGTAGTCGATTCCGGGTCCGCATGACCGCCTACTTCGTGTTCGATGATGCGGAAACGCTTGTCTGCGAACGCATTTACTTCGATACCCTGACGATGATCAAACAGCTTCTCGGCGGACTGGACATGAAGCGGCCCACCAACTGGCTGCTGGCCGCACGTTGCGTGCGCGGCTTCCTGTCGATGTCGTCGGAAAAGCCGGACCCAACACTGACCGCCGCGTAAACTGCGGCGATGCGGGTCCGATGCCTTCATGTGCTGTGCGGCCTGGCCGCCGCATTCGCGCTGGCGGTTCACCCTGCGGCGCCCGCCTCCGCCGCCCCCGCACCCGCGGGCTCGCGGACCGTGAAGTGGATCGACCTGCAGGTCGGCGAGTGTGTGGCCGACCTTCCGCCCGCCGACCTGAGCCGGGTAACCGTCACCGTTGTCGATTGTGCGACAGCACATTTGGCCGAGGCCTACGTGCGCGCCCCCATGGCCGTCAACACCGCTGTCGCCACTGTCGCCAATCGGGACTGCGCCGCCGGCTTTGCGCCATTCACCGGCCGACCCCTTGACGGCAGCCCTTATTCGATCACGTATCTCATCGACTCGAACCAAGACCGGACCGCGGCCGACCCCATGCCGAGCACCGTCATCTGCCTGCTGCAAGCCGCCAACGGTCAGTCACTGACCGGGTCCGCACGTCGATAATCCGACCACGCCGCGGTGCAGGCGAGGCCAAGCAACACCGAGTAGGCGCCCAATACAACCAGAACCACCGCGACGAAGCGCCTCATGGCGTCATGCCAGCTTCATCGGCGACCCTAACAGCCGAGTTGCGCTGCCAGATCGAGAAAGTCGGGCGCGTTGACGTCGAACTCGTCCGAGTAATCCACATCCGGCTGCCCATCGACCCCATACTCGAATGGGCGCGCGACGAAGGCGGTCGCGAAACCCAGACGGCCCGCGGCGCGGATGTCGTACTTGTGGCTGGCCACCATCATGATCTCGGCGGGGCGCAGACCGAGGTAGGTCGCGGCCATGCGATAGATCGCCGGGTCCGGCTTGAACACCCCGGCCATCTCCGCGGCAAAGACGGCGTCCCAGGGCAGCCCCGCCTGCTTGGAGATGCTGATCACGGTGGCGACGTCGGCGTTCGACAGGGTGGCCAGCGTGTACGCGCCTTTCAGTCTGGTAAGCCCCGGCACGACGTCCGACCACGGCCGCAGCCGCTGCCAGGACTCCGCCAGTTCGTCGCGTTCTGCCTCCGAAAGGCCCGTGATGCCGAACTCGACCAGCACGAGATCCAAAGCATCGCGATACACCGAGCGCACCGAAACCCATCCGCCGCTGGAACTTTGAGCCGCCTCCAGCGCCCTGAAGTACCTCGCGCGCCAACGTCGCACCACCTCGGGCCAATCGGCGCCCGGGTCTCGTCCCGCGCTAACCCGCTGCGCCTCCGCGCAGACGGTCGAATGGAAATCTGTCGCCGTGCCCTGCACGTCGAACAACAGCGCCTTGACCACCGCCCCATCATGCAGCGCGGCTTCCCAACACGGCATGGCGGGCCATGCGGTTCGTTAAACTCGGCGGCGTGGTAGCCCGTGGCCGATGACAGCGCGGACGAGCGCGAACCCGACTACCGCTTCACCTTCGCCAACGAGCGGACCTTCCTGGCCTGGCAACGCACCGCGCTGGGTCTGCTCGCCGCGGCCGTCGCCCTTGTCCAACTCGTCCCGGAACTCGCCGTCCCCGGCGCCCGCCGCGCACTTGGCGTGGGGCTCGCGGCATTGGCCACCCTCACCAGCGTGATGGGGCTCGTGCGCTGGCGGCAGGCCGATCGCGCCATGCGTCGCGGCGAGCCGTTGCCCCGCCACCCCACGCCGGCCTACGTCGCCGTGGGGCTGTGCGTGGTGGGGCTGGTGGCGCTGGGGTTGGTGATCGCCAAGGCGGTCACGGGTTGAGTGACCCGCCCGCGACGAACGATCATCCGGCTAACGAACCGGCCGATAGAACCGCACTGGCCTGGACGCGAACGTCCTTCGCATTCCTGGGCAACGGCGCCCTGCTGATGATCAAGGAATTGCACGGTAACGCCGAACCGTCGGC
>NZ_JAFBAT010000255.1 GCF_019247615.1 Mycobacterium sp. | reverse complement strand
GGTGTGCGGCCGGCGAGCGCGGTATCGGCGGCGACGGAGCCTGAGGACTTTCCGGAGCCGGGGGCGGCGCGGCTGTTGGCGTTTCCGCGGTGGGCGGGTCCGCCGGGGTGGCCGAGGGCGCGGGTGCCTGCGGTTGCGGACTCGGGTCAGCGGGCGCAGCCGCGTTTGTGCTGTGGGCCGGGGCCGTCGTTGTGTCGTCCGAGCGCAATTCGATGGCCAGCGCGGTGCCCAGCAGCAGAATCAGCGCCGCACTGACAATCGCCACCGCCGGCAGCCGATACCACCGGCGGCGTCGCTTCTTGGGCTCCGGGTCAGCGGGCGGGGCCGGTTCGGCCGGTTCGGCCGCTTCGGCGGGTTGGGCTTGCTCGGGCGCGGGCGCCGGAGCCGTCCAGACACCGTCGGCGGCCTTCGGCAACGTCACGGCGCGCATTTTGTTGGGCATGTCGTTCAATGCAGCCGCTTCGATTGTCGCTGTCGCCGTACGCCGAGGCTGCGGCCACGCCCGCGCGGCCGGTGCCGTCGCGGTCGCCGATGCGGGGCCGGCGAGCGTGGTTGCCGCGTCGTCGCCAGTAACCCGCGCCGCCCTCAGTGCAGCCCCGACGGCGGCGGTCACCTGCGGACGCGGTGTCGTGATGACCGGTACGCGAAGGTGGCCGGACAGCGTCGCGGTGACCATCGGGATATTCGCGCCACCCCCGATGGAGATCACCGCGGCCAGATCGTGAATTCCGTTGCGCCGCAAGGTGTCATCGAGGACCGCGACGAAGTTGTCCAAAGATTCGCGGATCGCTTCTTCGAGGTCGTCCCTGGTGAGCCGCGTGTCGCCGCGCGTGCTCGTCAAGTCGTCGGTGAGCAAGCTCAGCGTGCTCGACGAGAGCTGCTCCTTGGCGCTTCGGCACCCGGCCCGCAATCGGCTCAGCGAGCCGATCGGCAATGCATGGACGGGGTCGAAACCCGTGCTCGGCATGCTGGCCATCACCGCGGTCAAAAACGCCTGGTCGATCATGTTCCCGGAGAAGTCATGGTGCCGGACGGTCGGCGCGATGGCTTGATAGCCGCCGGCGGCGTTCATCAACGTGATGCTCGTACCGCTGCCGCCGAAGTCGACCACGGCCACGGTCCCGCGGGTGGGTATGCCCGGATTGATCCGCACCGCGGCGAGCGTCGCCGCGGCATCGGAAATCAGCAAAACGGGGCGCCCGCGGTTCGACCATTCGGGCACTCGGGCCAGCGCAGCGCCGAGGGTGTCCACCGCGCTGGTGGACCAGTGAGCCGGAAAGGTTACCGCGGCATTTTCAGGCAGGGCACGCCCGCCGGTGGCGACATACGCCAATGCGCGCAGAGCGTCGGCGGCCAGAGCGTCGCTGCGGTGTACGGAACCGTCGGGCGCCACGATTCCGACGGGGTTTCCGACCCGGTCCACGAAGTCGGTGATCACCACACCCGGCTCGTCCGGCCTGGGGTTTTCCGAGGGCAAGCCGACCTCGGGCGGGCGTTGGCGAAACAGCGTGAGGACCGGCTTGCGGATGATGGCAACGTCGGCGGTCGCGGCGGCCAGGTTGGTCGCACCAATCGACAAGCCCAGCGCGGGCCTAGCTCCCTCGGCCATTCGTCGATTCCCCTATGTTCGGCGGCACTGCGACCAGCCGTAATTCTGTAGGCGGAAGCTATCGCCAGCTTCAGCGCCCGCTATGGGTCACCTGTATAACGACCCTGGCGCCGTTATGCGGGCGGTCACCGAATGGTGCCGGCCCCGGCGATCAGCGGGAGGTCCAGCGGGGTGACCCAGCCCGGCCGCAGCTCGTTGACCGCCGGGACAGCGTTGAGCGCCCGCATCCCGGTCGCCAGGCAGCCGGCAGTGGCCGCGTCGCGGCCCGAATCGTCGGTGAACCGGAACGCGGTTTCTTGGAAGATGCTGGGGGTCCCTTCGATGTCCACCCGGTACACGTCGTTGTCGTGTCCCGACGGCCAATCTGGGGCGGCGTCGTTACCGATCCGGTTGACGTGTTCGAGTTGAATTCGGTTCTCGCCCTTGTAGATTCCGTTGATGGTGAATCGGACCGCGGCCACCCGCCCGGGCTTGATGATGCCCTTCGCGGTGGTGCGCTCGGTCGGCGTCACCCATTTGTCCCAGGTGGTCGTGATCTCGTCGAGCATGATGCCGGCGGCGTGGGCGATCATCGGCACGGTGGCACCCCACGCGAAGATGAGCACGCTGGGGTTTTCCAGCACCGGGCGGAAGTCCGGCTCCCGCCCGATGCCCATCTCCGTCTCATAGTCGCCTTCGTAGGTGGTGTAGTCCAGCAACTCGGACGCGCGCACCCTGCGCACGGCCGCGCAGACGCCCATCAGGGTCATCGGGAAAAGGTCGTTGGCGAACCCCGGATCGATGCCGGTGGTGAAGCAGGAGGACTCGCCCAGCTCACATGCCGTGGTGATCGGTTCTATCCAATTGGGCGGGTTGAGGTGCATGGTCGGCCAGACCCACGGTGTCATGGCGGTCGAGCAGACGTCGATGCCGGCTCGCAGGAACCGGGTGATCACCGCGATGTTGGCGTCGGCGTGCGCCGCGGTCGGGCCGTAATGGACCAGCGCGTCGGGCCGAAGCGCGATCAGGGCGTCGATGTCATCGGTCGCGGTGATGCCCGCCGATTCGGGCAGCCCGCAGATCTCGCCGACGTCGCGGCCGACCTTCTCGGGGTTGCTGACGCCGACGCCCACCAGCTCGAACAGGGGATGCTTGAGGATCTCGGCGATCACCATCCGGCCGACGAAGCCGGTGCCCCAGATCACCACGCGCTTT
>NZ_JAFBAT010000136.1 GCF_019247615.1 Mycobacterium sp. | reverse complement strand
CTGCGACGCACCGCCGGGCATCACCACCGCACCGACGTACGGCGCCTGGAACACGCGAAACGTGGTGTCGGAGAAGAATTTCGTGCACTCGACGAGCTCCAGGCCGAACCGCAGGTCGGGCTTGTCGGAGCCGAACCGCCGCATCGCGTCGGCGTAGCTGATCCGCGGGATCGGCGTCGCAACCCGGTAGCCGATCAGCTCCCACAGCGCGGCCAGGATCTCCTCGGAGAGGGCGATGACGTCCTCGGCGTCGACGAAGCTCATCTCGATGTCGAGCTGGGTGAACTCGGGTTGCCGGTCGGCGCGGAAGTCCTCGTCTCGATAGCAGCGGGCGATCTGGTAGTAGCGCTCCATGCCGGCCACCATGAGCAATTGCTTGAACAGCTGCGGGCTCTGCGGGAGGGCGTAGAACGAGCCCGGGTGCAGCCGCGCCGGCACCAGGAAATCGCGCGCCCCCTCCGGGGTCGAGCGGGTGATGGTCGGGGTCTCGATCTCGACGAAGTCGTGCCGGCCCAACACGTCGCGCGCGGCGGCATTCGCGTTGGAGCGCAACCGGATTGCCGAGGCCGGACCTTCGCGCCGCAGGTCCAGGTAGCGGTATTTCAACCGCAACTCCTCACCGGCGGGCTCGTCGAGCTGGAACGGCAGCGGCGCGCACTCCCCGAGCACGGTCAGCGAGGTGGCGTTGACCTCGATCTCGCCGGTCGCGATCTCGGGGTTGGCGTTGCCTTCCGGGCGGACCTCGACGACACCGGTGACCGCGACGCAGAACTCGGCGCGCAACCGGTGCGCCTGGGCCAGCGCCTGTCCTTCCTGCAAGCCAGCGCGGAACACGACCTGCGCGACACCCGACGCGTCCCGCAGATCGATGAAGATCACGCCGCCGTGGTCGCGCCGGCGAGCTACCCAACCGGCCAGCGTCACCCGCTGGCCGGCGTCGGCCTTCCGTAGCGAACCGGCGGTGTGGCTGCGCAGCACGAAAACTCCTTATCAGCCGGTTGGAACGAGTGACCAGTCTAGAGGCAGGTAATTTCAGCGCTATCGCCACCAACATCGCACTCGTCGGTCCCGGTGCCGTCGGCACGACGGTCGCCGCGCTCTTGCACAAGGCCGGGCACTCGGTTCTCGTGTGCGGCCGCAGCCCCCGCGACTCCATCGAGCTGCGGCCCGACGGCGAGGATCCCATTGTGGTGCCCGGCCCGGTGCGCACCGATCCCGCGGAGGTGTCCGGCCGGGTCGACCTGGTGGTCTTGGCGGTCAAGGCCACCCAGAACCAGGACGCGGCCGGCTGGCTGGCGCGCCTGTGCGACGAACACACGATCGTCACCGTCCTGCAGAACGGCGTCGAGCAGGTCGACCAGGTGCAGCCGCTGTGCCCGACGTCGGCCGTCGTTCCGGGGATCGTCTGGTACAGCGCCGAAACCCAACCGGGCGGCTGGGTGCGGTTGCGGACGGAGGCCGCCCTGGTGCTGCCGTCGGGGCCGGCCGCGGCGACGGTCGCCAGCCTGCTGCGCGGCGCCGGCTGCCGGGTGGATTGTGACCCGGACTTCATCACCGCCGCCTGGCGCAAGCTGCTGGTCAATGCGCTGGCCGGGTTCATGGTGCTGGCCGGGCGGCGGTCCGGCATGTTCCGCCGCGACGACGTCGCGGCGCTGTCGCGTCGCTACGTCGCCGAATGCCTGGCTGTCGCGCAGGCCGAGGGTGCCCGAATGACCGACGACGTGGTCGACGAGCTGGTCGGCCTTTTCCGCAGCGCGCCGGAAGACATGAGCACCTCGATGCTGGCCGACCGGGAACACCACCGGCGGCTGGAATGGGACATCCGCAACGGCGTGATCATCCGCAAGGCCCGCGCGCACCATCTGGCGACGCCGATCAGCGACGTCATAGTGCCGCTGCTGGCCGCGGCCGGCGAGGGCCCTGGATAGCGGCCCGGGATAGGTTGTTAACCATGTTTCCCTGCGAGCGCGTGGATCTGAGCTTCCTCGACGCAGATGCTGTTCGCGGCCGATTCCGGTTCCGCAACAGCGTCGACCTGGCCGTCACCCCCGAGCAGCTGTTCGAGGTGCTTTGCGACGCCGAATCCTGGCCGCGCTGGGCGAGCGTGATCACCAAAGTGACCTGGACCAGCCCCGAGCCGCGCGGCGTGGGCACCACGCGAACCGTCGACATGCGCGGCGGGATGGTCGGCAACGAAGAGTTCCTCGCCTGGGAGCCGTTCACCCGCATGGCCTTTCGGTTCAACGAATGCTCCACCCAAGCCGTCGAAGCGTTCACCGAGGATTACCAGGTGGAAGCCATCCCGGGCGGCTGCCGCCTGACGTGGACGATGGCGCAAAAGCCCGCGGGTCCGGCGCGGCTGGCACTGCCGGTTTTCGGCCCGCTGCTGAATCTGACGCTGCGCCGGTTCCTGCGTAACCTGCGCCGCTACACCGACGCCCGATTCGCGGACACCCAGCAACATTAGGAGCGCGCGATGACCTTCAACGAGGGTATGCAGATCGACACCAGCACGGCGTCGTCGTCGGGTGGGGGCATCGGCGGACTGCCGATCGCCATCGGCGGCGGCTTCGGGGGCCTGCTGATTCTGGTGGCTGCCTTGTTTCTTGGTATCGACCCCGGCGGCGTCACCAGCCAGCAGCCGGCGGACAGCGGCGGTGCCGTCGCACCCGGATTCGATCTGAGCCAATGCAAGACCGGCGCCGACGCCAACAAGTACGTCCAGTGCCGGGTGGTCGCGACCGGCAATTCCGTTGACGCGGTGTGGCATCAGCTGATGCCGGACTACACCCGACCGCACGTGCGACTGTTCACCGGTTCGGTGGACACGGGCTGCGGACAGGCCACCACCGCGGTGGGGCCGTTCTACTGCCCGGTGGACCAGACGGCGTATTTCGACACCGACTTCTTCCAGGAGTTGGTCGATAAGTTCGGTTCCAGCGGTGGGCCGTTCGCACAGGAGTACGTGGTCGCGCACGAATACGGGCACCACGTGCAACAACTGAAGGGAGTCCTGGGGCGCTCCCAGCAGGGGGCCCAGGGCGCGGGCGGCAACGGCGTGCGCACGGAGCTGCAGGCGGACTGCTACGCGGGCATCTGGGCGCACTACGCGTCGACGGTCAAGCAGGAGAGCACCGGCGTGCCGTACCTGCAGCCATTGAGCGACCAGGACATTCAGGATGCCTTGTCGGCCGCGGCGTCGGTCGGCGACGACCGCATCCAGAAGGAAGCGACCGGCCGGGTCAATCCCGAATCCTGGACCCACGGCTCGTCGGCGCAGCGGCAGAAGTGGTTCACCATCGGGTACCAGACCGGTGACCCGAACAAGTGCAACACCTTCGCCGCCACCAACCTCGGCTAGTGCGTGCCGGCAGCGGGCAACCCTCGGCTTTCACGCCGCTGGGGAACCGGCTGTTTCGCGGGTTGTTCGTCGCGCAGTTCGTCTCCAACCTCGGGACCTGGATGCAAGGCGTGGCGGCGCAGTGGTTTTTGGTAGAACTGCACAGCGCCGACGTCATCGTCGCACTGGTCCAGACGGCAAGCCTGGCGCCGACCCTGGTCTTCGCCCTGTTCGCCGGGGTGCTTGCCGACCTGTTCGACCGTCGGCGGTTACTGATTGTCCTGCAGTCGTATGCGGTCGTGGTCGCGCTGGCGCTGGCGGCCGTCGCCTACGTCGGCAGGCTCACCCCCGCGTCCCTGTTGATGTTTACCGTGGCAATCGGGCTTGCCTCAGCGCTGACCGCGCCGGCCTGGCAGGCGATTCAACCCGAAGTCGTCACCCGCGAGCAGATACCCGCCGCTGCCACCTTGGCCAGCGTCTCGGTGAACATCTCCCGGGTAATTGGACCGGCGGTCGGCGGTGTGATCGTCGCATTGGCTGGTCCCGCAGCGGTTTTCGCGATCAATGCACTATCGTTCACGGGAATCATCTTTGTCTTGACGGGGTGGCAGCGGCCCCGGCAAGTCGCGCCGATCGAGCGAGAACATTTCAGCCAGGCCATCGTGACCGGCTTGCACTACGTCATCAACGGTCCGATATTCCGCCGGATTCTGCTGCGGGCAACCCTTTTCGTGTTCCCCGCCTCGGCGCTGCTGGCCCTGCTGCCGGTGGCTGCTGCGCACAGATGGCACTTGGGAGCCACGGGCTACGGTGTGGCGCTGGGAGCGATAGGTTTCGGCGCGGTGCTCGCCGTCGCCGTCCCCGCAGCGCTACGTCAAAAGCTGTCGCCCAACGCGCTGCTGGGACTGAGTGCGGCCGGATACGGGGTTGCGACGCTTGCGGTGGTCTGGCTGCCGTTCGCGTGGGCGCTGCCTTTCCTGATGTTGTCCGGGATGACCTGGCTGATCACCCTGACAACGTTGAACGCGGCCGCGCAGCTCCATCTGCCCCGCTGGGTGCGGGCGCGCGGGTTGGCGACGTATCTGCTGGTCTTCACGGGATCGCAGGCGCTCGGCTCGTTCGTGTGGGGCGTCGTTGCCACGCGGGCGGGAATTCATGTCGCGCTGGTCGTGTCCGCGGTGTTGCTGGGCATTGCCGCTCTCAGCGTCACCGCCGTCGGGTTGCTGCCGGCCACCGGGAAGCTGAGCCGCGACAGCTCACGGGCGTGGCCGTCGCCGTTGGTCGTGTTCGAGCCGTGCCCCAACGACGGACCGGTGCTCGTCACCGTCCACTATCGCGTGTCGGCGGAGAACCTCCATGACTTCGTCGATGCGATGAGGGCGGTGCGGCGATCACGGCTGCGCACCGGCGGCCACAGCTGGCGGCTTTACCGAAGCCTCGAAGATCCCGAAACGATCATCGAGAGGTTCACGGTGCAATCGTGGACCGAATTCGAACGCCAGCACACCGAACGCTGGTTGGAGTCCGACCACGACGCCGCCGCCCGGGCGGTGGCCTACACCCTCGACGGCAACCCCCGGCACGAGCACTACCTCGCCGTGCGGGTGCACCGCTGAGTTACCTGGTCACCACGGCCGCGTCGAGCAGGTGACGCCGGTGGTGGCGTTCTGGGTGACCACCACCTGGCCGTCGACCGCGATCTGGCACTGAATTTGCGGAACGTTAGACGAGTCACAGTCCGGCCAATGACACCCGCCGCTGGCGTTGACGAACGCCCACTGGTTCGGGTTTGCCAGCGTTGTGGTGTACACCAGCGGCTGCCCGGCGGCGAACGCCGTCGGCACGGTGGTCAGGTACTGTGACGAGTTGGCGTCGAAGGCTGCCTGACTGGGCGGATCGCTGTTCATGTAGCGAACGTTGCCGGTCAAATTGCCGGTGGCGGTGATCGTGTAGGTCACCTGGTGGCCCGCCGGATCCGCATGCGCGCTGGCCGGCGCGAGAACCACTCCCGCCGCCGCTAGCGCGCCGATGACATTTCGCACGTTCATAGGAGAAAACGCTACCGGACTCGTTACTCGGTTCAGGTATGAAGCAGGTATGAGCGATCCCGCCACCGGCATCAGCCGCCGCAGGTTGTTGACCACGAGCGCGGTGTCGGCTGCCCTGGGGGCGGGCGTGGGGGGCGCGGCCGCGCTGGTGTGGGCACAGTACTCACATCCCGCGAGCCCGGGTTTCTGGCACCAGCCGGATAGCAACGGCGCGCCGCCGGTCGGGGGTCTGCATCTGCAATTCGGCCGCGATGCCGCCACCGAGGTGGTGGTGTCATGGCACACCACCGAAGCGGTGAGCAATCCACGGGTCATGCTGGGCACGCCCAATTCCGGCTTCGGGAGCACCATCGCGGCGGAAACCCGAACCTACCGGGATGCCAAGTCCAACATCGAGGTTCGCGTGAACCATGCCCGGCTGACCGGGCTCGACCCGGACACCGACTACGTCTACGCCGCCATGCACGACGGCGCGGAACCGGAGACCGCAACGGTGCGAACCGCGCCGTCGGGCCGAAAACCGCTGCGCTTCACCAGTTTCGGCGACCAGTCGACGCCGACGCTGGTCACGTTGCCGGACGGCAGATACGCCAGCGACAACATCGGATCGCCCGCGGCCGGGAACACCACGCTGGCGATCGAGCGCCTGAGTCCGCTGTTCAATCTGGTCAACGGCGACCTGTGCTATGCCAACCTCGCGCATGACCGGATACGCACCTGGTCCAACTGGTTCGAGAACAACACGCGTTCGGCGCGGTACCGGCCCTGGATGCCGGCGGCCGGCAACCACGAGAACGAATGGGGCAATGGCCCGATAGGTTACGGCGCCTACCAGGCCTACTTCGCCCTGCCGGATTCGGGGTCCAGCCCGCAAACCCGCGGGCTGTGGTACTCCTTCACGGCCGGCTCCGTGCGGGTCATCAGCCTCAACAATGACGATGTGGCGTTTCAGGACGGCGGCAACTTCTACGTGCACGGCTACTCGGGCGGCGAGCAAAAGCGCTGGCTCGCAGGAGAACTCGCCGCAGCCCGGCACGACCCGGGGGTCGACTGGATAGTCGTGTGCATGCATCAGACCGCGATCTCGACGGCCGACAAATCCAACGGCGCGGACCTGGGTATACGTGAGGAGTGGTTGCCGCTGTTCGACCAGTACGAGGTCGATCTGGTGTTGTGCGGTCATGAACACCACTACGAGCGGTCACATCCGTTGCGCGGATCGTTGGGCACCGACACCCGAACGCCGATACCCGTCGACACCCGCCACGATCTGATCGATTCCACGCGGGGAACGGTGCATCTCGTCATCGGCGGCGGCGGCACGTCCGCGCCATCCAACGGGATGTTCTTCGTCCCGGAGCCCCGGTGCCGCGTGCTGACCGGCGTCGGCGCGTTCGATCCCGGGATCGGGCGCAAGGCGCCGATCTACGTGATCGAGGACGCGCCATGGTCGGCATTTCGCGACCGCGACAATCCTTACGGCTTCGCCGCTTTCGACGTCGACCCCGGTCAACCCGGCGGCAACACCTCGATCAAGGCCACGCACTACGCGCTGAGCGGGCCGTTCAGCGCGGTCACCGTGGTGGACGAATTCACGCTGACCAAGCCCCGGGGCGATCAGCGCGCTTAGCTCAAAAGAGCGTCGGCGCAGCGGGTTCCGGCTCGACAGCTTTGGCCGCCCGCTGAAACGACCGGTGATCACCGGTTAGCCGATGCTTGGCGATCAGCGGGGCGGCCCGCCGGCGCAACATGTCGCGGTAATTCGGCGGCAGATATGCACCGCGCCGGTAGAGCTCCCGGTAGCGGCTGACGAGTTCGGGATGCGCGCGGGCCAACCAGGACATGAACCAGCCGCGGGTCGAACCCCGCAGATGCAGCCCGAAAACCGTCACCCCGGTGGCACCGGCCGCAGCGATCTGACCGAGCAATCCGTCGAGGTGCTCCACGGAATCGGTGAGGTGCGGCAGCACCGGCGCCACCATCACGTGACAGTCCAGCCCGGCATCACGGATTGCGCTGATGAGGCTCAGCCGCGCCTGCGGCGTCGGGGTACCCGGCTCGACCTCGCTGTGCAGTTTCGGATCGCCGACGGCCAGCGATATCGCGACGGATACCGGAACGTGCTGTGCGGCTTGCGCAATCAACGGCAGATCGCGCCGCAGCAGCGTGCCCTTGGTCAGGATCGACAGGGGCGTGCCGGATCCGGCGAGCGCGCTGATGATCCCGGGCATCAGGGCGTACCGCCCTTCGGCGCGCTGGTAGGGATCGGTGTTGGTGCCCAGCGCGACCGTCTCGCGGTGCCACGACGGCCGATGCAGCTCGCGGTTCAGGACCTCGACCACGTTGGTCTTGACCACCACCTGGGTGTCGAAGTCGGTGCCACAGTCGAAGTCGAGATACTCGTGGGTCGGACGGGCGAAGCAGTAGCGGCACGCATGCGAGCAGCCACGGTAGCCGTTGACGGTGTACCGAAACGGCAGCGCGGCGGCGTCGGGAACCCTGTTGAGCGCGGACTTGCACAGCACCTCGTGAAAGGTGATTCCTTCGAATTGCGGCGCGCGCACGCTTCTGACGAAGCCGATCCGCTGCAGACCTGGGAGCGCTCCGTCATCGACTGCAACCGCCTGGCCAGCCCAACGCATAACCCTATTCGAACTGACGTTCGATCCGATGTCAAGTGGCAAGATGCTCCAATGGCATCCAGCCGAGTCGCTCCCTTCGGGCAGCTGCGATACCGCAACATCCTCGGCAAGCGAATGGCGTACATCGACGAGGGTGAAGGTGACGCCATCGTCTTTCAGCACGGCAACCCGACGTCGTCCTACCTGTGGCGCAACGTCATGCCGCATCTGGAAGGGCTGGGGCGGCTGGTGGCCTGCGACCTCATCGGGATGGGAGCGTCGGACAAGCTCAGCCCCTCGGGACCGGACCGCTATCACTATGCCGAGCAGCGAGACTTCTTGTTCGCGCTGTGGGATGCCCTCGACCTCGGCGACCGGGTGGTGCTGGTGCTGCACGACTGGGGCTCCGCGCTGGGCTTCGACTGGGCCAACCGGCACCGCGACCGCGTGCAGGGGATCGCATTCATGGAGGCGATCGTCACCCCGATGACATGGACAGACTTTCATCCCAGCGTGCGGGGCGTGTTCCAGGGCTTTCGGTCGCCGGAGGGCGAGCGGATGGTGTTGGAGGAGAACATCTTTGTCGAAGGGGTGCTGCCCGGCGCGATCCAACGGCGGCTGTCCGACGAGGAGATGGATCACTATCGGCAGCCGTTCGCCAACGCCGGCGAGGACCGGCGCCCGACCCTGTCGTGGCCACGCAACATACCCATCGACGGCGAGCCGCCCGAGGTCGTCGCAGTCGTCGAACAGTACCGCGGCTGGCTCGAAACAAGCGATGTGCCAAAGCTTTTCGTCAACGCCGAGCCCGGCGCGATCCTGGCCGGCCGCATCCGCGACTACGTCCGGACATGGGCCCGTCTCAGCGAAATCACGGTTCCCGGCGTGCATTTCATCCAAGAAGACAGCCCGGACGAGATCGGGTCCGCCGTAGCGGAGTTCGTCAGAAAGCTCCGCCCCACCGGCTAAAAAGGTGGTGGTTCCTCGGCGGGTTGGGGTGGCGGGAGGTTGAAGTAGCTGGGGCGTTCGGCGCGTCGGGCTAGGCGCGCGTCGCGGTTGTGTCGGCGTTCGGCGGCCACCCGTGCCGCGCGGTTTTGAGCGCGGGTGCGGCGGCGTTTGGGCATCATGGCGGTGCGCTCGACGCAGTAGTCCTCAGGTGCGGGGTCGGCTTCGGGGGTGGGCATGCCGCCCACGGCGTAGCACAGGCTGGGAAAAAGCAGCGCGCTACCCGGGGTGGTGACATAGGTCTGCCCGGCCGGTGAGGTAAAGATCAGCGTCCCGTCGGGCAGTTGCTTTTCGGTCCAGCCCGCAAAGGTTTTGGCCAAATGGTGGGTGCGGCATTTGCAGTTCAGGTTGGCCGCGTGCGTCTTGCCGCCCTGCGCGTAAGGGATCGAATGGTCAAGGTCGCAGTCGGTGGCAGGCACGTCACAGCCGGGCCAGCGACACGTCAAATCGCGGCAGCGGATGAAGTCGGCGAGTGCTTGGGAGGGCCGGTATCCGGTCTCGGGTGCGGCGTGGCCGGGGTGGATCAGCGGCACCACTTTTGCCGAGGCGGCCAACTCGGCGATGAGTTCGGGGGTGAGCAGCCCGTCGGCGCCCACCATCGAACCCGGCGTGGTGCTGCGCCCGTCGAGGGTGGCCTGCTCGGCGATCACATGAACGACCACCGGCGACGCCGCCGGGCGCTTGCCGGCCGCACAATCGCGGCGTCCACAGCGACACCCCAGTCGATCCGCCCCGGCGACCAACGCCCCCAACGCATCCGTGCGGCGCTGCTCGCGTGTGCGGGGATCGTGCTCGCACACCGTTGCCGCCAGGGCGGTTAGCCGCTCATCCAGCGCCCGCGCATCCGGGGTCAACAGCCGGCCCTCGATATGCGACACGCCGTCGCGGCCTTCCCAGATCGCTATCTCGCGGTCGGTCTGACGTTGGGTGCGCCGGCGCACCGCGTCGGCATCGGCGCGGGCCACCACCTTGGCGACCTGCGCGGCAAGCCGCCCCCGGCTCAGCGACGGCCACGACGGCACCTTGACCGCCAACTCGGCATCCACCGAGGCCAACACGTCGGCATCGGTGATCAAATCGGTGCCACCCACGATGGTCTGAAACGCCCGGTAGTCGAGGTCACCGGCGTTGAACAGCTCGCCCACCTTCGGGAGCCGTTCACGCATCGCGCGGGCATAGATCAGCCGGGTCTCAGCGGCGTGCTGGCTGACCCGCAGCGCCGCGCCGACCTCGGCGGCCACCGCGGCCATGGTGTCCAGCGCCCAGTCCTCGTCCTCCGAGCAGTGTGAGAGCCGATAAGCGAACAACTTCCCCATATCGACCAACTGCGCGGCCACCGCCTGGTTCTCCACGCGCGCCGCCGCACAAATCCCCTCCAGCAGCGCCGCGGACTGCGGGGTCTCCGACGGATACCGGCGCTCCATCAGCTCGCCCAGCCGGGCGATCGACTCAGGGGAGGGCATCCGCTTTGGATCGAACATAGGTTCGACTATGCCACAGACCTATGACACGCGCTGCCGCCGCGGCTAGCGGGCCGGGAGCAAGCCCACGTCACCAGTGCAGCGCACACTCGCGGCGGAACCGGTCACCGTTTGATCCGCTATCTGCCTTCCGTTGGCCAAAATCTTGCACGTGACCGTGCCGCCCGATTCATCTGTCGTGGCGGTCAAGGACACGACTCCCCCGGTGAAGACGTCCCTGGTCCACGGCAACCGCGCGGCAGTGTCGTTCGCCGTGCGCGCGACGCCTACCGTGTACGCGATCGCCACCGGGCCGCCCGAACCCTCCACGCGATACGTGACGCCGACCGCGTACTTCGACTCTTCTTGCATGTCGTTGCCGACACGGTGAAGCAACGTGACGCAGACGTAGCCGAGAACGACAATCACGACCAAACCGCCGAACACCCACAACCAAACGCGGAGCACGCGCCTACCGATCCAACATCGAGACGACTTCTGCGAGAACACAATCCATCGGCACCGCGACCTGGTCACCCGAGCCGAGATCCTTCACCCCAATCGTCCCGGCCTCGATGTCGCGGTCCCCCAAGACCAAGGCGAGACGCGCGCCCGAACGGTCGGCCGCGCGCATCGCGCCCTTGAGGCCGCGATCGCCATAGGCCATGTCGACACGCACACCACAGGCGCGCAGCCGCGCGGCCAGCACCGCCAGCTGGAGCTTCGCCGGTTCGCTCAGCGGCACCCCGAACACGTCGCAACGCGCGATCTCCCCGACGCTCTTGCCCTCGGCGCGCAGGGCCAGCAGGGTTCGGTCCACCCCCAGCCCGAACCCGATGCCGGACAGGTCTTGTCCGCCGAGCTCGCGCATCAGGCCGTCGTAGCGGCCGCCGCCACCGATGCCGGATTGGGCGCCGAGTCCGTCGTGCACGAACTCGAAAGTGGTCTTGGTGTAGTAGTCCAGCCCGCGCACCATTCGCGGGTTGATGACATACGGAACACCCAGCGCGTCGAGATGCGCGAGCACCGTGTCGAAGTGCTGCTTGGCGACATCGGACAGGTGGTCGAGCAGCACCGGCGCGTCGGCCGTCATGGCGCGCACCGCGGGGCGTTTGTCGTCGAGCACCCGCAGCGGATTGATCTCGGCGCGTCTTCCTGTCTCCTCGTCGAGATCGAGCTGAAACAGGAACTCCTGCAACAGTTCCCGGTATTGTGGCCGGCAGGTCTCATCCCCCAGCGAGGTGATCTCCAGCCGGAAACCGTCAAGGCCCAGCGAGCGGAACCCAGCGTCGGCGACGGCAACCACCTCGGCGTCCAGCGCCGGATCGTCGATGCCGATCGCCTCGACCCCGACCTGCTGCAGCTGGCGGTAGCGGCCGGCCTGCGGGCGTTCGTAGCGGAAAAACGGTCCCGCATAACAGAGTTTCACCGGTAACGCGCCGCGGTCGAGGCCGTGTTCTATCACCGCGCGGACCACCCCGGCGGTCCCCTCCGGACGCAGCGTCACGGAGCGGTCGCCGCGGTCGGCGAACGTGTACATCTCCTTGGACACCACGTCCGTGGACTCGCCCACGCCGCGGGCGAACAACGCGGTGTCCTCGAAGATTGGCAGCTCGATGTCGCCGTAACCGGCCCGTCGGGCGGCGCCCAGCAGCCCGTCACGCACCGCGACGAATTCGGCGGAGTTCGGGGGAAAATAGTCCGGAACCCCTTTGGGAGCGACGAATTCCGTCACGTGCTCAGGCCTTCGAGGAACGGATTGAAGCGGCGCTCGGCGCCGATGGTGGTGGAGGGTCCGTGCCCCGGAAGGACGACGGTGTTGTCGTCGAGCACCAGGAGCTTGTCGATGATCGACGTCAGCAGGTCGCGGCCGCTGCCGCCGAACAGGTCGGTGCGGCCCACCGAGCGCTCGAAGAGCGTGTCCCCAGTGAGCACCACGTCGGTGTCGGCTGGGCTTGCCTGAGAAACCCGGAAACACACCGATCCGCGGGTGTGCCCCGGCGTGTGATCGACGTTGACGAGCACGCCGCCCAGGTCGAGCTTGTCGCCGTCACGGTCCAACTCGACCACCTGCTTGGGCTCGCGAAAGAAAGCACCCGCCACCACCTGCGCCAGCCGCGGACCGAAGCCGTAGATCGGGTCTTTCAGCATGAACCGGTCCTCGGGGTGGATGTAGGTCGGACAGCCGTAGGTGTCGGACACCTTCTGGGCAGACCACATGTGGTCGATGTGCCCGTGGGTCAGCAACACCGCGGCCGGCGTCAGCCGGTTCTCGTCGAGGATCCGCCGCAGCGGGCCCATCGCCCGCTGCCCGGGATCCACGATGACGGCGTCCGCTCCTGGCCGCCCGGCCAACACATAACAGTTGCACTGCAGTGCGCCGGCGGGAAATCCGGTGATCAACACGCTTCCCAGTTTCCCATCCCCGGTTGACACCGGGCGCGCCGCCCACATTAGCCTGGGCAAGCTAGCCCGGACTTGTCACGCCCTGACTCACCGACCATGGAGGCCACCGGCCGTGCCGACCAACGAACAGCGACGCGCCAGCGCCAAGCGCAAACTCGAACGGCAGCTGGAGCGCCGCGCAAAGCGCGCACGAACGCGCCGGATCCTGGTGATCGCCGCCGGTTCAATTGTCGGGCTGGCAGTGATCGCCGCGGTGGTCATCGCGGTCGTCAACACCAAAGACGAGCACAAGAGCAACACCGCGTCGACGTCCACCAGCCCCACTTCGCCAGCACCGGGCAGCTCGGCCGACACCACCCCGCCCGCAAACCCGCAGAACGGAGCCGTCCCGCCGTTGCCGGCGTTCAAGCCGACGGCCAGCGTGGGGGCCAACTGTCAGTACCCGGCGTCGCCGGAAGCGGCCGCCAAGCCGGTCAAGCCGCCGCGAACCGGCAAGGTTCCCACGGACCAGGCTCAGGTGAGCGCCAGCATGGTGACCAGCCAGGGCAACATCGGCCTGATGCTGGCGAACAACGAATCACCTTGCACCGTAAACAGTTTCGCCAACCTCATCGGCCAGAAATACTTCGACGACACCAAATGCCACCGGTTGACCACTTCGCCGGATCTGAGCGTCCTGCAATGCGGTGACCCCAAGGGCGACGGCACGGGCGGCCCGGGCTACGGCTTTGCCAACGAGTACCCGACCGATCAATACCCGCCGAACGATCCGCAGCTGAAGCAGCCGGTCATTTATCCGCGGGGAACGCTGGCGATGGCCAACAGCGGGCAGCCGAACAGCAATGGCAGCCAATTCTTCATGGTCTACAAGGACTCCCAGCTGCCGCCCCAGTACACCGTGTTCGGCACCATTCAGGCCGACGGGCTGGCCACGCTGGACAAGATCGCGAAAGCGGGTGTCGCCGGGGGCGGTGAGGACGGGCCGCCCGCCGTCGACGTCACCATCAAGTCGCTGCTGCTGGACTAAACCTTGAGCAACGCAACACCAATCGCGCTGATTGCCGAGAATCGCCGGGCTCGAGCGCTCCATCGATTATGGCTCATCGGATGAATATGGACCCAGAGTCATTCGGCCACTACCAAATTGTGGAGTTGTTGGGCCGCGGCGGCATGGGACGCGTCTACCGCGCCTACGACCCGTCCACCGCTCGGGTGGTGGCGCTCAAAGTGCTCCCTCCGCACTTGGCCGAGGATCAGGAATTTCAGCGGCGTTTCCGCCGAGAGGCACGCATCGCCGCCAGCCTCAACGACCCGCACATCGTGCCGATCCACGGTTACGGCGAGATCGACGGCCGACTATACGTCGACATGCGGCTGATCGAGGGCCGCGACCTATCGCAGTACATCGCCGAAAACGGCGGACGGCTCAGCCCCGAGCGCACGGTTGCGGTGATCGAACAAGTCGCGGCGGCGCTGGACAGCGCCCACCGGGCGGGATTGGTCCACCGGGACATCAAGCCGAAGAACATTCTCGTGACGACCGCGCGAGATTTCGTATACCTGATCGACTTCGGCCTCGCCCGCTCAATGACCGACACGCAACTCACCGTCGCCGGCGCCACGATGGGGACCGCTTCCTACCTGGCGCCCGAACGCTACAGGGGGACAACCGATTACCGCGCCGACGTGTATTCGCTGGCCTGCGTGCTCTACGAGTGCCTGACCGGACGACGTCCCTTCTCCGGCGACAGTCCAGAAGAGCAGCTCCACGCGCACATGAATGCACCGCCGCCGCGGGCCTCGATCGCGTCGCCCGGCATACCGACCGCTTTCGATGGGGTTGTAGCACGGGGCATGGCCAAGGACCCCGAGCAGCGCTACCAGTCGGCGGGGGAGCTCGCCGACGCCGCCAGGGCGGCGATGACCGGCCAAGGCGACGTGGCGACGCGCACTCCCCCCGCCCAAGCGCTGCCAGCGCCGGCGCCCCAGCCAACCCCGCCAACCCCGCCAACCCCGCCAGCGGCGTCCAATAGGCGGCTGGTCCTCGGGATCGTCGGCGGATCGGTCATTGCTTTGGCGGCGGTGATAGCCCTGGTCGTTGCCCTGGTGACGCAGAGCCACGGCTCGACGAACAGCGCGGGCTCCAGCACTGCGACGCACGGTCGGATCCCCGCCCGGAAGGGATCGGCCCCGGCCTCCGCGACGGTGCCGCCCTTACCGGCGTTTGACCCGCCACCCGATCTGGGCGCCAATTGCCAATATCCCCCCGCGCCCGACCAACCCACCAAACCGGTCAACCCGCCTCGGTCCGGCAAGGTCTCCACCGACCCGCCGGTGGTCAAGGGCACCATCTCCACCAACTTCGGGGACATCGGCATCGAGCTCGACAACGCCGAGGCGCCGTGCACGGTGAACAGCTTCCTCAGCCTGGCGCAGCAACGATTCTTCGACCACACCCAGTGCGGCGAGCTGATCACCCAACCGGACTTCGGCATCTTGCAATGTGGCGGCCCGGAGCGGGACGGGGTCGGAGGCCCCGGTTATCAATACGCCGACGAATACCCCGTCAATCAATACGCCCCCAGTGATCCCGCGCTGAACCAACCCGTGCTTTATCCGCGCGGAACCTTGTCCATGGCAAACGCCCTGAAACCCGACACCAACGAAAGCCAATTCAACCTGTTCTATAAGAACAGCGTGCAAGACCCGGCCTTCACCGTGTTCGGCACCATCGACGCCGCGGGTCTGGAGACGATCGACCGGATCGCCCAGCAAGGAGTTCTGGGCAACAGCGACGCCGGCATGCCGGCAAAGACGGTGACCATCAACTCTGTGCAAGTCGGCTGACCGCCTCCACAATCGGGTACCCAAGCACTTTCGAAACCGTCCGCAAGTACGAGGAGGGTGCTATGGCCACCAACAGCGCGGCCGCGGGCGGTTCGCCTCGTGGGCGAGGTGCTCGAGGGGGCGGCCAAACCGGTCGGCAGCGACGCGGAGGGGGTCGCGCAAGCGCCCGGCCCGCCGCCGCTCGCCGCGGTGACTGCCCGGCCGCCTCAGGCGGCGGACGTCACCCGATAGACGTCGTAGACGCCTTCGACGTTGCGCACCACATTGAGCAGGTGGCCCAGGTGCTTGGGGTCGCCCATCTCGAAGGTGAACCGGCTAATCGCGACCCGGTCACCCGAGGTGGTCACCGACGCCGACAGGATGTTGACCTTCTCGTCTGCCAGTACCCGGGTGATGTCCGACAGCAGCCGGTGCCGGTCGAGCGCCTCGACCTGAATGGCCACCAGGAACACCGACGAGGCCGACGGCGCCCAGAGCACCTCGATGATGCGCTCGGCCTGCTGCCGCAGCGACGCGGCGTTGGTGCAGTCAGTTCGGTGCACACTCACCCCCCCGCCGCGAGTGACGAAGCCCATGATCTGGTCCCCGGGCACCGGCGTGCAACATTTGGCCAGCTTGGTCAGCACGCCCGGGGCTCCGGGAACCGAAACCCCAACCTCGTCGCTGCTGCGCGGCCGGCGCAGCATGGTCGTCGGCGTGGACCGCTCGGCCAGCTCCTCCTCGGCCTGGTCGATGCCGCCGAGCTCGGCGAGCAGCCGCTGCATGACGTGCCGGGCCGACACGTGTCCCTCTCCGATCGCGGTGTACAGCGCGGACACGTCGGTGTAGTGCAGTTCGCGGGCCACCGCGGCCATTGATCCGCCGTTTACCAAGCGCTGCAAGGGAAGTCCGCCGCGGCGGACCTCGCGGGCGATGGCCTCCTTGCCGGCCTCGAGCGCCTCTTCCCGCCGCTCCTTGGCGAACCACTGCCGGATCTTCGTCTTGGCGCGCGGCGACACCACGAACTGCTGCCAGTCCCGCGACGGCCCGGCGTTGGGCGCCTTGGACGTGAAAACCTCGACGACTTCGCCGTTTTCGAGTTTACGTTCCAGCGCGACCAGACGCCCGTTCACGCGGGCGCCGATGCAGCGGTGACCGACCTCGGTGTGCACGGCGTAGGCGAAGTCCACCGGCGTCGAGCCCGTCGGCAAGGTGATGACGTCGCCCTTCGGGGTGAACACGAAGATCTCTTGAACCGCAAGGTCGTAGCGCAGCGACTCGAGGAACTCGCCCGGGTCGGCGGCCTCCCGTTGCCAGTCGAGCAGCTGGCGCATCCAGGCCATGTCGTCGATCTCGGCGGCGGCGTGCGGATGCGGAACCCCGTTGCGCCCCTTGGCTTCCTTGTAGCGCCAATGCGCGGCGATGCCGTATTCGGCGGTGCGGTGCATGTCGCGGGTGCGGATCTGCACCTCCAGCGGCTTGCCCTCCGGTCCGACGACAGTGGTGTGCAGCGACTGGTACACGCCGTACCTCGGCTGGGCAATGTAATCCTTGAACCGCCCCGCCATCGGCTGCCACAGCGAATGCACCACGCCCACAGCCGCGTAGCAGTCGCGGATCTCGTCGCACAGAATGCGGATGCCGACCAGGTCGTGGATGTCATCGAAGTCGCGACCCTTGACGATCATCTTCTGGTAGATCGACCAGTAGTGCTTGGGACGGCCTTCGACCGTCGCCTTGATCTTCGACGCATTGAGGGTGTTGACGATCTCGGTGCGGACCTTCGCCAGGTAGGTGTCGCGCGACGGCGCGCGCCCGGCGACCAGACGAACGATCTCCTCGTACTTCTTGGGGTGCAAGATCGCGAACGAGAGGTCTTCCAGTTCCCACTTGACGCTGGCCATCCCCAGCCGATGCGCCAGCGGCGCAATGACTTCCAGCGTCTCGCGCGCCTTTCGTGCCTGCTTCTCCGGCGGCAGGAAGCGCATCGTGCGCATGTTGTGCAGCCGGTCGGCGACCTTGATGACCAGCACCCGGGGATCGCGTGCCATGGCGGTGATCATCTTGCGGATGGTCTCGCCCTCGGCCGCGGTTCCGAGCACCACCCGGTCCAGCTTGGTCACGCCGTCGACGAGGTGGGCCACCTCGTCGCCGAATTCCTCCGAGAGCTGCTCGAGTGTGTACCCGGTGTCCTCGACGGTGTCGTGCAGCAGCGCGGCCACCAAAGTCGTGGTGTCCATCCCCAGTTCCGCGAGGATGTTGGCGACGGCCAGGGGGTGGGTGATGTAGGGGTCGCCGGAATGACGCAGCTGGCTGGCGTGCTTCTGGTCGGCCACCTCGAAGGCCCGCTGCAGCAGCTGCAGGTTCGCCTTGGGATAGATCTCGCGGTGCACCGCCACCAAGGGCTCGAGGACCGGGTTGAGGGTGCTGCGCTGGGCGGTCATCCGCCGGGCGAGCCGTGCCCGGACCCGACGAGACGCGCTGCTGCTCGATTTCAGGGTCTCGGCAGGGGGTTCCGGCTCCGGAGCCTGTTCCGGAATCGGTTCGGGAACCGGCTCGGCGAGCGAGACGTCCGCCGGCGCCTCAAGGGCTTGCGCCCCGCGCTTGTCGTCCGCCACCTCGGTCACCTCCGACCTCGAGGATATCGCGCTAGGCGCTGTGGAGGCTGTGCACCGGCAACGGCGCGAGCGCCGCGCGACCGCCCAGCGCCGTGAGCTCCAAAACCACGGCCGCCGCGGGCACGAGGGCACCGGCGCGCCGCAGCAACCGGGCCGTCGCCGCAATGGTGCCGCCGGTGGCCAGCACGTCGTCGATGATCACGACGGCAAGGCCGCCCAGCTCGATGCCCTCCGCGGGGATCTCCAGCGTCGCGCTGCCGTACTCCAGGTCATACCGCTCCGCGTGCACCGGCGGAGGCAGCTTGCCGCTCTTGCGGACGGCCAGCACGCCGGTGCCCAGGCGGGCGGCGACGGCCGCGCCCACAAGGAAACCGCGGGAGTCGATCCCGGCCACCAAATCGGCCCCCGCGGCGATGCCCGCCAACGCGTCGGCCACCGCCGCCAATCCCTCCCGGTCGGCGAACAGCGGGGTGAGGTCCTTGAATTGGACGCCCGGCTCCGGAAAATCGGCCACGTTGCGAGTCAGCGAGGCGATCAGCTGCGGCAAGCTCATTGCGTCAGGGCCCATCGGTCCATGTTCCAGCCGGCGCCCCAACGAGTCGGGTTTTTGCTGACGGCGTACATCTTCTTCGAGACCAGCAGCGTGCGCTGCTGGCGGTAGAGGGGCAGCGTCGGCATGTCGGCCCAGAGCAGCGGGGCGGTCTGCCCCAGCAGCCTGACGCGCTCGGTCGGGTCGACCGACACCGCCAGCGCAGCGATCGCGCTGTCGACCTGCGGGTTCGCATAGCCGGACAGGTTGTTCCCGTTGCCGCTGTGCAGGTCGTAGGCATCCATGGCCGACGATCCGGTCGATCCGCTGCCGGTGGCTCCGCCGGTGCTGGCCAGCAGCACGTCGATCTTGCCGTCCTTGAGCGCCTGGGGTCCCGAGGAGTTCAGGGCGACATTGGAAACGGTGATGCCTGCCGCGGCGCAAGACTTGCTGATGGCGCCGACGGTGACCGCCAGCCGCGCGTTGGGACCCTGGTACCCGATCCGCACCGCCTGCGGTGCGCCCCCCAGCGAGTTGCGGGCGGCGGCGGGATCCGCCTTGCCGAACGGGCCCGCCCCGTTGGCACCCTCGCCGGCGGCGACGGCGTCCTCAGTGGCCGGATTCAGGCGTGCATTGGCAACCGGCACCCCGGCGTCGTGCGCGATCTCGTCGCGCGGAGTGCACAGCGCGAAGGCGCGCCGCGCGCTGACCTGCGCCAGCGGCCCCTGCGGCGCGAAGATCAGCTGCTCGATGCCGGCGGACGGCGAATCGGTGCGCTCGTAGGTGTCCGGGGTGGCCAACGCTCCCGAGGAACCGGCGGCCACGTCGACCACGTCGACGCTGCGGTTGTTGACGCGGTCCTGAATATCGGGTCCCTGCGGCCACACGGTTATCCGCTTGGTAATCGGCTTGGGGCCCCACCAGCGGTCGTTGGCCACCAGCACCACCGCGCCGCCGTCCAGGACTTGTTCGATCCGGTAGGGACCCGACGACGGGAAACGCTTGCCGATCTCGTCGGCTTTGAGGTTGGGCTTCAGGTCCCAGGTGGTGTTCCACAGCTTCGCGATCTGCGCCACCACCTGCCCGTTGTTGCTCAACAGCGCCGCGGTCACGTCGACGTTGAGCTGGTCGGCGATCACGTGCGACGGCAGCATCGAGGTCGCCGCGAAGAGCTGGTTGTAGTCGACGACGCTGCGGTCCGGGCTGAATGACACCCGCGCCTTCTTTTGGCCCGGGATGCAGTCGATGCCGGCGATGTCGACGTAGCCGGCCTGGCTGGCGGCGTCGAAGCCCGGAAAGCGGCCGGATTGGGCCGCCCATGCCAGGACGAGGTCGTCGCAGGTCACCGGCTTTCCGTCGGAGTAGACGGCGTTGTCGGCGATCTGGTAGTCGAGCACCAACGGCGCGCCACCCACGACCGACACCGTGCCGAAGTCGTTGTCGGCGACGACCTGTCCGTCGGGCCCGTGATAGCCGAAGCCGGTCAGCGTGCGGGCGAAAGCCTGCGCGCCGGCCGACGCGGCGCCGACGACGGTGTTGGTGTTGTAGGTGACCAGCGTGCCGTCGACCACATAATCGATCTGCGGGGCCGCGCTACCGGAACACGCGGTCAGTGTGAACGCCGCCAGGCACATCGCGGCCGACCCGACGGATGCGCATGCATTCAGCCACCGCCGGCCGGTCCGCAACATCTGGCCTACCGTCGGCCGGCGTTCCGCTTGCCGGTCGGACGCCGTGTCCCCGTTGGCCGCACCGGGCGCGCGCCCGGCGCGGGCTTGTCGGGTGCGGGCTTGGTGGGCGGCGTGGACGACTCAGCCGCTTCCGCGCTCTTCGCCGTGGGCTCTTCGGTCGTGTCCTCGGAGACCTCGGCGGCGGGCTCGGGGACTTCCGCCTCGGGGCGGCGCCGCCTGAGCACCCGGCGGGTGTGCGTACGCACCAGGTCGGTGCGTTCCCGCAGGGTGACCAGCAGCGGGGTGGCGAAGAAGATCGATGAGTAGGTGCCGACGAGGATGCCGACCAGCTGCACCAGTGCCAGGTCCTTCAGCGTTCCCACGCCCAGCAGCCACACCGCGACGACCATCAGCGCCAGCACCGGCAGCACCCCGATCAGGCTGGTGTTGATGGAGCGCATGAACGTCTGGTTGATCGCCAGGTTGGCCTGTTCGGCGAAGGTGCGACGGGTGGTGTGCTGGAAGCCGTGGGTGTTTTCCTCGACCTTGTCGAAGACGATCACGGTGTCGTAGAGCGAGAAGCCGAGGATGGTCAGCAGGCCGATCACCGTGGCCGGACTGACCTCGAAGCCCACCAAGGAGTACACGCCAGCGGTGACGGTCAGGTCGAAACACATCGTCGTCAGCGCGGAGATCGCCATGTAGCGCTCGTAGCGCACGGTGATGTACAGGCTGACCAGCGCCAGGAACACCACCAGCGCGATCAGCGCCTTCTTGGTGATCTGACCGCCCCAGGTCGACGACACCGCCGCGTCGCTGATCGCCTGCTTGCTCGGCTTGCCATCGGTGCCCTTGGGCTGGAACGCGTCGAACAGCGCGTTGCGTAGCTTCTCGGTCTCGTTGTTGGACAACGTTTTTGAACGAATCTGCACCGTCGCCGAGGAGCCGTTGCCCACGATCACCACCGACTCGGGGTCACTGCCGATGGCGTTCTTGAAGACGTCGGACACCTGCGCGGTCTGGGCTGAGCCTTTCCCGCCCGCGGCGGGGAGAGACACCGTCGTGCCGCCCTTGAAATCGATTCCGAAGGTGAAGCCCCGCACGACGATGCTGACGATCGCCACCGCGACGATCGCACCGCTGATGGCGTACCACAGCCGGCGCCGTCCGATGACCTCGAACGCTCCCGTGCCCGTGTAGAGCCGGGAAATGAAGCTGTGGTGCGGCTGGGTGGAGCGGTCGGTCAGCTCGGTGCCGATGGGGGTGGCATCGGTGGTGGCTTCGTTGGAGACCATCTCGCTATCCCCGTCCCGTCTTCACAGCGGACCCCCCAGCAGACGGGGCCCGGCGTTCGCGCGCGACCCGCTGAACGGCCCCGAGGCCGTTGTAGGCCGGCTTTGCCAGCGTCGGGGACTTGGAGGCCAGGTACAGCAATGGCCAGGTCACCAGGAACACCACCACCAGGTCGAGGATTGTGGTGAGGCCCAGGGTGAAAGCGAATCCCTTCACCTGGCCGATCGCCAGGAAATACAGCACCGCGGCAGCCAGGAAGGTGACGGCGTTGCCGGACACGATCGTCTTGCGTGCCCGCACCCAGCCGCGGGGCACCGCCGACCGGAACGAACGGCCTTCGCGGATCTCGTCCTTGATCCGTTCGAAGAACACCACGAACGAGTCGGCGGTGGTACCGATGCCGATGATCAGACCGGCGATACCCGCCAGGTCCAGGGTGTAGTTGATATACCGGCCGAGGAGGACCAAAATCGCGAAAACCATTGCGCCGGACGCCGTGAGCGACACCGCCGTGAGCAATCCCAGCACCCGGTAATACAGCAGCGAATACAGCAACACCAGGGCCAAGCCGATCGCGCCGGCGACCAGGCCTGCTCGCAACGAGCTCAATCCCAGGGTGGCCGAAACGGTTTGGGCCTCCGAGGATTCGAAGGACAGCGGCAGCGAGCCGTATTTCAGGACGTTCGCCAGCTGGCGCGCGCTGGACGCGGTAAACGGCGGGTCACCGCCGGTGATCTGGGTCCGGCCGCCCGGGATGGCCTCCTGGATCACGGGGGCGCTGACGACCTGCGAGTCCAGGGTGAACGCGGTCTGGGTACCGATGTGGGCGGCGGTGAAGTCCGCCCAGGTGCTCGCCGCCGCGGGCTTGAACTGCAGGTCGACGACGTAGCCGATGCCGTGCTGGTTCATGCTCGACGTCGCGTTCTCGATCTGGTCGCCGCTGATGATCGACGGACCCAGCAGGTAGGCCACCTTGTGGTCGGTCGAGCAGGTCACCAGGGGTAGGGCAGGGTCGTCGTTGCCGGCCAAGATGTCATCTTTGTTGCACTGGGTCGCCTGGAACTGCAGGGCCAGGAACTGAATGCCCTGACGGGTGCTCTGCCGCCACTTCTTCTCGTCGGCGATGCGTTCGGCCAGATCCTTGCGGGGGTCCGGCGGCGCGGGCTGATCGGCCGGCGGCGACTGCCCTGCCGGCGCTGCGGGCGGCGGCGGTACTGGAGGCGCGGGCGGCGCGGGGCTCGGCGGTGGCGGTGGGTCCTGCGGGTACGGCCGCGGTTGGGCGCCCGGTTGGCCGCCGGGTGCGGGTTGGCCCGTGGGTGCGGGTTGGCCGGTGGGCGCGGGCTGGCCGGGCGGCGTCCCCGCCGGCGGGTTGGGCGCCGGCTTGGGCTCAGCGCCCTGCGACGGCAGCGAGTTGAGCACCGGGCGGATGTACAGGCGTGCCGTCTGCCCGAGGTTGCGGGCCTCGCTGCTGTCCTTTCCGGGCACCGTGATGACCAGGTTGTCCCCGTCGACCACGACCTCCGAACCGGACACGCCGAGCCCGTTGACCCGCGCGCTGATGATCTGCTGTGCCTGGGCCAACGCCTCCCGGCTCGGCCGCGAGCCATCCGGGGTGCGCGCGGTCAACGTGACGCGGGTGCCGCCCTGCAGATCGATTCCGAGCTTGGGGGCGGCCCGCTTGTCGCCGGTGAGAAACACCAGCAGATAGACGCCGACGAGCAGCAACAGGAAAACCGACAGGTAGCGGGCAGGGTGCACCGGCGCGGAAGACGATGCCACGTTCCTTGTATCTCCTATGAATCAGTTTTCTTACCCGGAGAGAGCCTAGATAGAGCGCGACCAAAGACCCAACCAGAGACCCAACAAGAGACTAAGTGTCGCCCTTGATGGCACGGCTTTGGTCGGCCGAGTCGGCAGACTCTTCGCTTTCGCGGGACGCATCCGAGCCGCGCGCCCCGTCGTCGTCGAGCTCGTCGTCGTCGAGGTCGTCGTCGTCGAGGTCGGCTTCGTCGTCGAGGTCTGCTTCGTCGTTGGGCAGGATTCGGTCGCGGATCGCCAGCTTCATCCACGTGGTCACCACGCCGGGCGAGATCTCGAGGTCGACGGTGTCGTCGGAGGTCGCGACGATGATGGCTTCCAACCCGGAAGTGGTATGCACCCGGTCGCCGGGTCGCAGCGACTCATGGAGGTCGATGGTGGCTTGCATCGCTCGCCGCTGCCGTCGGCCCTGGAAGAACATGAAGCCGACCATGATGAGCAAGAACGGCAGAAACAAGACCAAACTATTCATCGCGCCTGTCTTTCGTATTCAGATTCCGCGGAATAACGGCCAGTCTGCCATCACCACAGGCGGCAGCGACTCACCCCGCTGATTCGCCGGTGACCAGATAGGCTTTATCCGCGACGTGACCGCGCGCCGCGGTGAGGAGATGAGAGTGGCCAGCCTCGAGCAGAGTCGCCAGCTGGTCACCGAAATCCCGGGCCCCGCATCGCTGGAACTGAACAAGCGACGAGCCGCGGCGGTGTCCGCTGGCGTCAACGTCTCCCTGCCGGTGTTCGTTGCGCGCGCCGGCGGCGGCATTCTCGAGGACGTCGACGGCAACCGGCTGATCGACCTGGGCTCGGGTATCGCGGTCACCACGATCGGGAACTCGTCGCCGCGGGTGGTGGACGCCGTGCGCGAGCAGGTGGCCGATTTCACGCACACATGCTTCATGGTGACGCCGTACGAGGAGTACATCGCGGTCGCCGAAGAGCTCAATCGGATCACCCCGGGCTCCGGCGAGAAGCGCTCGGTGCTGTTTAACTCCGGCGCCGAAGCGGTCGAGAACGCCGTCAAGGTCGCGCGCTCCTATACCCGCAAGCCCGCCGTCGTGGCGTTCAACCACGCCTACCACGGGCGCACCAACCTGGCGCTGGCGCTGACCGCCAAGTCGGAGCCCTACAAGAGTGGCTTCGGCCCGTTCGCGCCGGAGGTCTACCGCGCGCCGCTGTCCTACCCCTATCGAGACGCATTGCTCGACAAGGAGCTGGCCACCGACGGCGAAAAGGCCGCCGCCCGGACCATCAGGGTCATCGACACCCAGGTCGGCGCCGATAACCTGGCGGCCGTCATCATCGAGCCGATCCAGGGCGAGGGTGGCTTCATCGTTCCGGCCGAGGGATTCCTGGCATCGCTGCTCGCCTGGTGCCACAAGAACGACGTGGTATTCATCGCCGACGAGGTGCAAACGGGCTTTGCTCGCACCGGGGCGATGTTCGCCTGCGAGCACGAGCGCATCGAGCCCGACCTGATCTGCACGGCCAAAGGCATCGCCGACGGACTGCCGCTGTCGGCCGTGACGGGTCGGGCGGAGCTGATGGACGCCCCACACGTCGGCGGCCTGGGCGGCACCTTCGGCGGTAATCCGGTCGCCTGCGTGGCCGCGCTGGCCACCATCGAGACCATCGAGCGCGATGGGCTGATCGAGCGGGCACGGCAGCTGGAGCGCCTGATGATGGAGCCGCTGTTGCGGCTGCAGGCGGCCGATGATCGCCTGGGGGACGTGCGTGGCCGGGGCGCGATGATCGCCGTAGAGTTGGTGAAGACGGGCACCGCCGACCCTGATCCCAAACTCACTCAAGCCCTTTCCACCGCCGCCCATGCGGCCGGAGTCGTCGTTTTGACCTGTGGCATGTTCGGGAACGTCATTCGCCTGCTGCCTCCACTGACCATCAGCGACGAGTTGTTGATCGAGGGAATCGACATCCTGGGCCGGACGCTGGGCGATCTCTA
>NZ_JAFBAT010000039.1 GCF_019247615.1 Mycobacterium sp. | reverse complement strand
CGTGTGCTCTTCCGATCTCCGAAGGCAGATCCCCGTCTTCTGACGGTGGGTCAAGCAGGCCGTGGGGGCCTCACCCAAAATGGGCTTGCTGCACTTCGGACAGGCCACCGGGCGAACCCGGCGACACCACCATCGCAGCCCGCCGAGCGGCGCCTCGACGGCCGAAGGTCCCCGACGGTCCGCCGAAAGCCACTCCGCGCTACCGCGGCCGGCATGTTTGGATGGCGACATGGAACCGGAACGCATCGTCAGCGCGACCCGCGTCATCTCGGCCAGCGCCGAGCGGATTTTCGAATTGATCGCCGACCCCGCCCTCCAGCCCAGCTGGGACGGCAACGACAACCTCGCCTCGTCGGCCCCGGGCCAGCGCGTCCACCGGGTAGGTGACGTGTTCAAGACGACGCTCACCAACGGTGCCGTACGGGAGAACCACGTCGTGGAATTTATCGAAGGCAGCAAGATTGCCTGGTGCCCGGCCGAGCCCAGAAAGCAACCGCCCGGCCACCTTTGGCGTTGGGAACTCAACCCGATCAACGCCACGCTCACCAGTGTGACGCACACCTACGACTGGACGGCGCTGACCGACAGCAGCCGGTTCGACAAGGCTCGTTCGACGACGCCCGACATGCTGCGCGAGTCGATGGACCGGCTCGCCACCCTCGCGCAGGAAGACGGGAACTGACTGTGGCCAATCATGGGGCTCTGCCACCACCCGGTGACGACCGCGCCGCCATCGTCACCGGCGCGTCGTCGGGCATCGGCGAACAGTTCGCCGCGATCCTGTCTCGGCGCGGCTATCGGCTGGTGCTGGTGGCCCGCAGCGCCGACCGTCTCGCCGCGCTCGCCGCGCGGTTGGGACCGCAGGCGCATCCGCTGCCCGCCGACTTGTCCGATCGAACGCAACGAGCGGGCCTGGCCGACCGCCTCGCCGCGCTCGGCCTGATCCCCGACATCCTGATCAACAACGCCGGTTTCTCGACGCTCGGACTGGTCGCGAAATCCGTTCCGGAGAAAGAAATCAACCTCGTCGAGGTCGACGTCGCCGCTGTGGTGGACCTGTGCAGCAGATTCCTGCCGGGGATGGTCGAACGTCATCGGGGCGCCGTGCTGAACGTCGCGTCCATGGCCGCGTTCGGTCCCCTGCCGGGTCAGGCCGCGTACGGCGCCGCCAAGGCGTTCGTGTTGTCCTACACCCACAGCCTGCGCGCCGAGCTGCGCGGCACCGGGGTCAGCGCCACCGCGTTATGTCCGGGGCCGGTGGACACCGGATTCGGCGAGGCGGCCGGGTTCTCGAAAGAGGAAGCCGAATCCGCGCTGCCACGGGTGATGTGGGTTCCCGTCGACAAGGTAGCGCAGGCCGGAATTGACGGCCTCGCGGCCGGCGCGGCTGTCGTGGTCCCAGGCCGGGTGAACCGGTTGGCGTCGACGTTGTACCGGTACGGGCCGCCCGGGCTGTTGTCGTCGATGCTGGCACGCGGTCACCCGGCCTTCAAGCGGGATTGACAGGTGACCCTAGGAGCCCGAAGGTTAGCCGTTTCTGCCGCGCACCCACTGGAACGTGCCGTAGGTCTTGACGCGAACGCTGCTAAATCCGTGGTCTTCCAGCAGGTCGCCGATTTCGTCGTCGTCGAACACGTGCGCCCCGACGTTCGGCAGCATTTGCCAGAACCGGGCGGCACGCCCGACGGTGGGGACCATGATGGCCAGCCTTGCGCCCGGTTTCAGCACCCGCGCCATCTCGGCGATCGCGGCGGCCGGGTCCGGAATCAGCTGCAGTACCGCGGTCGAGATCACCGCGTCCACGGTGTTGTCGCGCAAGGGAACTCGTTGTGCATCGGCACGTAGGAAGCCGACTTGCGGTCCCGCTTCGTTGCGGACGGCGCGCGCCAGCATGGGCTCGGAGATGTCGATCCCGAGCGCCAGTCCATCCGGACCTGCCGCGCGGGCCAGGGACGCGGTGACGTTCCCCGGGCCCGAGCCGATGTCCAGGGCCACTCCGCCCGGCGGGATGTTCAACCATTCGACGGGCACCTGCCATGCACTGATCAGCCGGCGGGAGAACGCCTGGGCGTTGTCGTAAAGCAGTGACCCGATCGGTGACGCCCACGCCGCCTGGATCGGGCCGGTATTCTTCGCGACCGCCTCGTCGTCGGACGTTCCGATGCCCAGGACGTCGAGGTAACCCTTGCTCACGTTCGGCTCCGCCGGCGGATCGGCCAGTAGATCCATCGCTCGCCGTAAGGCTGGCGGCAGTGAGATATGCACGTCGGTCACGCGTACTCCTTCAGTCAAACATCAAGGGGCAGATTAAAACTCGGATCGTAATGCGGGATCCATCATCGCCTGACGGCGGCGTGCTCTCGCACCAGTGCGTACAGGCGCCACTGGCCCGGCACGCCCTTGAGTGCGCTCTCGCCGCGCTCGGCGAACCTGCGGCGCGACCCGGTGACGATGTCGCGCACCGTGGAGGACACCAGGACTTCGCTGGGCGCGGCCAGCGCCGCAACTCGGGCACCGATGTGCACGGCCATGCCGGCGATATCGTTCTTGAAGGCGCCGCGCACCTCGACTTCGCCGGCGTGAATGCCGACCCGCACCTCGATGCCGAGCACCCGTACCGCGTCGACTATCTCGTCGGCGCACGCCAGCGCGGCGCTGGGGCTGGTGAACGTCGCGACGAATCCGTCGCCGGCGGTGTTGACCTCGCGCCCCGCGAATCTCTGCAATTCGTGGCGGATGATCGTGTCGTGGTTGTCCAAGAGGTCGCGCCAGCGGTCATCGCCGAGCAGGGCGGCGCGCTCGGTGGATCCGACAATGTCGGTGAAGACGATGGTGGTCAGCAGGCGCTCGGCATCCGAGGCGCCGCGTACCCCGGTGATGAATTCTTCGATCTCGTCGAGCATGGGTGCGGTGTCACCGACCCAGTACAGCGCGTCTTCGCCCGGCAGCTCGACCAAGCGTGACCCGGTAATGCGCTCGGCCATGTATTGAGAGTGCTCGACGGGGCTGAAGCTCCGGTTGTCGCGATGCAGGATCAGCGTCGGCACGGCAATGCGCTCGAGCGTCTCGCGGACATCGGCCTCGCGGACCTTCTTGATGAAGGTGCGGGCCATGCTGGGCGACGCGGCGCGGTTGCCTGCCATATCCCACCAGGCGCGGAACGCCTCGTCGTGCGCCACGGAGGGAGCGATCAAGCCGAGTATGTCGAAACCTCGCTCGACGGCGTCCGGTTCGATCGCGACCGTCGTCATCGGATCGGTGGCCTCGAGCACGGAACCGATCGGGTAGTCGGGGCCGCGAAGGGTGCGCGCAGCACCGTTGACGATCACCAGCCTGTCGACCCGCTCGCGGTGGTCGGCCGCCAGGACGAGCCCCGCCAGTGACGTGAAACCCGGCGCAAAGATCGTTGCCCGCTCGCATCCGACCGCGTTCATGACAGCGATCGCGTCGTTCGCCCAGCTGTTCGGCCCGATCATGTCCGGCGAGGCCACCCGCGACGACAGGCCGATCCCGCGCTGGTCGAACCGGATCACCCGGCAGAAGGCGGCGAGCCGTCGATGAAAGCGGTACATCGACGGCTCGAGGTCGACACAGTCGATCGGGATCAACGGCCCCGGTAGGAGGAGCAAGTCGACCGGGCCCTCGCCGAAGACCTGGTAGGCGATATCGACCTCGCCGCAACTGGCGTAGCGAGTCCGCGGAGCTGTGGAAAGCCCGGCCACGCATACAGGCTAGTGCAGGTTCCCGACAACTTCCCGAGACGCCGACGCGCAAGACCCGCTAACGGCCGATGATCGGTACCCGGTAACGGGCGCCGTAGTCGCGGACGGTCAGCCACAGACCTACGACGAGTTCCTCGACTATTGGGACCAGATGCTCGACCGGTTCGTCCCGCACAAGACCGTGCTGTACGGCACCGGCTATCTCAGGAAAGGAATACCGGGCCCGCGCCGGATCCCGCGGCCGGTCTGGAAGATCCTCGCCGCACCGATCAACGCCTACACCCGGCTGGTGCTGGTGGGCACCCTGCCGCAGATGCGCGAGGTCTGCGGGCTCGAATGGGATGCCATCAAGGA
>NZ_JAFBAT010000017.1 GCF_019247615.1 Mycobacterium sp. | reverse complement strand
TCGTTCCAGTGGAACGGCGCAAAGCAGTTGCCCGGCCGCACGCTCTTGGTGACGACGGCGGGCAGCACGGACCGTCCACGGCGGGAGGCGATTTCGACCGGGTCGTCATCGGAGATCTGTAGCCGCGCGGCGTCGTCGGGATGGATTTCGACGAACGGACGCGGGTTCAGCTTGGTGAGTTTGGCGACCTTGCCGGTCTTGGTCATCGTGTGCCATTGGTGCGGCAGTCGCCCGGTGTTGAGCAGGAAGGGAAAGTCGTCGTCCGGCATCTCATCGGGCATCAGATGCGGCCGGGCAAAGAACACGGCACGTCCGCTTGCGGTCGGGAACGCCAGTCGGGGAACGCTGCCGTCGGCACGAACCAATCTCGTCTGGCTGACACCGTCGTTGAGGTAACGGATCGGGTTGCGGTCGGCGGCCTCCTCCGCCGCGCACGGCCATTGCAGCGGCTCCCGCCGCAACCGGTCGTAGCTGGCTCCCCGCAGGTCATATCCGGTCGCGGGATTCCAGAACCGCTTGATCTCTTCGAAGACGTCCTCCGCGGAGTCGTAGCTGAACGACTCCGAAAACCCCATTTCGCAGGCTATTCGGGCGATGATCAGCCAGTCGGGCAGCGCCTGTCCGGGGGGCTCGACGGCCGGCTGGAACAGGGTCAGATTGCGCTCGGAGTTGACCATCACCCCTTCGAATTCCGACCACAGGGCGGCCGGCAACAACACGTCGGCGTACTCGTTGGTCTCAGTCTGTTGGAACGCGTCCTGGCAGATCACCAGCTCGGCGCGTTCCAGGCCCGCCAGCACTGTCTTCCGATTCGCCACGGAGGCAATGGGATTGGTGCAGATGATCCAGCACGCCTTGATCTTGCCGGCTGCCATGCGGGAGAACATGTCGACGGTGCCGGTGCCGACCTCGGTGCGTAGCGACCCGCGCGGGATGCCCCACTGATCCTCAACGAATGCGCGGTCGTCCGCCGATGTCACCGAGCGCTGGCCGGGCAAACCTGGGCCGAGATAACCCATTTCGCGCCCGCCCATCGCGTTGGGCTGCCCGGTGAGCGAAAAGGGGCCGCTGCCTGGTTTGCAGATCGCGCCGGTGGCCAGGTGTAGATTGCACACGGCATTGGTGTTCCAGGTGCCGTGTGTGCTTTGGTTGAGCCCCATCGTCCAGCAGCTCATCCAGTTCTCGGCCCCGCCGATCCAGCGGGCCGCTGTGCGGATGTCGTCAGCTGCGATGCCGGTGATTTCACTGACCCGCTCGGGGGTGTACTGCTCTAAAAAGCCGGGCATCTCCTCCCAGCCCTCGGTGAATTCAGCGATGAATCCGTCATCGGTGTGGCCGTTCTTGTTGATCAGGTACAAGAGCCCGTTGAGCAGCGCCAGGTCGGTTCCGGGGGCGATCTGAAGGAAGAGGTCGGCCTTCTCCGCGGTCGCTGTGCGACGCGGGTCCACCACGATCAGCTTTGCGCCGGCCTTGACGCGATCCATCATGCGCAGGAACAGGATCGGATGGCAGTCGGCCATGTTGGCGCCGACGACAAGGAAAACGTCGGCGTGGTCGAAGTCTTGGTAAGAGCCGGGCGGCCCGTCCGCGCCGAGCGACAGTTTGTAACCGGAACCGGCACTGGCCATACACAATCGCGAGTTTGACTCGATCTGGTTGGTGCCGATGAACCCTTTGGTGAGTTTGTTGGCCAAGTATTGAGCCTCGATGGACATTTGGCCCGACACGTACATGGCGAAGGAGTCCGGTCCGTGCTCGTCGATGATCGCCCGTAACCGCTGTGCGGTGTGGGTGATCGCATTGTCGGTGTCGATCGGCTCGTGGGGCTCGCCGCGGTCGGCCCGCACCTGTGCCGATTCCAGGCGGCCCGGGGCGGCGAGCAAATCCGCCGTGGTCGTGCCCTTGGTGCACAACCGGCCGAAGTTGGCCGGGTGGCTTTTGTTTCCAACAGATTTCGTAACGTGACGACGGCCGGCCCCGGGTTCGATGGTGACCTGAAACACGGTGCCGCAGCCGACGCCGCAGTAGGCGCAGACGCTGCTCACTTCGTCCTTACGGACGCGACCAGGCTCTTCGGCCACGCCTAAAGTTCCTCCCCTCGAGCGCGGAAAGGCGTATGCGCCAAATACTGCGCCAAGGATGTTTCGGCACCGGACGCGCGACGTTTCCGCCGTTTTACGGCTTCCTCTCACCGCATCCGGCCCGGTATGTGATGTGTCCGGAAAATCCTGGAGCCGCAGGGCGTAAGCGCAGGTCAGCGGTGACGTTTGGCTCCGTCCAGATTACCGGCGAACGCGTCGGAATTCCCTTATGGGACCGGGTTCCGACCAAACAAATGGGACATTCACAGTTTTCGTTAAGCTCACAATGTGCGTCCTCACTTTGTGATTCTGTTGTTTTTGTTGACCGCCGCTTGCGGCGGCAAATCCGCAACTGCGCCGGCGGCGCGGCCCGACACCTGTAAGGACTCCGACGGACCGACGGCCGAAACCGTGCGACAGGCCATCGCATCGGTCCCGATCGAAGTACCGGGTTCGACGTGGGTGGAAATCGCCCGGGGTCACACCAAGCAATGCCGGTTGTATTGGGTGCAGGTCATCCCGACCATCGCGAGCGAGTCGACTCCCCAGCAGCTTTTGTTCTTCGACCACAACGCTTTCCTGGGGACGCCGACACCGAACCCGAAGCCATACATCACCGTGCTGTCGCCTTCCGACGACACGGTGACCGTTCAGTATCAATGGCAGCTGGGAAGTGATCAGGCCTGTTGTCCGACCGGGATCGGCACGGTGAAGTTTCAGATCGGGTCGGACGGCAGGCTGCAGGCACTCGGGAAGATACCGCACCAGTAGCCTTGAGACGAAAGCCATTGTGCGCTCACGGTTTTCGGGGAGCACGGGGGTGCCGCCTTGACTTTCAACCACAACGCCGCCCAGCGGCATGCGCCAGCTACGTGGGCAGGTTCTCCGGATGCAGCATCTCGGCGTAACGCAGTGGCTCGGGGATACCGAAGCCGTCCACAAGAGTCTGAGCATACGGGCGCAGCTTGCGGCATCGATCGTTGATGCCGCGCGTAACGGCCTTCGCCCGCCCCGTCGACAGGTATCCGTGCTCGATGTACCAGGCCTTGTCTTCCTCGATCACCGACAACGCGTACAGGTCGCACACCATGTTGAGCAGCTCGCGCGCGTCCGCGTTCTCGCACGAGTCGATGCCGGCGACGAAGGCCTCCAGAACAATGCGGTCGATGTGCGCGTTCGCCGCGTGCAATACGTGGTCTTGCACCGCGTTGAACGCGTCGAATTCCGACATCTCCTTGGATTTGCCCTGCAGTCGGCGCGCGACCGAAGACAGCAGGTAATCCTCGCGCTCCTCGAACATCGTCACTTGGGTGCCACGATTGAACAGGCTGCCCTCTTCCTCGCTGTCCTGGCGGGCGTCGATGATCGTCTGCATGATCGCCTCGGCCGCAGTGCGTTTACGCACCCGCTCGCCAACGGTGTTGGCCGCGAAGCGCACCCATTCGACCGGGCTCATGCTGCGGATGTCGTCGGCGTAGGCCGTCAGCAGTTCCTTGGCCACGAGCTGGATCAGCACGTGGTTGTCACCTTCGAACGTGGTGAATACGTCCGTGTCACCCCGCAGCGCGATCAGCCGGTTCTCGGCCATGTAGCCGGCGCCGCCGCAGGCCTCGCGTGCCTCCTGAATGGCGCGGGAGGCGTGCCAGGTGTTGGCGGCCTTCAGTCCGGCGGCGCGCGCTTCCAGTTCGCGCTGCTCGTCGGCGTCGGGCGCATCCGCGGTTTGAATATCGTGGCATCTGCTGACCAATTCGTTCTGGGCGAACTGCAGCGCGTATGACCTGGCGATCAACGGAAACAGTCGGCGCTGATGCACCAGGTAGTCCATGATGAGCACTTCGGTTTTCTCATTGGGCGCGCTGAACTGCCTGCGCTGCAACGCATATCGAGTGGCGATGTCCAACGCGACGCAGGCGGCGGCGCCGGCGCTGCCACCCACGGTGATCCTGCCGCGGACCAGCGTCCCGAGCATGGTGAAGAACCGGCGGTTGGGGTTCTCGATCGGGGAGCTGTAGGTGCCGTCCGCCGCGACGTCGCCGTACTTGTTCAGCAGGTTGTTCCGCGGGACCCGGACGTGGTCGAACACGATCCGGCCGTTGTCGACCCCCGGCAGGCCACCCTTGTACTCACAGTCGGATGTCGTGACCCCGGGTAGGTCGTTGCCGTCGGCGTCGCGGATCGGGACCATGATGCAGTGCACGCCGTGGTTGACCGGCGAACCGTCCTCGCTTGTGATCAGCTGTGCGAAAACGGCTGCCATGGTAGCGGTTTCGGCAGCACCGCCGATGTAATCCTTGCGGGCCGTGGGGGTGGGGGAGTCGATGACGAACTCGTCGGTCTCGGCATCGTAGGTCGCGGTGGTCTCCAGCGACTGAACGTCGCTGCCGTGTCCCGTCTCGGTCATAGCGAAACAGCCCCGCAACTCGAGGCTGATGATCTTCTTCACGTACGCCTCGTGGTGGCGCTCGGTGCCGAGGTTCTCGACCGCTCCGCCGAACAGTCCCCACTGCACGCCGGCCTTGACCATCAGGGACAGGTCCGACATCGCGAGCATCTCGATCATCGTGATTGCCGCACCAATGTCGCCCGTGCCGCCGTGTTCTTTGCGGAAATTGTCCGCAGCGACGCCGAACGCGGCCATGATGCGCATCTGCTCGGCCACCTTGGTGCGGGCGATCACCGTGTTAGGCGTGTAATGCGGCCGGAACAGGTCTTCGGTCATGGTGGCCCGCATCCGGTTCTTCACGTCGCGCCAACGCCCGTCAAGAGTGTTGCGCAGATGTTCGGCTGTGACGGTCGTGTCTGGTGGCATGATCCGACGTTAACCCTCCGCTCGCTTCTCGGGAACAAGCCGTGCCGCATCCCCATCGCCCAACGTGCGCTCAGTGCGAGTTCCGCGCGGAATTTTCGCGGCTGATGCACGTTCGGTGTGGCCGTGCGGGGTGTCATGATGACGACGTGCCGCCGTACCTCGCCGCTTCGCTGGCTGTGCTGCTGATCGGCGCGGTTGTGACCAGGGTCCTGCTGCTGCGCAGAAGCGGCACTCGGGCAATGCATTTCGGGAAACTCGACAAGACGGATTTCCTGATACCGCCGGTGGCGCTGTTCTACTTCTATACCGTGTTCGCCGCCGCCTTCGGTTGGCCGCTGGCCAATCGCCGGCGGTTCTTTTCCTCGCCGGTCGTCGCTTGGTCGGGGGTCGCGCTGTGTTCGGTCGGGGTGCTGATTGCGACCAACCCGGGCGGCTGGTGACAACCGGCGTTTTCGCGGTGAGCCGTAATCCGATCTATGTCGGCTTCTTCGTCTTCCTGGTGGGCCAGCTGCTGGTTTCTCCCGATTGGGTTCCGCTTATCTACCTGATTGCTGCCGTCGCGCTGTTCCATCGGCAGGTCTTGCGCGAGGAGCAATTCGTGCGGGACCGGTACGGGCAGGAATACGCGGACTACTGCCGCCGCGTCAGGCGGTATGTATAGGGCTGTCGAACCCGGGTTGCAGCGGCCGCCGCAGCCGATACCGGACGAGCCCGGCCGTCACGGCGCCAAAGAGCGCGAGCACAACCATGTCGAACACCCACCAGCCCGAATAGTGAGTCCATGTCAAGACGTTGGCGGCCAGCGAGTCGACCCTGCGCAGATCGACGGTGGCCGCCGACGCTGCATAACCCCATTGGGCCGGGACCAGCCAGGAGACCTGCTGGAAGCCCCACCTGCTCACCAGTTGCACCAGGCTTCCGTCGAACACCAGGGAGGCCAGTATCACCAGCACAAGCAGCGGCAGGACCTCGCGCAGTCGATTCCCCAGCGCTGAGATCGCCAGTGCGATGATCGCCGAGACGACCGCGGTAAGGGCCACGCTCAGGTACAGCTCGAATGTCGCGTCCGGCAACAACACCGCGCCGTGTACCGGCCCGCCTCTGACGGCGACGACGATGGCGAACATGACCGCCGTCAGGACGGCCGCGGCCAAGCCGAAGACGATGATCTTGGCGGCCAGGTAGGCCGACGCCGACAGCCCGATCTCCTGCTCGCGGCGAAAGACGCGGCGCTCCTCGAACAGGGCGCGGATGGTCAGCGCGGAGCCCGCGATCACCGCGGCGACGTTGAGCGCGGCCAGCAGCTCGATCGCTTCATGGGGATTGGTGCTGCTCGGCTTGGGCCGGTCCAGGCCGGAATCGCCGGGGATCAACGTGGTCAGCGCCGCCAACACCAACGGCAGGACCGCGAGGAAGAAAAGGTAGACGTGGTCGGCGAAGATCAGTCGGACCTGCCGACGGGCCACCAGCCGAATTTGCCGTTTCGCGGGCAGCGCGGCGGGCAGCGGCCACGGCGGCGCCACCTCCGGCGGGGTGCTCCCGCCGGCCGCGTGCCGCCGGGCCTGAAATGCGCGGTGCGCGCCATCGGGATCGGCGCTCACCTGTTCGAGCACCGTGGACCAGTCGCGAGTACCCGCCGCGGACTCGACCTCCAAGGGTGTGCCCGCGAAAGCCATACCGCCTCTGGAGGTGAGCACCAGGACCTGATCGCACACATCGATGTCGGTCAGCGACGACTGCGACGACATGGCCACCACCACGACACAGCCGAGGTCGGCTTGGCGACGCAGGAGGGCCATCACATCGTTTCTTTGCGTCTCGTCCAGCCCGGCGCCGGGCTCGTCAACCACAAGCAATGTCGGTCTGGAGATCAGCTCGATCGCCATCGACGCGCAGCGTCGAGCATCGGGTGAGAGCTTGCTGATGCGGGTGGCGCGGTGCGGTGTCAGCTCGAGTTCTTCGAGAACCTGCTCCATCACCCGGCGGCGGTGCTGGCGGTCGGAGTCAGGAGGCAGGCGGAGTTCCGCGGCGTACCCAAGCGCTTGTTCGACGGTTAGCCGCGGGTGAATGCGCTCGTCGCGCGGCACTACACCGATGCGGGCCCGCATCGACTCGGTCTCGTGGTGCACGTCGTGGCCGTCGACGGTGACGACGCCGGAGCTGGGTGTTCTGATCCCGGAGAGCATCTGCAACAGCGCCGCGTTGCGGGCCGCCGATGGTCCTACGATCGCGGTCAAGGTGCCCGGACGCGCCATGAGCGAGATGTCGGCGAGGACTTGGTGCCCGTCGACGGCGAGCCCGAGCCGATGCGCGGTGACCCCGACGGTGCGTGCCCCGGGTTGGAGCGGCAGTCGATGCGTGGAGCTGTCTTTGTCGGTCGAAGGCGAGGGCCGCGGGACGCGAAGCTTCCGCGTGGCCATCCGCTCGATCAAACCGGGGCCCTGTTGCTCCGGGCCCTGCGCGACCGGCGGCGGTGGCGGCAGTGTCGGCGGCGGCGGGGCCGCGGGCGGTGGTGGTGGTGCGGGCGGAAAGATGCGCATCGGATCGGTATCCCGCTGGGTCGGAACAGGCCGGGCCGCGGCAGGGGAAGGCGGTGTCTGAGCCGGGCGTTGCGGTGGACCCGGAGGCCCTGGGGGCGGCCCGGACGGTGGACCGATCTGAAAAACCAGTCGCGGCCCCCGCCGCGGATCACCGACCGTGATCGCCTGGCCGGAACGGATGTCGAGGTTCGACACCCGCAAACCGTTCACGAAGATGCCGTGCAGGCTCCTGTCGATGGCCACCCAGTGGCTCCCGGTGAACCGCAGCACCAGATCCGGCGCAGGCGCGCCCGCTGGTGGGGCGCTGCCGGTGCGGTCCAGCGGGACGTCGACCCCGCTGCCGTAGCCCACCAGCACGTCTCGTCCGGGAGGAAAGACATACCGTGCTGATCCAACCCATACGGTCAACGGGGACGCCGGAAAGGCCGAAGCCTCGGGCCGCATCACCGCCACCTTTCGTCACCGGTCAGACCGCACCGAACCCGGCCATTGGTCCCGCCTTCAGACATCGAATTAAGTGTCTACTCCCGGCGGCGGCGTATCCACCACGGTCGAAGCGGGCCCTGATCGCAGCGTGTCGCGGCGTGCCGAGGTCGCGGCGTTCTCGAGCAGCCGGCGCAGCACGCCGACCGCCTCCTTCAGCACCTGACGTTCCCTCGGCTCGAGCAGCGCCAACTGCGGTTCGATCGCAGCGGCTCGATCGGCCCGGACCGCGTCGAGCGTGCGTATCCCTTCGGCCGTGATGCGGATCCGGACCGCCCGGGCATCTCCGGGATCGGCGGTTCGGGTGACCAATCCGGCATCTTCGAGCCGACGCACCTGGGTGGTCATCGTGGGTTGTGAACAATGGTCGACGGCGGCCAGGTCACCGATGCGGGCTTCGCCATGGGCTTCGATGGTGGCCAGTAACCGCGCCTGCGCCGCCGGCAACGGCATCTGGATGCGCTGGGTGGCCAACCGGTTGAGGCGCGCGACCACGGCGAGCAGATCCGCTCCCAGTCCGGACTGGGGATCGGTGCCTGCGGCGCCAACGACATCGCTGTGGTTGGCGGCGGATGAATCCATGCACCCATGGTTGCATAGCTTTGCTAAGCGAGACGACCCAACATCCCTCGACGTAAACCCTGGAGATGTCGGCTGTGGTTCGGGGTCTTAGCGCAGCCGCCTGGCAGAATCGGTAAAGTGACCGCGCCCGAACCCATCCGTTCACGCCATCGGGGAGGAGCGCTGCGGCCGGTTGAACTGGCACAGGCCTCAGTGATGGGGGCGCTGTGCGCGGTGATCGCCATCATCTCCGTTGTCGTCCCGTTCGCCGCGGGCCTGGCGTTGTTGGGCACCGTGCCCACCGGGCTGCTGGCCTACCGTTACCGGCTTCGGGTGCTGATGGCCGCGACCGTTGCCGCCGGCGTGATCGCGTTCCTGATCGCCGGCCTGGGCGGTTTCATGACCGTCGTCCACTGCGTCTATATCGGGGGCCTGACGGGGATCATCAAGCGCAGGGGCCGGGGAGTACCCACCGTCATCGTCTCGTCCCTGATCGCCGGTGTTGCCTTCGGCGCCGTCAACGTCGGCGCGCTGATGGTGATGACCCGGCTTCGGCACCTGATCTTCAAGGTGATCACCGCGAACATGGACGGCGTCGCGGCGTTCATGAACCGGATTCACTTGCAGGGTGCCGCCGCCCTTGCGAAGCGCTCTTTCGCCGTAGGCATGCACTACTGGCAATGGGTGATGCTCGTCTATTTCACCATCGGCATCATGGTCGTCTCGTTGATCGGCTGGTGGGCGCTGTCCCGCCTGCTGGAGCGGATGCGCCGCATCCCCGACGTGCACAAACTCGACGCCTGGGACGGGAGTAAGGGCGAGGAAGGCCCGGTGGGGCCGGTCCCCGTGCGGCTCGACAAGGTGCGTTTCCGCTACCCCGGCGCCGGCCAGGACGCGCTGCGCGAACTCAGCCTCGAGCTGCGGGTCGGCGAGCACGTCGCGATCACCGGTCCCAACGGCTCCGGGAAGACCACGTTGATGCTGATCTTGGCCGGCCGCCGACCGACGTCGGGCACCGTTGAGCGCCCGGGCGCGGTGGGTTTGGGCAAACTGGGCGGCACCGCGCTTGTGCTGCAGCACCCCGAATGCCAGGTCTTGGGCACCCGGGTCGCGGACGATGTGGTCTGGGGTTTGCCCCCGGGCACCGAGATCGATGTGGACCAGTTGCTGGCGGAGGTCGGCCTGGAGGGACTGGCCGAACGCGACACGGGAAGTCTGTCCGGCGGTGAATTGCAGCGCCTCGCGCTCGCGGCGGCGCTGGCCCGGGAGCCGGCGTTGCTCATCGCCGATGAGGTCACCACGATGGTCGACCAGCAGGGCCGCGATGCGTTGCTGGGCGTGCTGGCTGGTCTCACCAAGCGACACCGCACCGCGCTGGTGCACATCACGCACTACAACAACGAGGCCGATTCCGCCGAGCGCACAATCGATCTCAGCAATTCGCCGGACAATGCCGGCATGGTCGGGGCGGCAGCGGCGCCCGCACCGACGGTCACGGTGGATCACCGGCAGCAGGCCGCGGTCATCGAGCTTGCCGGCGTCGGACATGAATACGGAAATGGCACCCCGTGGGCCAAGACCGCGCTGCGCGACGTCAGCTTCGTCGTGCACCAGGGGGACGGGCTGCTGATCCACGGCGGAAACGGGTCCGGCAAGTCGACGCTCGCCTGGATCATGGCCGGGCTGACGGTTCCGACGACGGGCGCCTGTCTGATGGACGGGCGGCCCACCCACGAGCAGGTCGGGGCGGTGGCGTTGTCGTTCCAGGCCGCTCGGCTGCAGCTGATGCGCAGCCGGGTCGACCTGGAAGTGGCCTCGGCAGCGGGCTTTTCGCCGCGCGACGAGGATCGCATCGCCGCGGCGCTTGGCGTCGTGGGGCTGGATCCGGCGCTGGCCAAGCGACGGATCGACCAGCTCAGCGGTGGCCAGATGCGCCGGGTGGTGCTGGCCGGATTGTTGGCCCGTTCGCCGCGTGCCTTGATCCTCGACGAGCCGCTGGCCGGTTTGGACGCCGCCAGTCAGCGCGGCCTGCTGCGACTGCTGCTGAGCCTGCGTCGCGATCGGGGCTTGACGGTCGTGGTCATTTCGCACGACTTCGTCGGGCTGGAGGACCTGTGCCCGCGCACGCTGCATTTGCGCAACGGCACGCTGGAATCGCTGCCCGCCGCGGCCGGAGGCATGGCATGAGTACAACCCCGGCCGCGACGCACGGCTCGACCCGCCGGCCTCCTCGCCCAGTGGTGCTGCTGGTGCCGGTGCCCGGAACCTCTACCATCCACGAGCTGTGGGCCGGCACCAAACTGCTTGTCGTTTTCGGGTTTTCGGTACTGCTGACGTTCTACCCCGGGTGGGTGACGATCGGATTGGTGGCGGCAATGGTATTCGCCGCCGCCAGGATCGCACGTATTCCGCGCGGCGCGGTGCCGTCGATGCCGCGGTGGCTATGGTTCGTCATCGCCTTGGGGGGCATCACGGCCGCGGTGGCGGGCGGCACCCCGAAGGTCTCGATCGGCGGGCTCGAGGTCGGACTGGGCGGAGGACTGAACTTTTTGCGGTTCACGGCACTGTCGATCGTGTTGCTCGCGCTCGGGGCGATGGTGTCCTGGACCACCAACGTCGCCGAGATCGGGCCCGCCCTGGCGACTTTAGGCCGCCCCTTTCGGCTGGTGCGGATCCCGGTCGACGAATGGGCGGTGGCATTGGCGTTGGCGCTGCGTGCCTTTCCGATGTTGATCGACGAATTCCAGGTGCTCTACGCCGCCCGCCGGCTGCGACCCAAGCGAATACCCAAGAGCCGCAAGGCCCGTCGCCGCCGACACGCCTTGGAGCTGATCGACTTGCTGGCGGCCGCCATCACCGTGACCCTGCGCCGCGCCGACGAGATGGGCGACGCGATCACCGCCCGTGGCGGTGCCGGTCAGCTCTCGGCCAACCCGGCGCGGCCCAAGCTGGCGGACTGGGTGACACTGGCGATCGCCATCGCGACCGCCGCCGTGGCGGTGGCGCTCGAGATGATGTTGCACATGAGCCCCTAGGCGGGACAGGCCGCAGGGGGTATTCGCGTTTATGACCCCGGGGTGGCCGGGTAAAGCTCTGCAGGGAGCCCGGGCAAAGTCCGAAGGCGGGAGATTCCCGCCACCCGGTCCGAGGTCGCAGCCAGCATCGTCGGATAGCCGGGACTAAATGCTTCCTCTTTGAAAGGGAGTACAGATGATGCACACCGTTAAGAAAACTGTCGCTTGCACACTTCTCGGCGCAGCCGGGCTGTTGTCGTGTGGGGTCGGCGTGGCAGGCGCCGACAACCCCACCACCACGCAAATCGGACTCGTCAACGTCTGGATCGGAAACGTCAACGTTGCGGCAAACGTCAACGTCGACGCCGCCGCCGGCATCGTCGCCAACGCCTGCGGCCTCGACCTCCCGGCCGTGAATGCGCTGGTGTACCAGGTCAGCCAGAGCGGCGCCCCGACAACCGCGTGCAACCAGAGCAACGGGCCGGTGACTGTCACCAAAGCGGCCTGACATGTGAGGCGCGTGGGGCCGGCGTTGACGGCGGCCTCGCGCCCACGTGCGTCGATTAGCGATCGACTTCTTCGTCCTCCTGTCGCGGGAGGCAGCATAATCAGCTGATCCGGCGACAGGAGGCGCACTTGCCATCCACCCCGATCAGCCTGATCGAGCAAATGTTGCGACGTCGCCCTGTCGTGGGCGCACATGTCGCAGCCGGGGCCGCGGACCACCTCAGGCGCAGCATAGGCACGTTCCAACTGACCATGTTCGGGGTCGGCTCGACGATCGGCACCGGGATCTTCTTCGTGATGTCCCAAGCGGTCCCCGAGGCCGGCCCGAGCGTCGTCGTCTCGTTCGTCATAGCCGGCGTCGCGGCTGGGCTGGCGGCCATCTGCTACGCCGAATTGGCCTCCGCCGTGCCGGTTTCGGGTTCCTCGTACTCGTATGCCTATACCACCCTGGGTGAGGCCGTCGCGGTGGGCGTGGCGGCCTGTCTACTGCTGGAATACGGAGTTTCCACCGCAGCGGTGGCGGTCACCTGGAGCGGCTACCTCAACAAGCTGCTGGGGAACCTGTTCGGATTCCAGCTGCCGCATTCCTTGTCGGCCGCCCCATGGGACTCACAGCCGGGCTACGTCAACGTGCCGGCGCTCATCTTGATCGCGATGTGCGCGCTGTTACTGATCCGCGGAGCCAGCGAATCGGCGACGGTGAACGCGATCATGGTGGTGATCAAGCTCGGCGTGCTCGTCATGTTCGTGATCATCGCCTTCACGGCTTTTGATACCGATCACCTCAGGGACTTCGCGCCGTTCGGTGTCGCCGGCATCGGCTCGGCGGCCGGCACCATCTTCTTCTCGTATATCGGTCTCGACGCGGTGTCCACGGCGGGTGACGAGGTCAAGGATCCGCAAAAGACCATGCCGCGCGCCATCATCGCCGCCCTGGCGACCGTAAGCAGCATGTACATCCTCGTCGCGCTAGCCGCGCTGGGGACCCAGCCGTGGCGGGACTTCGCTGCCCAGCAAGAGGCCGGGCTGGCCACGATCCTCGAGAACGTCACCCACGGCAGATGGGCCAGCACGATCCTGGCGGCGGGCGCGGTGATCTCCATTTTCAGCGTCACGCTGGTCACGATGTACGGCCAGACGCGCATCCTGTTCGCGATGGGCCGCGACGGCTTACTTCCCTCGCGGTTCGCCGAGGTGAACGCGCGCACCATGACCCCGGTCGGTAACACCATCATCGTCGCGCTGGCCGCGGGCGGGCTGGCGGCGTTCGTACCTCTCGACAAACTCGCCGACATGGTGTCCATCGGCACGCTGACGGCATTCATCGTGGTATCCGTCGGCGTGGTCATCCTCCGTGTTCGCGAACCCGACCTGCCGCGGGCATTCAAGGTACCCGGTTTTCCGGTCACGCCGGCTCTTTCGGTGCTGGCTTGCGGCTACATCTTGTTCAGCCTGCACTGGTACACCTGGATCGCGTTCACGGGATGGATCTCGATTGCGTTGCTCTTCTACTTTGTGTGGGGCCGCCACCACAGCGCGCTCAATGACAGCGACCAGCTTCCCAGGGAAGCTCGATGACCGTCGTTGTCGGATACCGGGCCGGAAACATTGGTCTGTCCGGGTTGCACCTGGGCGTCCGCGCCGCGCGGTCGTTGGGGACATCGCTCGCGGTGGCCACGATCGTGCCCCTGCCCTGGCTGACACCATCGTTCGCGCGCGTGGACGCCGAGTATCAGCAGTGGTCGGACCAGTTGGCAGCCGAGTCGGCGAAGGAGGCCGCCGCTGTTCTGCGCGATGTCTCCGACGGGATCGAGGTCACCTACCTACATCGCATGCACCGGTCGGTGGCGGGCGGGTTGATCGAGGTCGTCGCGGAAGTCGGTGGTGAGGTTCTGGTGCTGGGGTCGTTGCCCAGCGGGGGGCCCGCACACGTGGTGATCGGCACGACGGCGGAGTGGTTGCTGCACGCGTCGCCCGTACCGCTGGCCATCAGCCCGCGCGAATATGCCTCGAGCACAACCGAATTGACCAGGCTCACCTGCTCCTACTCGGCCACGCCAGACGCGATCGACGTGGTAAGGCGGTGTTCGGACATCGCCGTGCGCCTGCGCTTGCCGCTTCGGGTGCTGACCCTTGCCGTCCGGGGCAAGACGATGTATCCGCCGGAAGTGGGGCTCGAGGTCGAAGACGAGATCTTGGCGGCCTGGGCGTCCCAAGCGCGGCAAATTCAGCATCACCTCAAGGACGACGCCGTCGTCACCGAAGATGTTGTGCTGCAAGTGGTCACCGGCCAGAGTTGGAAAGAAGCGCTCGACAAGGCCGACTGGTGGGATGGCGAGATCCTGGCGCTGGGTACGCGGCCGCGAGGCGACCTACGCAAGGTCTTCCTCGGTTCCCGCAGCGCCAAGATCATTCGCGAAAGTCCGGTACCGGTCCTGGTGCTGCCCGGCTAAGAGCAACCGGTCAGCGGGGCACCTGCACCAGCGGCTGGCCCCCGATCTGGCCCCAGCACCCCGCGGGGTCGCGCCCGTTCTTCACCTGATCTGTCAGGCAGTTGAAGATCGCGATCCGCAGATCCGGCGGTGGCTGATTGGCGCGCTGTTCGGCGGCCAACCGGTTCTGCTCGGCGGTCTTGACGTCCTGCTGCGCGTTGATCGTCTCCTGAACCTTCTGGTTGTAGGCGTCGATGCGCTGTTGCGTTGGCTGGTCGTAGAAGATCCGCGGGATCCGCACGTCGAGGATCTCGATCTCCGAGCCGACCGCATCCTGCAAGTCCTTTTTCACCTGTGCGGCCATCGCGGGCAAGTCCGCGCCCTGGGCCGGCGCGGTCATCTGCCCCGAGCCGCCCGGCGCATTCGCCGCGGCCGCCAGCATGACCTGCGGGTTGAACGTGGCAAATACCTTCGACAAAGCCACCTGGGCCTGCCGGTCGACCAGTTGCTCCTTGATGGTCTGGAACACGTTGGCCCCGCCGTAATCCTGGAACAGTTTCGGTGCCGCGCCCTCCCGCAGGCGCCAGTTCAGATTTTCATCGACGTAGGCGTTGGAGTTGTTGGCCAGCCGGACATTGATCGCCGCCGGGTTGCCGTTTGCACCCTTGCCCGCGCTGGCGTCGTCGTAGCTGTTCGACTCGAACGCCTGCAACTGGATCGCTTCCGACAGTTCACTGACCTTGCGCCACGGCGCATGCCAGACGATCCCCGCCCCGTGCACCCCGACCGGCTTGCCGAATTCGGTGATGATGCCGACGTTGCGCGTGTCCACCCGGTCGTACGCGCTGACGAGCGTGAAGACCAAGCCGAACAACGCGGCGGTGGCGGTGATGCCCCACAGCTTCAGCCGGCCGCGCTGGTCGACGAACACGCTTGCGATGAGCAACACTACCGCCACCAGGAAAAACAGGATCGCAACAACCCACCACCCAGGCATGACGCTCCTTCGCTTGTCGGTCTGATCAGACTACGTCTCGCGGGTGCAGCTAGCGCCGGGCAGCGGCGTTGGCTGCCGCCTGAGCCTGCTTTAGGGTCGCTGCGACGTCACCCCGGCCCAGGAACATCTCGTCGAAATAGCTCTGCAGAGCCGTGTTTCCGGCGGCGAAGCCGGCGCCGCCCGGGGCCGGGATCCGGGGCCCGTCCAGGACCGTGAAGAACGGTGTGACGTCAACGCCCTTCGCCGTCCAGTAGTCGAAGTAGGCCCGCTGCGCCGATAACACCGCGGGGATGGCTGCACCGCGCCGGCCCAGGTATGCGTTGCCCTCGCTGCTGCCCAGCCAAGCGAGGACTTGACGCACGGCGTCCGGATGCTTGGTGGCCGAATTACCTGCCACCGCAATGCCGTTGGTGACGCTCACGCGCCCCACTGGACCAGCGGGCATCATGGCCACCCCCCAGCGGAAGCGGGCGTCGCGGGTCACCGGTGCCAGGCTGTAGGTTCCGGACTGGAAGAGCGCCATCCGGCCGGCCAGGAACTGGTTGCGGGAGAAGTCTCCGTTGTCGTTGGTCGCCGAGGCGGGCGGCGCGACGTGGTCGTCGTTGATGAGAGCGACCAGATAGGTGAATGCCTCGATCGCCCCGGGGTTGTCGAACGCGAACTCGTCACCGCGCTGAAACGCGCCACCGGCCGAGCCGATGTAGTTCAGGTAGATTCCCTGGGGGTCGTTGGCCGCATTGTATCCCCACTGATGCACCCGTGTGGGGTCGAAATGTGTTGTGTTGGCGGCGTTTCCGTCGGCATCAACGGTCAGCCGCGCCAGCATTGGCCGCAGCGTGTCGTCGCCGTGCAGGCTCCACCGCAGGCCGTTGAGCGCAGCGGGGTCGATGCCGGCCGCCGCGAGCAGGTCGGCGTTGTAGAACAGCGCAATCCCGGCGTCGGTCAGCTGCGGTACCCCCCACAGCACACCGCCACGAGTGAACTGGTCCACCACCGCGGGTTCCCAGTCTGAGGCCGGCCCCGGGCCCAGGGTTTTGCCGATGTCCATCAACCGGCCCCCGTCGGCATAAGCGGCAAGGTAGGCGTTGGACAGCCAGAAGATGTCGTCGGCGCTCCCGCCGGCGACGTCGGTGCGCAGCGTGTCGAAGTACGTCGAATACGCCACGACGTTGGCGCGAACCTCGATGTTGGGATGGGCGCGGTTGAATGCCTCGAACGACTGCCGATACGAGGCGGCAATCTGGTCGCCCCACAGCCGCACCCGCACAACGATCTTGCCACCGTGGGGTTCGGCGGAGTAGTCCAACAGCATGGCCATCGCGACCAGTAGCACCGCGACAAGTAGCAGCGCCGTTGCAGCCAGCGTGGACGAGCGGGGGCGGGTCATCGCTTGCGCCCAGATTGCCGCGGTGGTTGCAGAAGTCCGAAATAAACAGCCACGTCGGCAATCTCAGCGGCAGTCTCAGCGGCACGGCCCCTCACTTGAGCCCCGAGACGACGATCGAGGCAACGATGTGGCGCTGGAAAATCACGAACAACGTAATCAGCGGGATGATCGCGACCGTCGACGCCGCCATCACCAGGGTCCATTGCGAGTTGAACCGCGACTGCAGGTCGGCCGTGGCCACCGTCAGCACTCGCCACTTGTGCCCGCTGGTGATCACCAACGGCCACATGAAGTTGTTCCATTGCGAGACCACCGTGATCAGCGCCAGGGCCGCCAGCACCGGACGGCTGGTCGGAATCACCACGTGCACAATCACGTCCAAGGTGTTGGCGCCGTCGAGCCGGGCGGCGTTGATCAGGTCGTTGGGGATGATGCGGAAGTGCTCGCGCAGCAGGAAGATCGCGTACGGGGAACCAAACAAAAAGGGAAGCACCAAGGCCCAGAATTTGTTACGCAGCCCGAGTTGGGCCATCATCAGATACATCGGCACCACCGTCACGGTCGCCGGCACCATCAGAGTCGCGATGTAGACCCAAAACAGCGCATCGCGCCCGGGAAACTCCAAGCGGGCGAACGCGTATCCGGCCAACACCGAGAAGCTCAGCTGGCCCACCAAGATGACCGCCGTCATCAACGCGGTCACCGCCGCAGCGCGCCCGAATCCGGCCGCCCCCAGATCGGCATAATTGGCCAAGGTGGGCGGTTGCGGCAACTGCAGCGGCGTGCCCGTGGCGAACTGGTGTGCCGAGGTCAACGACGTCAACAATCCGAGGACAAAGGGGGCGAGCGTGATGAGCGTGCCGAGCAGCAGGCCGATGTAGATGACTGCATGAGCGAGTCGGTTATGTGAGGTCATAACTGATCCGCCGCCGGAAGTACAAGTGTTGAACGATGGTGACCCCGATCAGGATGACAAAGAGCACGACCGCCATGACCGATGCCCGGCCGATTGCCGCCGAGCCGAACGCCTCGGCGTAGATGCGGTGCGCCACGAGATCAGTGCTGCCGCCCGGTCCGCCCCCGGTGAGCGCATACACCGTGTCGAAAACCTGTGCAGTGCTGATGATGCCGGTCACCAGGACGAAAAACATGGTGGGGCGCAACATCGGCAGGGTGATGCGTCGAAACCGTTGCCACGCATTCGCGCCGTCGGTGCGTGCGGCGGCGTAGATGTCGTCGGGAATAGCCAGCAGCCCGGCGAGGAACGACAGCGAGACGTATCCGACGTTCATCCAGACGACGACGGCCGAAACCAGCGGCAGCGCAAGCTCGGGATCGGAGAGCCAGTCGATGCGATGGCCCAGCACGGCGCTGACGGCGCCGTCCGTGGGCGCCAGGATCCAACGCCACAGCACCGCGATCGCCAGCGGTGCGGAGATCCACGGCAGCACGTAAAGCGTGCGAAACAAGCCGGTCCCCGGTAGCTGGCGGGCCAGCATGGATGCGGCCAGCAGGCCCAGCAGCGTCTGGGCGGGGACCACGATCGCCACGAAGGCGGCCGTGACAATCAGCGAGTTGGCGAAGCCGGAGTCGGCGAGGACCGACCGCCAGTTGGCAAGGCCCACATAGCGCAGCGGACCGAGCAGGTCCCACCGGTACAGGCTCAGCCAAATCACCACCAGGATGGGGAGCAGCAAAAAGGCGACTACACCGAAGAGGCTGGGCGCAAGCAAGGCATAGCCCAGCGCGGTGGATCGAGGTGCTTTCCTTCGAGCAGCGCCGGCCATGGAGGTAATTTAGTCGGGCGCCGCCGCGGTTGAGTGTAAGCGGTCGATACGGTGGAGCGGTGACACCGAACCGGGGGATCGATGCCGACTTCTTGGAGCTGCCGCGCCACCAGCTTGCCGACGCCGCGCTCTCGGCGGCCAAAGCGGCCGGGGCCAGCCACGCTGACCTGCGTATTCACCGAATCAGCAGTCAGATCATCCAATTGCGCGACGGCGAGCTGGAGACCGCCGTCGTCACCCGCGAGGTCGGCCTGGCAGTGCGGGTGATCGTCAATGGCACCTGGGGATTCGCGTCGCACGCGGAGTTGGCGCCGAACGTCGCGGCCGAGACCGCGCGCCGCGCGGTGCATGTGGCCACATCGCTGGCGGTGCTGAACGCCGAACGCGTCGAGCTGGCGTCCGAGCCGGTGTACCCGGACGCGACCTGGGTCTCCGACTACCGGATCGACCCATTCGGCGTCCCCGTGGCCGACAAGATCGCCCTGCTCGAGGAGTACTCCGGGCGACTGCTGAACGCCAAAAACGGGGGGATCGGCATTGACCATGTGTCCGCCGCGTTGACCGCCGTCAAGGAGCAGACGTTCTATGCCGACACCTTCGGCTCGTCGATCTCCCAGCAGCGGGTGCGGGTGCTGCCGTCGCTGGAGGCGGTGACCGTCGACGCGGGGGCGGGCAGCTTCGAATCGATGCGCACGCTGGCCCCGCCGATGGGTCGGGGTTGGGAAGCTGTGGCCGGTGACGACGTGTGGAACTGGACCGAAGAGCTCGCGCACCTGCCCGCCCTGCTGGCTGAAAAGGTCAAGGCGCCCAGCGTGACGCCAGGGCCCACCGATCTGGTGATTGACCCGACCAACCTGTGGTTGACCATTCACGAATCCATCGGGCACGCAACCGAATACGACCGCGCGATCGGCTACGAGGCCGCCTACGCCGGAACGTCTTTCGCCACTCCGGACAAACTCGGCATCATGCGTTACGGGTCGCCCGTGATGAACGTGACTGCCGACCGCAACGTCCAGCATGGCTTGGCGAGCATCGGTTACGACGACGAGGGAGTGGCCGCGCAGAGCTGGGACCTGGTGCGCGACGGGATATTCGTCGGCTACCAGCTCGACCGGGTGTTCGCGCTGAGACTCGGATCGGAGATCCCACAGCCCCGCTCAAACGGGTGCTCGTATGCGGATTCCCCACACCATGTCCCGATCCAGCGGATGGCCAACGTGTCGCTGCAGCCGGCCGCGGACGAGATCAGCACCGCCGACCTGATCGGCCGCGTCGAGGACGGCATTTACATCGTGGGCGACAAGTCGTGGTCCATCGACATGCAGCGCTACAACTTTCAATTCACCGGGCAGCGGTTCTTCCGCATCCGCGGCGGCCGCCTCGATGGGCAGTTGCGTGATGTCGCCTATCAGGCCACCACCACCGACTTCTGGGATTCCATGGAAGCCGTGGGCGGACCGTCGACCTGGCGGCTGGGCGGCGCGTTCAATTGCGGGAAGGCCCAACCCGGACAGATCGCCCCGGTCAGCCACGGCTGCCCGTCGGCCTTGTTCCGCGGCATCAACGTGCTCAACACCGTCGCCGAGGGCGGCCGATGATCCGCGCCGGCGACGATGCAGTGGGGGTACCGCTCGCTTGCGGGGGACGATGCGATGCTGTGGGGGCACCTCCCGCTTGCGGGGGAGAGCGGCGCAAATGATCCGCGCGCAGCACGCCGTAAAGCTCGTTTTGGACGAGTCGGCCAAACTCGGGGGCGCCGACGAGACCATGGTGTTGGTCACCGACAAGGTCGAGGCGACGTTGCGCTGGGCGGGCAATTCGATGACTACCAACGGGGTTTCAGTCAGCCGCAGCCTCACCGTGATTTCCGTCGTGCGGCGGGGGCCCAGCGCACACGTCGGCACGGTGGTGTCGGCCGAAGTGGATCCGCGCGTGATTCCGGGTCTGGTCGCGTCGTCCCAGGACGCGGCCCGATCCGCACCGGAGGCCGGCGATGCCGCGCCGCTATTGGCCGACGGCGGCGCGCCCGCCGATTGGGATGCCCCGGTGCCGGGCACCGGGCCGCTGGTGTTCGCCGACGTCGCAGATTCGCTGAGCCGGGCCTTCCGCGGCACCGACCGGCTTTACGGCTTTGCGCACCACAGTGTTTCGACGACGTTTCTGGCGTCGTCGACCGGTCTGCGCCGGCGCTACACCCAGCCGACCGGCGCGGTGGAGATCAACGCCAAGCGCGGAGACGCCAGCGCCTGGGCGGGCATCGGGACGGCCGATTTCGTTGATGTGCCGATGGATTCGCTGCTCGACGAGCTGTCGACGAGACTGGGCTGGGCACAGCGTCGCGTCGAGCTGCCGCCCGGGCGCTACGAGACCATCATGCCGCCGTCCACGGTGGCCGACATGATGATCTACCTCGTCTGGTCCATGGCCGGCCGGGGCGCGCAGGAGGGCCGCACCGCCTTCGCCGCGCCCGGCGGCGGGACGCGGTTGGGGGAGCGACTCACCGACCTACCGCTGACCCTGTTCTCGGATCCGATGGCGCCCGGTCTCGCGTGCACGCCGTTCGTCGCGACCAGCAGTTCGTCGGAGGCGGTGTCGGTATTCGACAACGGGATGGACATCGACCATGTGGACTGGATCCGCGGCGGCGTGATCAACGCGCTGGCCTACCCGCGCTCCACGGCCGCCAAATTCGATGCCGAGGTTGCCGTCGCCGCCGATAACGTGGTGATGACCGGCGGCGCGGCCGGGCTCGCCGACATGATCGCTGCCACCGAGCGTGGCCTGCTGTTGACCACCCTGTGGTACATCCGCGAGGTGGACCCGACGACGCTGTTGCTCACCGGGCTGACCCGCGACGGCGTTTACCTCATCGAGGACGGCGAGGTGACCGCGGCGGTCAACAACTTCCGGTTCAACGAGAGCCCGCTGGACCTGTTAGGACGCACTGCCGAGGCCGGCGCCAGCGAGAAGACCCTGCCGCGTGAATGGGGCGATTGGGCCACCCGAGCGGCGATGCCGTCCCTGCGGATTCCGGACTTTTACATGTCCTCGGTGAGTCAGGCGCAATAGCCGATTGCCTCGCCGGTGAGCTCGTCCTAGCGTGTGAGAAATGCTGACGCGGTTGATCGCGTTGTCGCCAGGCGACGGACGCATGACGGGCCTGGTGCGTCGGGTCTGCGCGCAGGCATTGTCGCTGCCGCCGCTGCCCGCCTGTGTGGAGGTCGGCGACCCCGAGTCGGCGGCCGAGGCCGTCGTCGCCGAATTCGCCGAGCAGTTCAGTGTCGACGTGTCGGCGATCAGCGGCGAGCAGCGGTCACGGTTGTGGAAACATCTGGGGGACAGCACCTTTGGTGTGGTCACTCAGGTTTATATCGCTGACTTCGTGCCGCGGGTGCGGGCCGGGCTGGAGGCGCTTGGCGTCGGATCGGAGTATCTCGGCTGGGCGCGCGGGCCGGTCACATGGGACCACACCAGCGAGCCGTCGGATCTGGTGTTCAACGACTTCCTGCCGGCCGTGGCCCGGATGCGTGCGCTCGACCCCGTTACCGCCGAAATGGTCCGGCTGCGGGGCGCGGCGCAGCACAACTGCCGGTTGTGCAAGTCGCTGCGCGAGCGCACCGCCCTCGAGGCCGGCGGTTCGGAGACGCTGTACGAAGAGATCGAGCGGTTCGAGACGTCAGCCCTGCTCGACGGCCGCACAAAAGCGGCGCTCCGCTATACCGATGGGTTAATTTGGACCCCTGCGCACCTCGTCGCCGACGTCGTCGAGGGGGTGCGCTCCCGGTTCTCGGAGGCCGAAGCCGTCGAGCTGACCTTCGACATCATGCGCAATGCCAGCAACAAGGTTGCGGTGTCGCTGGGCGGAGACGCCGCCCGGGTCGAGCACGGCACCGAAAGCTATCTCCTGGACGCCAACGGTCAGACGGTGTTCAGCTGATTCACTCCGCGTTTACCATCGGGGGCGTGTCTGCACGACGATATAGCCCTCTTCGGGGCCGACGATTGCGCTGGGATGAGGCGCTGTTCGAGCGCATTGCCATGAGCCGCGCAGGCTATGTGCTTGGTTCGCGTCTCGCACCTCCTCTCGACAAGGCGCTGATACCGCGCACCAATGGACGGTTGAGCTCGATGGGGATCGACAAGGTCGGGCTCGTCACGTCAACCGGCGCCAAGACGGGACAGCAGCGCACCCATCCGCTTGCCCTGATCGACGACGGCGACGGCCTGCTGGCGATCGGATCCAACTACGGACGCGAGAAGCATCCCGCGTGGAGCGCGAACCTGCTGGCGCACCCCGAGTGCACCGTCGAATTCAAAGGACCGCGCCGGCCCTACCGCGCCGAGCTGCTGACCGGCGACGAGCGAGCCAAAGCGTGGGAGACGGCTGTCGACTCCTACGCCGGCTACGAGAACTACCGGCAGCATTGCGCGCCGCGGGAGATCCGAATCTTCCGGCTTCGGCCCGCTTGAGCGGTAGCGCTAAGGTCGACGTCGACGTCGGAAAGCTGTCAGGGGCGGTAGCTCAGTTGGTTAGAGCCGCGGACTCATAATCCGTTGGTCGCGGGTTCGAGCCCCGCCCGCCCCACCATGGCAGTGTACGACTTCGGTTGATGGCGGACATTTCGCCTTCGGGTGATGCCTGACTGAACCGCCCCGGCGTGTCCGGAGACTGTGATGTGCCCCGGGGCGGTTGACAGCCTGAAGTGAGCCACCGTTCGGCCGCTCGTGCGGAAAGCCGGAATCAATGCCCGGCGACGGCCTGCACCAGCATGGTCGCGGAAGGGCTCGACAACACCCAGTTACCGTTTTGATTGACAAACATAAGGGGCTTCGTGACCGGTGCCGACAGCTTCGGCCCCGAAACAGCCACATCGGACATGACCGTGGTGGGCCCGTTCTGTTGGATGTTGGAGACGACAAACGACAACGGGAGCTGCCCATTGCGGTAGGCCACTCTTAGCTCGTGATCCATCTGGTGGCCCTCGCCTGACCCGATGCCGCCTTCAACGAGATTGTCTTTGGTCCTGTATGACACACCGGGATTGGAAAGGTCGTTGAGGATGCCGGTCAACTGGTCAGGGGTGGGCAGGTTCAGTGTCGACGCGGGTTGCGGCGGATCCTGTGGTAGGGGCGCGCCGACTGACGCCAGTCGAACCTGAGGCAGGCCCGCCAGGCGAAGCCCCGATGCGCTGGATGCCAGCCCGGCGGCGCCACCGCCAACGACGGCCAGTGCAGCCGCGCTGACGGCAATGGATTTGATGGACTTCATGGTGCTCCCTGTTTTCGTATGGACGGGGCGGGACTGTTCCCCGCAGGTTTGAGCCGACATCGTGTACTAGGCACATCGTGCACGAAAATGCGGTCCCAAAACTGCTGTGCATCAATCGGTATCAACCTGTTAGGAATCTGTAGTGTGATGAATCGGTCTATCCCACAGGAAAAACCGATTGATCTCTGGTTCGAACGCATCGCTTTTGCGGCTCGAAGCTCCTGGCCCAAATAAAGTTTCGGTTGATGAGGGCATCCGGCGGACGATAGAAGCGAGTGCGCAGGGGCTGAACACCTCGCACCACGTCATTGACGAACCGGCGAAGGTATAGCGCGGGTGATCGATCTGCGCGTGCCGCCCGAGAACGCCTCGGAATTCGAGGCGTTGATGACGAAGGTCGCCGCCATGTCCAACGCGAACGAGCCGGGAGTGGCGTATTACGAGTTCGCCAAGGCCGTGGACAAACCCGACTCCTACGTGGTCGTCGAGGCGTATCGCGACCAGGAGGCATGCATCGCGCATGGTGAAACCGACCGGGTACGCTAGTCAATTCCCTAGTATCTCAGGCTGATCGGGGACAAGCCTCAGATCGTGCAATACGTCAGTCCCGGCCAAGAGCCGGTGTCGGTGCAATTCGACAACTGACATGGTCGAGGACAGGCTAGCGATCGCGCAGCGGTTCAGCGCGGCGCTGCGTCAAGGTGACTACGACGGGCCGCCGTCTGCACGACGACTTCGTGTCCGGGAGTCGGGTGGTCTTCCATACAGCGGCGATTACCACGGGGCGAGGGGATTCCGTGAGCTACTGGACACGATGAGCAACGCGATGACGCTCGGCCCCGGACCGATCGCCCCGGAACCACTGGGTGAAAATGCCGTGGTGTCACGCTTTTCGCTGCGCTCCACCGCTCGTGCCTCAGGGAGGAGCGTCGAGATGAGATTGGTCGAGGTCTACACGGTGCGCGGCGGAAAGATCGTTGAACTCGATGTGCATAGAAAGATCCCTCGGCGGTCGCCGCGCTGCTCGCCGACTAGCGGCGATGCCGTCGAGCCGCTGCCAATCGCGCCACTTCTAAGTCGACAGCTCTACCCCGGCGGACAAGGAACCCTAATGGTGTTGTATCGGCATACCTCGTCCGGCACGTTCGGCGGCGGCCCCGCCGCCAGCATCTCCTGAGCCTGCAAGTACATCCGCGATATCTCCTGCTGCAGCTCCGGCGAGAACGCCACCCCCGGCGGCAACGACGGCAGCGGCAGCCCCCCGGGCAGCAGCATCGATGCCCCTTGTGGCATCGGCATTCCCGGCGGAACTGTCGGCGGCCACGTCTGGCCAGGCGCCAACAACACGCCTGGCGGTGGCCCGGTAGGCAGCGGCGGCGGCGCCGGCGCATCCCCGACTTGGTCTACCAAGCGCACCGATCCCGTTGCGACGACGGCATCACGTGTCCCCAACGATGCTGCGCCCAGGAGCGCGAGCATTGCCACGGCCGCCGCCCCGACGACAATCCGTTGCGTCACGCGGTGGCGCTGAGACCGACCAATAACGGAGTCGATTTCATCCAACCGGTGGTCGACGGGAATTGTCATTCCTAGACACTCCTCCCCGTTGGTAGGCATCGGCTGAGCGCCGAATATCGATCAGCTATGAGCTGACGAATCGGCGTCTCTGTCTAACGTCATCGCACCAACGCCTTCTTGTTGGGCAGGGGAGTCCGATCGAAAAGGGGAGCCGCCGCTTCGGCGCGTTTCCCACCAGCGTCGGGGGGTGCATTCACGAGCGTTGGGGCAACGGCAATCGTGCCGAGGGCACAAGGTAACACGGGCCGCCGAATCGAATGCGTCTGAACGCGGCTGCATGCCCGACATGCACTGACCCGACCGCATGAGCTTGATCGGCGGGCATCCACGGTGACCGCGGTCACGCACCGGCCGGCGCAAGTAATGTTGCCGATGGACGGAGTGGCAGAACTGGTGCCGGTGCTACCGGCGCACCGCTTCGACGAGGCCGCCCTCGTACGGCATCTGCGCGGCCAATTGCCGGGCTTTGACGGTCCACTGAGGGTTCGCCAGCTTCAAGGCGGACAAAGCAACCCGACATTCCATCTGGAAACCACCGATGGTGAGTATGTCCTCCGCAAGACGTCATCGTGATGCCTCTTGAAGAAACACCACGACGTGCGGGTCGCGAGTTGACGCACTACGCGGCGCCGAATTTGCCCTTCTCGCCCCTTTGCTCACACGAGCAGATCGTACGGACGAAGCCGCGACCCGCAGACAAAAAACGCCCACCGAGATCGCTTTTGGCGGCGTCAACCTTTATCCGACCGCCCCTAGGGCCAAAGCCCCGTTGTGCCAAGAGTGCGCCAGTACGGGACGGTACTGGCTGGCAGTCCCGGGACATAGCGGACATGAGCTGGGCATTCGAAGACGATATGACGCTACCCAAAAGGTGGTGGACGGTCGGCCACGGATTTAAATACCAGCGGTCGGCAGTGCGCTCAGCACCAACTTGCCCCGGCGCCTGGAGCGACCCAGCACGTCGCGTTGGGGCAATAGGTCGCGTGTGCGAGGTGCACCATGGCTTCGACTTGTCCGTAGTGAATGCCCCTGCCGTCCAAGTTGGCGTGGATGTCCTGGGCAACTTGGTCGCGGGTCCAACCGGAGTTGAGATCGTCGCAGATTAGCGCCGCCATCCCGATGAGAGCCTGCTCGTGGCCCGGCGGCCAAGTGAAGCCGAGGCCCTGCAGTCGAGTGAGGTACCCGTCATTGACGGGATCGGCAGTCGCAATCGCAGAGCCAGTAAACAGGGCAGCGCCAGCCATAACGGGAACGGTAGATCTGACCAGCCAGCGAGGTGAGAGCATTTGATGCGCCTTCTTTCTTGGCGTTAACGGTGCCGTTATTGTGGCTCTTCGAGGTTAGCCGGGCAACCGGCAGCAACGCGCGGTCAAGCCGCACGAGGTCTTCGTCCGATAGGCGACCGACCTGGCGGGTCTGGCTCGGCCTTAGGCGGCGTCATCCCGAATATGAGTTTCCGAATATTCGACGCCAACAAGCGGAAATCGATAGAAATCGGCAGGTTCCCTACCGGTCCGACGGCAAGAAGGATGTTGTGCCACAGGAAGAGACAGTCGATTCTGGGTTCAAACGCGATCCGACTCTTGCAAATCCGTTGGTGGCGGGTTCGAGCCCCGCCCGGCCTACCGAAACGCTGTGTGACTCGGCTGCTTGACATTTCAGTTTCGGGTGATGTCTGACAGTGTTTCGGCTGATCCTTTACAGCGGTTTCGGTTGATGCTTCACGCTCCCTGCGAGCCCCTTGGAGCCGCGGCGTTCGCGTCGGTATTGGGCCGCCGCAGCGGCTGGTGTCTGGACTGGGTAGTTGTGATCCCGAAGTCACTGTGAGGAATCGACCTTGGTCAACACCATCGCCGCTTCGTTGTACGGAAACAGGCGGTAGAACATCCCTGATGGCCCCGAAACGATCGCTGCGCCCTCGGCCTTACTCACAAGACGAGGATTGACCAGCGCGATACTCCTGCCGCGCCTGTGCAATACCGCCTGTCCGCCGGCCAAAACATTCTTCACCCAGTCCGAACGCAGCCCGTACCCGATGAGGACGACGAAGCCGTCTGGGGAGGGAAAGACCAACAGCGGCGTTCGATAACGCCTGCCTGATTTGCGTCCGACATGTTCGAGCGTCCCTTGGCACGGAAGCCACGGCGTGATCGACCGAGCCGCTGGATTGGTGACTCGACGATTGAATTTGGCGACGGCCCTTGGCACCCGCATGGCTCCTCATCCCCAGCTAAGTTCGAATCATCGATGTGCCAACTCATGCGGTCGCGGGCACCAGGGCGCTGATGTCCTCGCCTTGAAGCAGCTTGATCGTCAGATTCAGGTCGAAGTAGTCGGTCCAGCGTGTGATTCTCGCGTCGCCATCGACGACGAAGGTCCCCATTACGGGGATGGCCGGCTTGCGTCCATCGGGAGTCTGGATGTAGTCCAGGCGTTCGGTGAGCACCACGGAACCCTCGCTGGCGAGGTTCACGATCTCGAAGGCGTAGGCGTCCGGGAACATAGCGAACTGGGCCGCCATGTTCTCCACGATGGCGTCCGGTCCGAAGAAGGCAGGCATTCCCACGTTCTGATAAACGGCCCCTTCGGCGAGGAGGGGACGTAACGCGTCGGCGTCCCGATCTTCCATCAAAGCGCAGAAGTGGCGGACGATATCGGCTGGCGAAGACATGAAATGAATCCCTTCACTGCGAGTAGGTGAATCAACTGCGCGGGCTGGAAGATGATGCGGATCTGCCTGTCGACACATCAGTGCTCGTGGATGATCACCCCGCGAATGTTGCGGCCGGCGAGCATGTCGTCGTACGCCTCGTTGATGTCGTTGAGCTTGTACTCGGTGGTGACGGTTTCGTCGAGCAACAGCTTGCCGCTTCGATAGA
>NZ_JAFBAT010000233.1 GCF_019247615.1 Mycobacterium sp. | reverse complement strand
GGTCGCTGCTCCGCCGGAGGCGGTGGGGGCACCGCGACCGGCTGCGGCGCCGGGGCCGCCGACGGCGGCGGGGCCGGTGCCTGCTGCACCGGGGCCGGCACGGACTGCGGCGCCCGCCGCGTCGGCGTACGACGGGGCGGGGGGGCGGGGGGCGCCGCGTTGACCGCGCTGGGTGGCGTCTGCCTCAGCACGGGCGGAGCGGGTGGGACCTCGGGGGCGGCGGTCACCTCGGGCGCCGGCGGTGCGGCCTCCGGCGACGGCGGGGGCGCCGCGGGCACGGCGGCGGCCTCAGGCGCGGGCTCCGCCGGGGCCGCCGGGACTGGCGCGGGTGGCGGAGGGCCGGGGGCCGCCAACTGGGCATCGGGCGGCATGGGACTGGCCTGCGCGACTGCGCCGGCGGCCGGCGTGGGCTGCCGCGCCGGCCCCACATCCGACGCCAGCGAAATCACGACCAGTCCCGCTGCGACGGCCGCCAGCGCGCTGCCGGCCAACACCAGCGGTCCCCGCCGGTTAATGCTCACGTCATCGTCGAACGCGAAGTCTTCCCGGGCGCTGTGGGCGAACGCGCCGTCGCCGGTGCCCGGATCCAGGGAGTAAGCCAGCGCAGCCGTCGACGACGCGAACAACGGCGCGTTCGCCGACGCCAGTGCCGCCCCCCGGGCCAGCGCCATGTCGGGCTCCTCGGGGACCACGACTTGCAGTGCGGTCGCAGCCTCGAGAGCGCCCTTGAGAGTCAGCACATCGACCCCGCCGCCTACGACGAACACGCAGTCGGCCGGCGATGCCGGCGCGTCCAGGCCGGCGACCATGGTCCCCAGCTCGGCCGCAATCGCCGCCTCGGAGTTCCCGGCCAGTGGCTGCCGGCGCAGATCGCCGATCGATCCGTCGGCGGCCTCGACGATCGCCAACGTCGCGCCGTCGCGCTCGACGTACAACATCGCGATGTGCTCGTAGTTGAGGGCATCGCCGACGGCGCGCGCCAATGCGGCGGCGGCGAGCAAGGGCGGAACGAGCATGACGCTGCCCGCGTCGTGCGAGGCAGCCGCATCCCGCAGCGCGTCGACGTCGACGGGGTCCGTCCACGTCACCCCGGTGGCGGTCAGTCGGTGCCCGCCCGCGATCGCACCTTCCCGGGCTGCCGCGATCGTCCCGATGATGCGGTCGACCCCGGTGGTCGCCGAGTATTCCCGTGGGGCCACCGCGAAGTGGTCCTCTTCGACGGTGACACCGTTCGCGTCGTGGCCCTCGATGAGCACTGAACGCACCATCGTGGGGGCCGTAGAGATCCCGAGCACCATGTCCATGTGCGCCTCCAAGGCCTCCAAAGCCTCCCCGAAGGGGCAGCAAACAACAGACCCAGCCCGTCCTGGGTGCCGACTTCACGCTACTCGCGCAGGGCCGAAAGCGCTCTTAGGACGGCCGATTTCACAGGTCGTGCTTTTCAGTACCCAGGGCTCAGGAAAGGGTTCTGGGTGGGCTGCGGATACTGGGGGTACTGAGGCGGCTGAGGCGCTTGGGGTGGCTGGGGAGCCTGGCTCTGCGGAACCGGAACCGGTATCGGCACCGGTAGCAACGGCACGTGTATCCATTGCGTGGTCATCGGCACCGTAGTCGTCGGGGTCGTGGGGGGCGCAGTGGTCGTAGGCGGCGAAGGAGGTGTTGTCGTCGTCGCCGTCGTCGTGGTCGGCGACTGGGTAGCCGGCGCGGGCGTCGTCGTCGGCGGCGCCGGCCGATGCGTCGTGACGACCGGTGGCGCCTGCGTGGTCACGATCGCCGGTGGGGGCGGTGACGGCGGCGGCTCGGGCGTCGGTGGCGGCGCCGGGCTGGGTACCGGTTGCACACTCGGCGGTGGCGGTAGGGGGCTGGGCGGCGCCGTAGGAGGCGCTGGTGCCGCCCGACTCGGCATCAGCGGACGCTCCGGGACCGGCACGGGCGCACCGGTCCGCGCCGGCGGAACTTCGCGAATTTCTTTGCCGGACAATGTGTAAGCCACCCCGCCGATCGCGGTCATGGCGACCACGGCGCACATCCCGACGATCAACTGCGATAACCGGAGGCGCCGCCACCCCGGTTCCCGGGGTGGCTCGATCAGGTTCAGGCGCATCGACCAGCCCGCCTGACCGTCTTCGTCGTAGGCGGCGGGACTGTACGGAACCCGAATATCGCCGGGGAATTCCGTCTGAGACCAAGCCAACTCGCGATCGGTCAGCGCCTCATGGTCGATCACCAAGACGTCGCCGGCGCCGAGGTCGACGACGTCACCGACGGCGTCGGCCGCCGCGAGCAGCCCGATCGACGTGCGTGCCCGCAGATCCAACTGTTCGCCGCGCGAGGCCAGCATCAACGCGCCGGCGGCGGCCGCGAATTCCGGATGGGAAGGCTTCACTACGGGTCGGCGCCCGTGAACCGAAAGGCGTTCGGCGACAAGTGGAATGCTGGCGCCGCCGCCGACCATCACCACCGCCGAGAGGTCCGCCCAGCTCTTCTTACGACGGGCCAGCATATCGTCGAACGCATAGATGAACCCGCTCAGCCGGTCCTGTATCAGGTCTCCCAGCTCGTCACGCGTCAGCTTCATGCTGCACCTGCGCCCACCGAGCTCCACGGGGAATTCGGTCACCGTCTCGATGGACAACCGCTCCTTGGCCGTGCGGCACTGCTCCCTGAGCAGGCCGAGTTGACCCACCGCGGCGGTGCTGGCCGGATCCATACGGCTGAAGTGCCCAAGCTCCTCGAAGACCCTCAAGAGCACCGCTTGATCGATCTCGTCACCGGAGAACGCCGGGTATCGCATGGTGGGGCAGACCACTTCGAAATCTCCCGCGAGGCTCACCAACGTGGCCGAGGTGCCGCCACCCCCGAAATCCAGCAGTGCGACCACGCCCGTTGCCGCCAGGCACAGCTCCGCATTGGCCGCGGTCAGCGCCGCGATCGCATCGGAGACCAGTCGCGGCGCCATGCCGCTTCGGACAAACCCCAAATGCGTTCGCAGGCCGTTGCGCAGCGCCTGCACCGTACCCGGTTTCCAGTAGGCGGGAACGGCGATGGAGATTTCCGACGACGCCACGTCCGCGCCCGCCGCCAGCACCATCGCGTCCAGCGCTTCGACCATCAACAGGTCCGGGTCGTGGGCGGATCCGTCGGGCGACACCAGCGCCACCGACTCACCGATGCGCTCCACGAAGCCGCGCATCAGCACGCCCGGCTCGCTGAGGTTCGGACCTTCGTCCGGTAGACCGACTTTCGGCGCACAGTGCGGATACAGCGTCAGCACGGCGCGGCGTGTAACCGGTGGATTTCCGTTACACGCCGCGACCAGGTTACTGGTCCCGATCGACAACCCCAGCGGGTCATACATAGAGCGAAGACTTTCGGCGATAGGGGGGTCCGTGGCCAGCGTCAACCATAACGGCGGGCGCACCGTATGCAGTTGGCTCACAACCTCATTGGTATGTGGTCGATGCCGTGTCGTCACCGAAGTGGTATCGACGACCGTCTTGACAAATTGCTTTGGCTCAGACCACGGTCAAGGGCAGCGAACGCCTCGGTTCGAACTGGAAGGTCGATCCCCCACTCAATTTCGCTACCGAAACCTCTGGCAGTTCGTCGTCTGGGGTATCGGTTTCGATCAGTTCGGCGGTCCACTCGATGTCGGTGCCGCTAACCCGAACCGCGATCCGCGGATCCACCGCCGTGGCGATCGCCTGCAGCGGCTGCACGGATTCCGGTGAGCACAGCGATATCCACGCGCCATCGTCGTGGGCCGGCGACCGGTGCACCTGCAGCCGGTTCGCCTCCGTTTCCGCCGAGACGTAACCCACGGGGTTGAGCAGCGGATGCAGCTCGAGCACGCGGCGCACTCCCTCGATGCCGCCGGGGAGACCTAACGCGCGGTGAATGCGTTCTGCGCCAAGCCCGGCAAGGCCGATCAGCCCGCGGGTGCCCACCGAGCGGGCCTCGGCGTCGTCGGTGGCGCGCGCCCGCACCGCGATCGCGAACGACAGATAGAGCAGGTGCATCTGCAGGCAGACCTCGTCGGCCATCCGGGTCAGCGCCGAATGCGAGAACGCGCCGAAGTCGAAATCGGACAACAACGGTCCTGAGTAATCCGCCTGCCCCTCGTCGGCTCGATCGATGGCGTCCAATTCCCATGTCGCGGCGCGGCTTTGGCGAACAAGTTCCAGCGCGGGGATGCCCTGGGCCGGCGGATAGGACTCGTCGACGATCACCGTCCACGCGCAGTGCGGGTGCCGATCGGACGGTACCCGCGGCGGCCGGTGGATGGGACGCATCTGCGCGCGCGGATTGGTCGCCACGGCGGTGGCGTCGAACGTCGGATCCTCGATGGTGTGGCACATTCCGAAGACGTACTCGTCGCCCATCGGCTCCACATCGAGCAGCGCGCCGCAGTGGTCGAGGTGGAACTCGCCGTGCCAACGATCGTGGATGGTGTACCGGAAATCCATGAATTGCGGCGGCGCGCCGATGTCGAGCTGCAGCCCCTTGAAGATGGTGGGAACGTCGTCGCCCTCGTAATTCAGCGCCCGCTGCATCCGTCTGGTGTAGATCGGGCTGGCGCCCGCCCACTCCTCGATGGCGATCTGCACCATCTCCTCGCGGCCGAACGAGCTGATGCACCAGGCCATCCCGGACCGGTCGATCATGTGACCGATCAGCAGCAATTCGGGTACCAGCACCGCCAACTCGTCGCGGGACAGCCGCGCGTACCGGGATGGGCTCACCGTTCAAAAATAGACACGACTATGTTATAAAGTCAACAATGTCTATTGCTCCCACCCGGCGCACCACCGCGCCGCGCAAACGCGGCGACGACACGCGCGCGCGGATCATCGACGAGACGGTCCGCTGCATCGTGGAAGAGGGATTCGCGGCCACCACCGCAAAGCACGTAGCCGAACGCGCGGGAGTGACGTGGGGGGTCATCCAGTACCACTTCGGCGACCGCAACGGCCTGTTGGTGGCCGTCGTCGACGACGGCGTGGCCAGGCTGGTCGACAGCCTGTCGTCGGCCGACATCAGCGAGCTTGCGCTGCGGGAGCGCATCGAGCTCGTCGTCGACACCGCCTGGGGCTGTTACAGCAGCCCGACATCGATGGCCGCGTTCGAGATCCTGCGCGCCGTGCGCGGCCGGCCGGGCGCCTCGTCGCGGCGTCATCTGCTCGAGATGAACTCCGCGATCGGCCAACTCGGTCGGCTGATCACCGACGACCCCTCGAAAGCGGGTGTGGCCGAGGTCATTTGGGCCACCCTGCGCGGGGTGGTGCTGGCACAGATGATCACCGGGACCGACGTCGACTGGAGCGGGGAACGGCGCGCGCTGATCGACATGGTCACCAACTACCTGTCTGACGGTTAGGGGTAGCGCGACCCGCCCCGCGCCATGTGCTGCAATGACCAGATGAGCTTTCAAGAAGTGGCAGCCGACATCGAAGCGATCAAGCAGGTGAAGTACCGGTACCTGCGCGCGCTGGACACCAAGCACTGGGACGACTTCGCCGACACGCTGACCGAAGACATCAAGGCCGACTATGGCCCGTCGATCGGCAACGAGCTGCACTTCACCAATCGCGCGGGCCTCGTCGAGTATATGCGGACGTCGCTGCCCCTCAACGTCATCACGGAACACCGGGTGACGCATCCGGACATCACCGTCGACGGCGACACGGCAACGGGCAGCTGGTATCTACAAGACCGGGTCATCGTCGCCGACCTCAACTTCATGCTGATCGGCGCCGCCTTCTACCGAGACACCTACCGGCGCGCCGAGGCCGGCTGGAAAATCAGCGGAACCGGTTACGACAGAACCTACGACGCGACAATGTCGTTGGCGGGCATGAACTTCAAGGTAACGCCCGGCCGCGCGTTGGCTACTTCGTAATCGCGATCACCGCACCCGGCCGCAGCCAGCGGATGATCTGCACCAACGTGGTGTCGTCTATGGCCACGCAGCCTTCGGTGGGGCCGCCGTCGGTCGTGTGGAAGAAGAAGGCCGCGCCGCCGCCCGGGACCTTGTTCTTGTTAACACCCATCACGACGGCGTGCTTGTACTGCGGGATCTGCAGGTTCTCGCTGTCGGCCGTGTTGAACGGACAATGCGACTTCTCGCATACCTGCATCGAATTGAAGGTGGGGCTGTGGTCGTCACCGCTCCACCAGTGGTTGGGGCCGACCTGGGTGTACGGCAGTCCGCCACCCGGATTGGGCGCCGTGCCGAAGGCCGAGTCAAGCGTGTAAACGCCCATGGGCGTCGCGGGCACGCCGCTCCTGGCCTGCGGGGCCATGCCGGCCGATCCGACGTGGGTGGGAATCCCGGTCTTGAGCGCTTGCCAGCCCGCCGCGGTGCGCTGGTAGATGTCCATGGTCGCGTTGGAACCGCCGGTGCTCACCACCGAAACCACTTGCGTCGCATTGCCAACGGAGTTCGCGAACCAGGGTGTGGCCGCGCCACTTACCGGGGCGAGCGCCGGGGACAACGAAATCAGGCACACCGCAGCGCACAGCGAAACCAGCAGTCGGCGCATGGATTCCATCGTCAGGCGGCGCCAACCTTGGGGTCAAGTAAAAGTTCAGCCGCGATCGGGTCACTGCGCCGTGATCATCGGCGCGGCATCGGCCGCCGGCCTGCTCGGAGGCCGAAAGATCAAGATGCACAACAGGAAATACAAATAGCCGAGCGACCAGCCGGCGAGCACGTCGGACAAGTAATGCACGTTCAGCGCCACCCGGGCCGCGCCGACCAACACCAGGCACAGTGCGGTCACCGCGATCGCGACTCGACGCATCCTCCGACTCATCATCGGGAGCAGATAGCTCAGCAGGGCCAGGAGTGCGGCCGTCGCCTCGAGCGCGTGTCCGGAAGGAAACGACGTTCCCGACGCGGGCACCAGCATGGTCGACGGCCGCGGGCGGTTCGCCAGACCCTTGGCCGCCGCCGTCACCAACCCGCTCAGCTGCGCGCACGCCAGCAGCACCAGCGCCGCGCGCACGTGGTGCCTCACCAGCGCGGCCACCGCGGCCACCGCGCCCAGCAGACGCAGCGGAACCGGGCCCAGCGCGATCGAGACGACATTCCAAAACCAAACCCACATCGGGTGCTTGGTGGCAATGTCGTGCGCGCCATTCAACATCGAGTAATCGACGCGGTGCAGCCAATCCCAGCCCTGGCGGTAGCCCACCCACATGGCCGCGTACACGACGACAGCGACCACGGCGGCTCCTACGGCGACTCCTACGGCCAAGGCCGTCCGCGGGCGCGTCATGGTTCCCGTCATAGCGAGTAATACTGGCGTCATGGCCGTCTTTGTTCGCAGGTTGTTCGGCATCGGCAAGCTACCCGACGATCTGCACGCCGAGGCCGAGGCGGAGGGCATCGTCTACCTGGCCGATTATGTTCCGGTGACCAGGCGATTCAGCGGCGCCATCCCCGGCGTCCGGCTGCAACACAGCGTCGCCAGCTACAGCGGTTCCCTGGTCTTCACCGCCAAGCGGGTTCTGGCGACGCTGTCCATGCTGCCCAAACTCGCAGGACCGACCGTCGATGTGGCTTGGGATGCGCCGCAGGCCGGCCCCGCGAAGGCCGAGATTTCGTCCACCGGCCTGCGGGTCCACGTCGACCTCGATACCAAGACAGCCCGGATTGACGAGACGTTCAGCGGCAAGCTGTCGCTGCACTACAAGGCGGCCATCCCGACCGACGTGCTCGCCGGACTGCCGCGACGATCGCTGGGCTTCGACATGCCGCCGGAATACGTGTTCCGGGCGGTCGGCGTCACTTACAGCCCGTGACGGCGTTCGGTGATCGTGATCCGGGGCCAGGGCGGCTGCCGCAGCACCGCCAGGGCGCCGATCACCGCTGCCGCCAGGCCGGTGAGCACCCCGATCAGCGCAATCCGGTTGGAATCCAGCGCTGGTACCCAGGAAGCCTCGCCGCCGCGGATGACGAAGACGCCGACAGGTTTGGCAACGGGGATCACCGTGGCGCCGTCGGCCGTCCTGTAGGGCTCCCCGTATGCGCCGTTGGCGGGCAGCTGGTCGAAGACATCGGAAACTTTCACCGGCTCACGCTAGCGCGGATTTCCTAGGATGGCCCCGTGTCCGATCAGGCGTTCAGCCCCCAAGAGCGGCAGGCCGTTTACCGTGTGATCTCCGAGCGGCGCGACATGCGCCGCTTCGTACCGGGCCGCGTGGTGGCAGAAGATGTGCTGGCGCGCCTGTTGCAGGCCGCGCACGCGGCTCCCAGCGTGGGCCTGATGCAGCCGTGGCGCTTCATCCGGATCACCGATGACTCGCTGCGCCGACGCATACACGCGCTGGTCGACGAAGAGCGCCGGCTCACCGCCGCCGCCCTGGGTGAGCGGGCCGAGGAGTTTCTCGCACTGAAAGTCGAAGGCATCCTGGAATGCGCCGAGCTCTTCGTGGTGGCGCTGTGCGCCAACCGGGAGCCGCACGTTTTCGGGCGGCGGACGCTGCCACAGATGGACCTCGCGTCGGTGTCGTGCGCGATCCAGAACCTGTGGCTGGCGGCCCGGTCCGAAGGCCTTGGGATGGGCTGGGTTTCGCTGTTCGATCCCCACCGGTTGGCCGAGCTGCTTGCGATGCCCGCGGATGCCGAGCCCGTGGCCATCCTGTGCCTGGGGCCGGTGCCCGAATTTCCGGATCGTCCCGCCTTGGAGCTGGACGGCTGGGCCTTCGGGCGACCGCTGTCGGAATTCGTCAGCGAGAACCGATGGGATCGGGTGCCGGGCGCCATCAGGTAGGCCGAATGCGCCCACCGGCACGCGCTGGCGAAACCGGCCGCCCCTTGCTCGCGCCGGCGTGACGCCCGCGAACGCAGCTGTCAAACCGGGGCCGGCCGCGACGCGGTCGGAGTCGCGTGACACCAGCTGCGGCTGCGGTATCGTCGCGCGTCGAGGTGACGGTATGACGGCCCAACGCGCCAACGAGGCGAAAGAAAACGTGCTGATCGTGCATTGGCACGACCTGGGGCGATATCTCGGCGCCTACGGCCACCCGGATGTGTCCAGCCCTCGACTGGACCGGCTCGCCGCCGAAGGCATCCTGTTCACTCGGGCACACGCCACCGCGCCGCTGTGCTCGCCGTCGCGCGGATCGCTGTTCACCGGCCGCTACCCGCAAAGCAATGGGCTCGTGGGCCTGGCCCACCTCGGCTGGGAATACCGCAGCCGCGTCCGCACACTGCCCCAGATACTAGGCGAATCGGGTTACTACTCAGCACTTTTCGGCATGCAGCACGAGACGTCGTATCCGAAGCGGCTGGGCTTCGACGAGTTTGACGTGTCGAACTCCTATTGCGAGTACGTGGTGGGCCAGGCCAACGAATGGCTTGAAGAGTGGCACCGCGAGGCCGCCGAGGGCGTTTCCGTCCAACCGTTCCTGTTGACCGCGGGATTCTTCGAAACGCACCGTCCCTACCCGCACGACCGATACGTTCCGGCCGACAGCGCCGCCGTGGATCCGCCCGACTACCTGCCCGATTCCCCCGAGGTTCGCGGTGACCTCGCGGACTTCTACGGCGCGATCGCCGCGGCGGACACGGCGGTGGGCCGGCTGCTCGATACGTTGACCCGGACGGGGCTGGACGCGAACACCTGGGTGGTGTTCTTCACTGATCACGGCCCGGCGTTTCCGCGCGCGAAATCCACGCTCTACGACGCCGGAACCGGCATCGCGATGATCATCCGCCCACCGACGAACCGGGATATTCCCCACCGGGTCTACGACGAACTGTTCAGCGGCGTCGACGTGGTGCCTACCGTGCTCGGCCTGTTGGGGCTGAAGGCGCCGGCCGACGTCGACGGCGTGTCACACGCCGGCGCGTTGCTTGCGCCCGACGCACACGCCGAACCCGTCCGAAATCACGTGTACACCACCAAGACCTATCACGACTCTTTCGACCCCATCCGCGCCATCCGCACCAAGGAATACAGCTACATCGAAAACTACGCGCACCGGCCATTGCTCGACATGCCGTTGGACATCCAGGAAAGCCCGTCGGGACTGGCCGTCGCACCGTACGTGCAGGGTCCGCGGCCGGAGCGCGAACTCTACGATCTGCGCACCGATCCCACCGAGAGCAACAACTTGCTCGCGGGTGACACGTGCATTGGGGCTGCGGTCGACGCGATCGCGGCCGATATGGCGGTGCGTCTGCACGATTGGCGCCAGCGCACCGGCGACGTCATACCGTCGGAGTTCGCCGGTTCCCGGATCGCGGTGCGTTACACGGAGACGTATCTACGGATTCATCGGATGAAGCCGAACAGCAGCTCCGCCATCGCGGCCGACCGAGGAATCGAAGAGCCCCGGGCGACCGACGTTACCCACGCGAGCGATGCCCGCCACCGGCTTGGGCGACGATGAACACCCTGCGGAAGGGAAAAATCGTCGTACCGTCGGCCCTCCGCGGGTAGGCGTCATCGAGCAGTGGAATGAGTTCCTGCCGGAACTGTTCCCAGCGTTCGTCGTCGAGCCGCTCGCGGACCGGGACCAGCGCCGTGCCGGTGATCCATTCCAGCACCGGGTGCTCACCGGTCAGCTGGTGCAGGTATGTGCTCTCCCAAGCGTCGACCTTGCAGCCGGCGTCCAGCAGCAGGTTGACGTAATGAGTCGGCGGCTGGACTACCGCTCCGACACGAAATGGTATGTCCCGCATGGCCTTTGCGTAGGGCTCACGACGGGCCAGCGCGCGCACGCTGGCATGTGACGGGGTGTCGAAGTTGGCCGGTATCTGGACGGCGATCCACGATCCGGACGCCAGCTCGCCGGCCCACCGGACCAGCAGGTCGGAATGCTCGGGCACCCAGTGCAGGGCGGCGTTGCTCACCACCACGTCGGTGTCGGGCTTGGGCTTCCACTCGCGCAGGTCACCGATGACGGCGTCGATTCCGCGCTCCTTGGCGGCGGCGACCATCTCCGGCGAGCTGTCTATCGCCTCGATGGTCGCCTGCGGCCAGCGGCGGGCCAGGTACTGCGTCAAATGGCCCGGCCCGCAGCCGAGATCGACCACCCGACGCGCACGCTCGCCGCCCACCCGCGACAGCAGGTCATAGAAGGGCCGGCTCCGATGATCCGCGAAGGCAAGGTAGACGTTCGGATCCCACATGTCGGTCCTCCTGATCAACACCATCCCGAGGCGGCTGATAGACAAACCGTATTACCGCATGCCGCCACGGCGGCGACCGAGTCGGGGATACCATCGCGTTCGTGAAGCCCGAGGCGGAGCCGCTCGGTCCCCCCGTTCCCGTTCCGGATGTTCCCGGCGCCGACGTACCCGCCGACGCCGGCGGCTTGCCGCCGCCCTCGGCGTTGTCGCCCCGTCAGCGAATGGTCATGGAGGCCTCCTCGGTCGGCGATCTCGCGCTGCGCACCGCGGTGGCATCGATGCTCGCCACGACGGTGACCCCGGCCGTCATCGCCACCTCGGTGCGCTCCGGGAGCGAACGCGCCAGCCTGGGTTTCTACGCCGAGCTGGCGGCGGAGCGGGATCCGGAGAAGTCGTTCCCGACGCCCACCCACATGCCCCGGGTCACCGCTCGGCGCGCCAATCGGTTCGCGGAACGGCTCGCGCGCGGCAGGGTGGACAACATCTCGTTCCCCACCAGCTTCCGCGCGATCAATCCGGCGATGCGCGCGCGCTGGAGCTCTTGGCGGTCCAACAACGTGGTGCACGCGCAGCACTGGCGTCATGCGGACGGGCCGCACCCCACCCTCTGCGTCATCCACGGTTTCATGGGCTCGTCGTATCTGGCCAACGGGCGGTTCTTCACGCTGCCGTGGTATTACCGCTCGGGCTACGACGTGTTGATGTACACACTTCCGTTCCACGGCCCGCGGGCCGAAAAGTTCTCGCCGTTCAGCGGTTTCGGTTATTTCGCCGGCGGGCTCGGCGGTTTCGCAGAGGCGATGGCTCAGGCCGTGCACGACTTTCGGTCCATCATCGACTATTTGCGCCACACCGGGGTCGACCGGATCGCGTTGACCGGGATATCGCTGGGCGGTTACACATCCGCGTTGCTGGCGGCCGTCGACGACCGGCTCGAAGCCGTCATCCCCAACTGCCCGGTCGTGACCCCGGCGACGATGTTCGACGAATGGTTCCCGGCCAGCAAGCTGCTGGGTTTGGGATTGCGGTTGTCCAACATCGGGCGCGACGAGCTAACCGCCGGGCTGGCTTACCACTGCCCGCTGAACTACCGGCCGCGGGTGGCGAAGGACCGACGGATGATCATCACCGGTCTCGGCGATCGAATGGCGCCACCGGAGCAGGCCGTGATGCTGTGGAATCATTGGGATCGCTGCGCCCTGCACTGGTTCCCCGGCAGCCATGTGCTGCACGTGAGCCAATTGGATTACCTGCGGCGGATGACACCGTTTCTGCGGGAGGTCATGTTCTAGCCGTTTCGGCGAGCGGTGCCCGATGGGCGCCGGCCACCGGGGTCGGCCAGGCCAGCCGCGCCAGTAGGCCGACGGGTTCGTCGGCGTGTCCGTCGAGTCGCCGCGTGGACAACAGATCGAGCGCCGTGAGCGCCGGTCGGTGATTGCCGCGCTGCGGAGTCAGCCCGGCCAGCGGCGGCCTCGCGCCGGGCGGCGTATCGGTCAGGAAGGCGCACGCGGCGGCGACCGTGTTGCGGGTTCCGTCACCGGCGATCTCGAGCGCCAGGCAGACCTCGCGCGCCGGAATCGACGGGATCGCCGCCAGGGTTTCGGGGAGTGCGTCGTCGACCCGGATCTGGTATGCCGCAACGTGATCCGATGTGCCCCGCTGCACTCCCCGCCAGGTTTCGCGGGCATCGGGGGCCAGCACGCGCGGGATGTCGTCGGGCCCCACCGTGGTGGCTTCCCATCCGATCTCGCGGAGGTGGTCGGCGAGCCGGCGCGCCGCGACCTCGGCGGTCTCGTGCAGGGGGATCCGCGACGAACGCGCGCGCAGCGCCGCCAAATTGTCTGCCGCCGACACCGTGAGCCCGATCCAGGTCTCCCGCCTCGACGCGTCGAATGCGTTGTCCCGGCTGGTGATTCGGATCTTGTCCGCGCGGACGCCGTAGCGGTCCAGGTACCGGGCGATCAGCGGCAGCGGAAGCACATCCGAGTCTCCGACCGGCGGCCCGATTCGTAGCAGCACGGTCGTCTCGGTGGCCGGCGCCATTTCGGGTTCGGAGCCACCACTACGGCGCGTCATCGCCAGGCGGCGGCGCAGGATCGTGGTTAAGTGCAAGCCGTTCCACCAGCCGAACAGCGCGATGACAACAGCGGCGGCGATGCCGAGCAACCAGTATTCGCGAGGCGACCGCCACGGGTAGGCCAACACGGCCGGCACCAACACCAGCAGCGCCAGCGTGACTCGGCCGCTGCCGCAAGGCGGTATCGAGCGAAACGGGCTCACGGGGTGGTCTCCTTCCGTCGGGTGCTTGCGGCGATCGCGGCGGCGGCCGCGACAACCAAGGCCAGCACGGCGGTTCCGGCGAACGCGACGGTGCGCGGTGTGGTGTCCTTGGGCGCCGACGCCGGCGGAACGGCCACCGGCTTCGTTGGCGCGCCGGCCGGTCCGCCCGCACCGCTGGGCCCGCCGGCCGGCAGCTCCCAGGTGAGCGCGGCGACGGGGTCCACGCTGCCCGCGCCGACGACGTCGGAGGGCGCCCGGGCGCCGCCACGCGCGGTCGCGGTGATGCGGCGTATCGCCTGTGCGGCGGTCAACCCGGGATACTTGCTGCGGACCAGCGCCACGACGCCCGAGACATAGCCGGCCGCGTAGCTGGTGCCGCTCAGCGCGACCATCTGCTGGTGGTCGTCGGGCAGGCCATTGGCGAGGCCGCCGCCGTCGCGGTTGCTCACCGACGCAATGCTTTCGCCGGGTGCCGCGATGCCCACCCACGGCCCGGCCATGGTGAATTTCGACGGTTGTCCGTCCGGTGCCAGCGACGCCGCCGAGAGAACATACGGCTGCCACCACGACGGGATGGAGAGCGACTTGACACCGTTCCAGTTACGCGCGTCGTCCGGCCGGCTCAGGTCGGTGAGCGGATTGGATTCGCAGGAGGTTCCCGCGGTTCCGCCACCTACCGATCCCGTCGACCCGCTGTTGCCCGCGGCGGCGACGATCACGGCGTCCTTGTCCACCGCCGCGTACCGGATCGCCGCGCCCAGCGCGGCCTGGTCGATCGGGCGGTCGGCTGGCAGGCAGGTCGTCGCGGAGATATTGATCACCCTGGCACCCAGGTCGGCGGCGTGAACGATCGCCCGGGCCAGCGTCGCGACGTCGAGGGACGCCCGCTCCAGCAGCGGATCGCCGCCCGGTGTGCGCGGCGAGAATTTCGCCGACGTCATCCGGATCGACACCACCCGCGCCGCGGGCGCCACCCCGGAGAAACCGTCGTCTCCCGGCTGGCCGGCGATGATTCCGGCGACCAGGGTGCCGTGCCCGTCGCAATCGGTCAGGCCGTCGGTCGTTTCCACGAAATCGCCGCCAGGATCGACGTTGGGCAGGCGCGGGCCGGGGCGCACCCCGGTGTCTATGACCGCCACCAGTTGGCCGTCGCCCCGGGAAAACTGCCACGCCGCAGGAAGATTCATCATCGTCTGGCTGGGCGTCACGGCACCCGGGTCGGTGCCGGGGATGACTCCGGAGGTGCTGCAGGGGCCGCGCTGCTCCATCGGTTGGCCGGGCCCCGGCGTCCCGCTGGGCGGCGGCACGCCCGGGTCGACCGCCGGCGGGCTGATGGCAACCGCCGACGGGCAAGCACCGGTGGCAACCACGAAACCGGCTGTGATACAAGCCAATCGGGCACGGATCATCGATCGAGCACCCACGCGAAAAGACCCACGAGGTACGCCATCACCGGGATCAGGGAAGCGTCGAGGCCGGCGGCGACAAAGCCCAGCAACCGGCGCACCGGCAGCGAATAGCTGTCCGGCGACGCGACGCTCGGGTTCAGGGCCACGACCACCCACGCCAGCGCCAGCGCGGCAAGGACCACCACCGCGCCCAGGGCCGCGGTGTAGCGGCCCGTCGCGGTGTACAGCACCGACAGGGCACCGGCGACCAGGAAAGGCTGAGCGAGCAGCCACGCCTTGCAGGCGGCCGAATCCCACACGCGGGCGCGCAGGACGGATGCGGCGGCCGTTGCCGCCACAACGTACCAGCCCCAGGCCCCCAGCGACTCGGGACGCAGCGCGATAGCCACCGATCCGAGGGCGCTGAGCAGCACCGCGGCGGCGATGAACCCGCTCTGATGGGCATCGCCGATCCGCACCCGCCGCGGCAGGTCCTCGAGCACCCGCAGCGACGGCGCCGACGGGGTGGGATCGCCCGGCGCCGGGATGACCGGTAGCGGGAAACGTGCCCACAACGCCGACATCTGCGGCGCCTCGACGGTGACCAGCAGGGCCGCCACAATGAGCCCGCAGCCGATGCTCAATAACGTTAGCCGCCAGATCAATTCGGCCCCGGCGGCGAGCAAGACTCCCGCACCGATCACCGCGGTGGCGGTGAAGACGCCGACGATCCGCTCGCGCTCGGCGGCCGGAACCATCAACGCGATCAGCGACCATGCGGTGACACCGGCGGCGGCCAACATCAGTTGCGCCGGCCCGAATCTCCCCGGCACCGCCAGCGCCAGGGCCGCGCCGATGGGGACCAGCGCGGCGATCGTCAGCACCATGCCGGTGCGAGGCGAGCGCACCGTGGTGAGCAGCCCAAGCACCGCGGTGAGCGCCGCGATCGCGCTGACGGCGACCAGCCCGGGCAACCCGCCGGCGACCACCCGGTAGGTGACCCCGAGGCCGGTCGCCAGCAGCGCCACCACGATCGCCGCCGCCAGCGCCCCGCGCTGGATATGTCTTGGGCCCCAAGGCCGCAGCCGCGATGTCGAGAAAATCATCGCGGCGTCGGCGATGTCCTCGACGATGCCGGGTGCCGATGGGCCGGGGGGCACCGGCTGCAGCGCCAGCAGGTCCCCGTCGACGACTCCCACGGTGTCCAGGCTGGCGTCGAGGCTGAACGGCGCCCCGCCGATGGGCGCCAGGCTCAGCTGGGCAGCCGCGTTGTTGGGAAGACCACCGTCACCATTGGACTCCGCGGGAACGACCAGCCGCTGAACCGCGGGCAGTATTTCGCGCAGCGGCAACTCGGCGGGCAGCGCCATCTCCGTCAGCCTGGTGTCCGCGAGAATGGCCACGCGGACGATCGGCATGACGGTGCCGGACGTCACCGCACCCTCGAATAGCGCTCGGGGGACATCGTGCTCTCTTTCTGTTTGTTCTCTGGGTTTTCGGTCAGACGCATTGGGTTGAGAAGTCGCGGGTCAGCCGACGGTCCGCGAACCATTGGCCGTCCGGCAACAAGGCGGCGAGCTGCTCGATCGCGGCGGCGATCGCGAACGGGGTCCCCGGGGTGAAGGTCGAGACCCACTCGCCGTCGAAGGCGCGGGACGGACTGACCAGGACACGGCCCGCGGCGGTGTCGACGATGCTCATGCCCACCTCGGTGCTGGCGTGCTGTCCGTCGCGGCGGCAGCCGGCGACGATCTCGACGTAGCTGCGCGGGCCGGTGAACACCGACTCCACCACCGGCCGCGCTGATCGCGGAATGCCCAGGTAGTCAAGGACTTCGGCTAGCGGAGCACCCGACCGCAGCCGCTCGTCGGCTCGGGCCCCGACCCGCATCGGCATGCTGAACTCGTCGAATCGCGCCGGCGGGCGCTGCGCCAATCCGACGCCAAGCACGGGAACCAGCGATCGGGGACCGTCGATCTCCATGGCGGTGAACGTGATCAGCTGCGCGCTGCGCAATGCGACGACCGTGCTCGATGCGCGCTGCGCCACGATGCCACGCAGCAGCTCACTCGCACCGGTGGTCCCGCCGTTGCCCTTCGCCGGTCCGACGTAACGCAGATCCAGCCAGCGGTCCGGAAAGCACACCGTTTTGATCCACGCGGCGACCGCCGGGGCAATCGCTCCGTCTCGGGACAGCAGACCCATCCGTGCCAGTTCCGCCCGCTGGCGCTCGAGAAACGTTTCCCGTTGCGCGGCATCACAATACGGCGTCGTGATCGCCAACACCCACGGAAAGGCGCCGGCGCCGGTGGTTTCCGCGATGAACCACGCTTGGTCGACCGTCAGCTCGACGGCGTTGGGTATCGAGTCCATTTAGGTCCCATGCAAGTTCCCATTTAAGTCATCGAGACGCTGATTAGCCGCCCCATTTGGCGGCCTCGGCGGCGTCGCGGGCGTACATGGCCAGCGTGTTGGCTTCGTGCGTGCCGGCCATCGACTGATAGGCCCGCACCAGGGCGTCCATCGCCTGGTTCCACTGCGCCTGCCACACCTGGTAGGTCATACCGGTGTCGCCCTGCCAGGCATTGGACAGCGCGGCCTGCTCGCTGGCGATATCGGCACCCAGCCCCTGCAGGGTGCCCGCGTACCCCGACATGTCCGCGGCGTGGCCCAGCATCGCGGGATAGTTGTACGTGATCTGCGACATCACAGTTCCTTTCAGAAAGAGGTGTAGCCCGAGGCGGCCGCGGCGTCCGCTGCCACATAGGTGCCCGCGGCGTCTCCGAGGTTGACCTGGGCGATATCGAGCAACGTGTTGATCCGAGCGGCGGCCTCGACGAAGCGCGCATGCGCGGCCTGAAACGCCGCGGACGCCTCTCCCACATGAAACGACTGCGCCGACAGTGCCTCCTGCTCGGCCTGGCTGATCGTGCTGCGCATCAACGCCGACTTGGTGCTGAACGCCGACTGGGCGGCGATTAACTGCGGGATGTGAGCATCCAACAGACTCATGATGATTCCCTTCTGCTCGGGCCCTTCGGCCCCTTCGGATTTCTGGTGTTGGCTGTCATGTTGCGAATTTCAGGCACCCACCGTTCCGTAGGTGGCGGCGGCCGCGGCGTCACCCGCGAGATAGCTCGCGCCGGCCTCACCGACACCGACACCGGCTCGGCCGAGCTCCTCGACGCCTTGGGCCGCGACGGCCGCGTGCTCCTGGCCCCGCACGCTGAACCCCGCGGCCGTCTGCAGCGACACGGGATCCGCCGCCGGCGGCACCACGCCGGTGATCGCCGGGGCCGCCGCCGCGTGCGCCGCCGCCAGCCGGGCCGTCAACGCCTCGACAGCCGCGCTCGCCGCGGCCAGCCCCTCGGGAACAACTCGCAACGTCATGACTAGTCCTCCTGTTCCTCGCGTTGCCGCTCGCTTACCAGCACCGACTCCCCGATCAGCGGGTTGACCAGCTGCACATACGTCGGAAGGTCGCTGTCCCCCAGCAGAATCCCCCGCCCGGCCGGCAGCCTGCCGAATCGTTGACCGCGGATCTTGCCGCCGTCGTGCGGATTGCCCGAAAGCATCAACGTGGTCGCCTGCAAGTCGTTCAAGCGACGCAGCAACGGGCTGGTCATCAAGGCGTGAGCTGATCCGGTGGCCCGCGCCGTGACGATCACGCGCAGCCCCAAATCACCGGCCTGCGAGAGCAGTCCGAGCAGGGGGGCCCACGGCCGCTGGCCGGCGTACGGCCCACTCATCGCCGGCGTATCCGGCAGCTGGTCTAAGTCGTCGATGATCAGGTAGTGGGTGTGGCCACGATAGGTCCATCCCGACAGCTCGCGCGCCGGCAAGCCCGCCGGTGGCCGCCGCGACTCGATGAGGTTGGCCAGCCCCAGCATCGCCGGGATGATGCGATCGACGTTGGCGGTGTACTCATTGTCGGGGAACAGCGGCTCGTCGACCAGATGCAGCCGGCGATCCAGCACGGTGAAGGCCACCTGATCCGCGGTCGAGTGCTCGCGGATGGTTCGAATGATGTGGCGCAGCAGCGTGGTTTTGCCCGATTTTCCGTCGCCGAACACCATGAGCAATGGGTTCTCGGCCAGGTCGAGGACGACCGGCGCCAGGTCCTCTTCCCGCTGGCCGATGACCACCTTCTCGCGTCCGCGATAAAGGTCGCCCAGCGCGGCGGGCGCAAGGTTGGTGGGCAGCAACCGAACCGGCGGCGCGGCCAGGCCGGGGTGCCGCGCGTTGATCGCGGGCACCGGGTCGAGTGCCGACCCCAGTTCGGGAGCCGCAAACAGGAAATGCTCTGCGTCCATGGTCAATCCTCGGCCCGGCTGATCCGGCGGGACGGTCTCGGCGGGTCGGCGCAGCGCGCCCACCACCCGCACATTGCTGTCCCGCGCGTCGTGCAACTTGAGCTCGAGGCGCAGCCCCAGGCCGTCCCGCATCGCCAGCGGCACCTCCAGCCAGCTCGGCGTGGTGATGACCACGTGGATGCCGTACGCGAGGCCGATGTTGACCAGTTCAGTCACCTTGGCCAGCAATGGATTACGAGTGTTGAATTGATCTGTGTTGTCGCGGCCGAACGCGTACAGGTTGTCGATGATCAGGAACACCTCGCCGTAGCCGTCGTCCGGCGCGGCGCCGTGCTTCTCCCGGAATGCCTCTCGCCTCTGCCGGGACAACAGCAGCTGTTCGAGCTCGCCGAAAGTGCGACGGATGCGCTCGGGCTCCAGCGCCGAGGCGACGCTGCCGACGTGGGCGAGATCTTCGAGCGCCCGCAGCTGGCCGCCGCCGTAATCCAGGCAGTAGAACGTGACATCGCCGGGCGAGTGCAGGCTGGCTGCCGACAAGATGAACGTTTGCAGCGCGGTCGACTTTCCGGATTTGGCGCCGCCGTGGATCACCATGTTGCCCGCCGACGACGTGGCATCGAATATCAATGGGTCGCGGCGCATTTCGAATGGTCTGTCGATCTCGCCGAGCGGCCATCGCCACTGCCGTTGCGGCACCCCGGCGCGGCCCAGCACCGCGGTCAACATGATCGGCTCGTCCAGCGGCGGCAGCCACAGCTGCGGTGCCCGCGGCCCGTAACGTGCGAGCTGCTCGCCGATGGTCGCGATCAGCTTACGCGGCGGTCCCGACGTTTCCTCGTCCTCGCCGGTGGATATGACGGTGCCCTGGTCGAGCTCAACCGCCCCGGCCGTGAACAGCTTCGGCTCCGGAACAGCATGTATCACAAGCGTTTTGGACTTCCGCGGCGGCTCGTAAATGCCGTCGACGTAGGTGCTGCGGAATTTGACGGGCGTCGCCCCGGGGGCGGGCACCAAGAAGCCCACGCCCTTGTGTTCTTTACCTGCTTCGATGTGGTAGGCGTCTTCCACGCCGATGATCTGGCGCGAGACGCTGGGACTGGCCACCTTCAGCCCGATGCGGTAGGAGGTGTTCTTGTCGATGTCCTTGATCTTCCCCACATCCAGGGTTTGCGACGCGAACAGGATGTGGATGCGGAACGAGCGGCCCTTGCGCGCCACGTAGTCGAACAGCTCCGCGTACTCCGGGTGGTCGGCCAGCATCAGCGTGAACTCGTCGGCAACGACGAACAACGTCGGGATCGGTGGCAGGTCGTGTCCTGCCGCCACAGCGTTCTCGTACTCCGTCACCGAATTGAACGCGCTGCCCTGAATGCGCCTGCCCGCGTCGCGCAACAGCGACTCGCGGCGGGCCACCTCACCCCGCAGCGTGTCGGCAAACCGGTCGGCTAGCGATTTTTTCTCGGCCATGTTCGAGATCACCGCAACGACCTGCGGGAAGTTACGGAAGCTGTCGGCTCCCGCCTCGCCCTTGAAATCGGCGTAGATGACGATCAGCCGGTCCGCCGAATGCGTTGTCAACAGCGACAACAAGATCGACATCAATGTCTGGGACTTGCCGGACCCCGTCATCCCGATCATCAGGCCGTGCGGACCCATCCCGCCCTCGGCCTCGTCCTTCAAATCGAAGATCAGGGGCTCACCGGTTGCGGTGACACCGATGGGAACCCGCAACTCGTCGTCGCGGCGGCGGGGTGCCCACAGCGCCGGCACATCCAGCTCGGATGCGTCCGGAATGCCAAGCAGCGTGGTGAAACTAGCGCCGCGGGTGGCCGCAGATCGCAGCCCGGGATGGGTCGGATTGGAATCCCACCGGGAGAGCCGACGGGCCAGGTGCGCGGCGTCCTGCGACCCGAGTTGATCCGCGCTGTCGATGTAAGGCTGCCAGCCGCCGGTCTGCCAACGCTCGAGCGCGCCGTCCGCAACCCGCAGGATCGGCTTTTCGGGGTCCGAATACTGTTCGCGGTGCGGCGGATCGGCCACGCGATGCACGACGGTGACTCCCGCGCGGCCCACCGCCAGGGGCGAGGCGTTCACGTCGTAGTCGGGGTCGTCGACGACGATCAGCAGGTGCCGCAGCGCATTCGGGGGCTCGCCGGTGAACGGCTGCCGGTCGCCGAGAGCGGACCCGAGCCGCGTGACCAGCTCGTCGGCATCGGTCGACAGGTAGCGGGCCGGTCCGACACCGTCCACCTCGCCGGGAATGTCCACGTGCGGCAACCACTTCAACCACGACCATTCCGGGCCCTCCAGATCGCTGCTGGCCAGCGCGATCCCGAGCACCGTCGGGTCGTGCCACGTGACGGCCTGCGCGATCCAGGCCCGCAAAGCCGCCCGCACGGCGTCTTCAGCGGCCCCCGCGGCGCCCACAACGGTGATGCGTGACACCTTGGTCAGGTCGATGCCGGTCGGCACGTCGCGCACCGTGCGCTGGGTGTCGAGTAGGCTACGTAAAGCGCTGTGCGACACCGGCTCCAGGTCGATTTCGTCGGCCGTGTCCGCAACCCGAAGCGGGGTGGCGAGCGGCACATGGTGACGGCCGGCCCGCAGCACCAAGAAGTCGGGATCGTGCGGGTCACGCTCCCACTGACGGCGGGACCCCGGCACCCCGCCGAGCGCCGCAGGCTCCGGATGCGACCACAGCGCGGCCGCGCGCTGCTCGGCAGCCTGGGTTCGGATGTTGTCCCGCACCACCGACAGGTAACGCAGGTAGTCGGCCCGTTCGGCGTCGACCTCCTCGGTGCGCATCTTGTTGTCGTTCCCGCGATAGAGCGCGGTTGCCGCCAGCAGCAGCACGAACGGGAAGAACAGCGTCTGCGGCGAGATCACCCGCATGCCGGTGGCGACCAGCGCGACCACCATCCCGACGATCAGGATCACGATCAGATACGGCATCGCGCGCCGCAGCAACGACGGCGGAATCACCCGCGGCAGCTCGGGGGGCGGCTCGATGGTGATGGCGCCCTTACGGGTCGTCGGCGGCGCCAGGCGGCGGCGGGCCTCGAAAATCAGGCGACTCATCGGCCCACTCCTTCGGCCGACACCGGGCGACCGGGCTTGGTGTCGGGTGCCAGGCCGTCGTGCGCCAGCAGCGCGTCGGCGCGCGACAACGTCGGTCCGGGGGCGAACAGGGACAGCACTGACCACGGGATCGGGACGGCCGGCTCGTTCAGGCCAAGGGCCTCAACGGTTTTCTGCCGTCCGGTGGCGGGATTGCCGGCGGCCTCGCCGGCCTCGGTGTCGATGCCGTAGCGAACTCCGGTGTCGGAAACCCAGAACAACGATCCGGTGGCCGGCGCCGCCGACCCGCCCCCCACGGTCTGGGTGAAGTAGCCGGTGCCCGGCGCCAGGGCGACTCGGTTGGCCGTCGTGCCATTTCCCTGCGGGCCGCCGCTGACCAGGCCGACGGTGCGAACCCCGTCCGGCACCGGCAGCACCGAGCCGGCGAGCAAACTCAGCGAACTGCTGGCCGCCCCGGCCGGCTTGCTCCAGTAGGCGCAGGTAACGGGATCTTTTGCCGGGTCGACGACAACGATCTGCTGGTCGGGATAGCGGCTGGTGTCCAGCATCCGCGACACCGGGAGTCTGGCCACCACGTCGGCGCCGAGCCGCGGTGGCTGGTCGAGGCCATACGAATTGGTGTTGCGCAAGATCGCGGCGAGCACCGGCGAAATGGGCTGCAGGCCATCGGGCAACACGGCGTAATACCGCAAGGTGTCCGACGAATTCTGCTCCACGCCATAGGAGACCACAACCCCTCCGATCGGGGCGGGCACCGAAAAGCCCGCCGGACTGCCCGCATTCGGGATCGGCGGCGCCGTCAGCGCCGGGGCTTCGGGTACCGCGTTGAACAGCCCCAGCGCGATGGGCCGCGGCGCGGGCAGAGGGGAATTTCCGACACCGAATCCGAGTGCGTCGGTGACGGCGTGGTTGCTCAGGTCGATCCGGCTACGTTTGCCTTGCCAGAGCAGCCAGGTGTCGGTGCCGCGGTCGGTCGGGAAGTCAACCAGGACACCCTGGTTCGCGCGCAGCGCGGCAGCCCGCGCCCCGGCACCGTCGGGCGGCCCCCCGATCACGGTGACACCCGTGCTGCGGGTGCCGTGTCCGCCGCCCGACTGATCGGTCCCGCCGACCGAGTCGCACACCGTCCAGTTGGCGTCGCGTGCGGCGTTGGGCACCATGCGCTCGGGGGCGCCCGGAATACCGATCAGGTTGCCGCGCGGAAACCGGTCCAGCTCAGCGCTTTTGACGGTGGTGGGGTTGACCGGCCGGCCGACGATCAACCGGGCCGAGGTCAGGTTAAGCACGGGGTGCAGGTCATCACCGACCCGGACGTACAGCGCGGCGGTGGTCCGGTCGGCAAGCACGGCGTTGTTGCCGGCCGCGCCGCTGGGCCGGATCAGCGAGAACACGAAACAGCCGACCAGACCGGTGATCAGGATGAGTGCGCCCATGAGCACCGCGCGCGACTGGCTGCGCAAGGGGTCGACGAGCATCCGGGTGTCGTGCAGGGCGATGCCCGAGGCGATCCGGCGCATCACGAAGCGCCAGCCGGTGACCTGGTGGCGGGTGACGAAACCGCGGCGGTACGCGAGCCTGTCCGGGCTGTCGTTCACCGGGGTGCGGGAGGTGAACGAACGCCGTGCCCCCGCGCTTTCGTCCGGCTCATTGGCGGTCATGCCGGCTCCACCAGGCCGAGCCCCTGCAGCAGCGGCTCAACCGAATTCCGCACGTCCTGGGCGGTGATCGTCATCAACTCCTCGTCGGTGAATTCGCCGGTTTCGGCGTGCTCGGAGTGGTCCAACCTGAATTCACGTTCCTCTTCGGACTTTTCGACCACGTTGCGGACGAACCGGCCGTTGCCCGCGATGTCGAGGCCTCGACGTTGCACCCCGGCTGCGTCCGCTTTCGATGTCTCGGCGAGGTCCGCGAACAACGCCTGGAGGTCGGCGAGCGCGTCCGGCGCGAAGACGCTGTCACGCTTGGCGGCCATGAAGTTCGCGATCTCGATCAGCTCGGCCGGTTTGTACGACGGGAAGTCGATGCTGCGGGTGAACCGCGACCGCAGACCCTGGTTGGTGTCGAGGAACCGATCGAGGTCGGCGCGGTACCCGGCGATGATGACCACCAGCCGGTCGCGGTCGTTCTCCATGCGGGCCAGCAGAGTGTCGATGGCCACCAGGCCGAAGTCGTTCTTGGCTCCCGTGGCCACCAACGCGTAGGCCTCGTCCAGGAACAGCACCCCGTCCAGCGCGCTGTCGATCACGGCGTTGGTCTTCGCCTCGGTCTCCCCGATGTGCTGGCCGATGAGATCGGCGCGGTGCACCTCCCTGATGTTCTCTTTCTTCAACAAGCCCAAGCCGCAATAGATCTTGGCGATAACGCGGGCGATGGTGGTCTTGCCGGTGCCGGGCGGCCCCGTGAAAACCAGATGGTGCGTGCGCTGTGCCACCTCGAGCCCGCGCTGCTTGCGCACGAGTTCCATCGCCACCGCGCTCTTCAACCGGGCAACCTGATCCTTGACCTTGTCCAGGCCGATGAACTCGTCGAGCTCGCGTTCGGCCTCCGCCAACAAAACGCGCTTGCGCTCGTGGGCTCCAGGATCGACGAAATCGCCTGGCGCTGGCTCGGTTTCGGGATCCCACGGATCGGTCCGGGCGTCGATCCGCGCCGCGGTGGTGGTGGCGAGCCCGAAACTCGTGTCCGAGAGCGCGTGCTCGATCTGCTCGTTCTCGGGGTGGGCGGCATACAAGTCCTGCAGGACCTCGCTCGCCGACTCCTCGTCGACGTGCGCCCGCAGCACGAGCGCCTTGGCCAGGCCGCCGTCGACCGCCGCGACCGCGACGGGGCCGTCCGGCTCCTCGAGATACGACAGCGCCGGGGCGAACATGCCGAGCCGGGCCAGCGCAATACCCAGGGTGATCTTGACGGCGTGTGAAAAGGCGTCGTCGAGATCGGAATCGTTGACGATCGGCGTCAGCAGCCTGACCACGTCCGACCAACGCGCAGCCCGGTAGTTGATGACGACGGCGACCCAGCGGGCCGCCCGCCAGCTCGGACGGCGTTCGATGAGGCCCGCGACGATCTGGTGAGCTTCGGCGAGGCGTGCCGCCCCGCCCTCCGAAGCCAGCGCCGCCGCGTAAGCGAGGAGAAAATCATCCGTGGTGGTGGCGCGAAACTGCAGATACAGCCCGGTCTCGTAGTGGAAGCCCAGCGCCCCGGGAGCCAGTTCCACCTGCCGCTGCAACGCGCCCGCGGTGGCCGCGGTGCGCGAAACGGCCTCGAGGACACCCAGGGAGACGTCCCCGGCGGCCGCCAGTCCGGTCCAGGCGTCGCATTGGTCGTGGGCGACGCGGGTCAGCTGGGCGAAACCGGAGCGCGCGGCGCCCAGATCGGGAGGGCGCTGCCGCTCGTACACCGCGATGCCGAGGGCGCGGCAACAGGTGGCGAACCGGCTGACGACGTCGTCGTCCACCCTGCCGTTCGACCGGGGTCGCGGGGCTCTGGATGCGAGCGTGCCGGTGTCACCGCGTTCCACGGTCGCCTGTTCTCCTGTATGTAGCATCGCCTAACCTAACCTGGGTGAAGTTAGCATTGCATAAGCTAAGTGTCGAGGTGCTCGCGGGTCTGGTCCGCACGACGTTCTTCCCCTCCGGCCGCGCTGAGCAGGACTTCTCACCGAAGTGCAGCCTAATGAAAATCATTATCATTATCAACTTCGCCCGCGTCCCAGGTGCCCGGGACCATCGGGGCTGAGGGCCCCCCGCCGAACTCGTCGCCGGCCAGGGTGGTCAAGCCGGCCGCTTCGGGGACCGTGTCCTTGCGTGCCGCTCCGGCGAACCCCAGACTTCCGGCACCGCGGCCCGAGGTCGCGGTCGACGCGGCCGGCTCAACACCCGACGGGGCGCCCCAGTCGGGCTCGACCTCGACGTTCATGTCCATGAACTCGTCCCCGTACCCGCGCATCCCCGCCCGCCGACGCCGGCGCGCCCGTTCTTCGCGGGCCGACGCGCCGGCGGCTGCCGCGGCCGCGGCAGCCTCCGGCTCCCGAGACTTCCGCTGCCCGCTTGTGCTCATTTGCGTGCTCGAGCCGATGCCGTAGCCCCCCACCAGGTAGGGAGGGGCCCCTCCGGCGACGCCCGCGGGCGGCGGCGGCGGGGGTGCGGAGGTCGACGCCGCCGCCGGCGCGGTCGCGGGCGCCGAGGCCGAAGCCGGGGCCGGCGAGGGAGTCGGGCTGGGCGCCGAGGCAACGCTCACGAGCGAAGAGCCGCCGGCTACCGGCACGCCAGGCGTCTGGGGCGTCGGCACCGCCGCCACGGCGGCGGTCGCTGCGGGCTGAATCCCGGACAAGCCGCTGAGACCCGCGAGCCCGGCCGCGTATCCGGGGGCGACGACGGACGACGCGAGGGCAAGCGGCACTACGGTCTGCAGTTGCGGAAACGTGGTGATGACCTCTCCCACGTGGGTGAACTCGTCACCGATGAGTGCCGGGATGTCGGCCTGCACCTGCTGTATTGCCAGGGTCGGGTGCTGCGGAAATTCCAGCACATCCCGCCACAGGGTTTTCGGAACCTCCAGGAATCGGTTGATCCACCAGCTCAATTGCGTCGGGTCCCCCTCGTCGTTGTCGACGATGGGTTGGAGCCCGTTGTCAGCACTGTGACCGCCGTTGGAGCCGTGGGCGGCATGCAGAATCTGCGGGGCCGCCGGGGTCTGGGGCGCGGAATTCACCGCCGTTGCGGAAACGGCATGGTAGGTGGCCATGGTGGTGGCCGCCTGGATCCACATGCGAACGTAGTCGGCCTCGTTGAGCGCGATGGGAATGGTGTTGACGCCGAAGAAGTTCGTCGCCAGCAAAACCGCGTGGATCGCGTGGTTCGCGGCCAGCTCGACCAAGGTCGGCATCGCGGCCAACGCCGCGGAGTAGGCGGCGGCGGCGGTTTCGTGCTGGGCAGCCGTCGCCGCGCTGTCGGCGCTGGCCTGCCTCAGCCACGCCAGGTAGGGCGCGTGCGCGGCCACATACTGTTCGGCGGTCGGCCCTTGCCACGCCCCGGCCTGCGCACTGCCCAGGATCGCGGTGAGTTCGTCCACCACCGAGGCGTACGTTGCGCTCAACGAGCTCCAGCCCGCCGCGGCGGCCAGCAGACCGCCCGGCCCCGGGCCGCTGCTCAGTTCCGCCGAGTGGACCTCCGGAGGTAGGGCCATCCACACCGGCGCGGTCATACGGCAGCGACCCCCCTTACCGATCGGGCTGACTCAACGGCCGCCCAGACCGTCGGCGGCGAACCAAGCACGCAGCTAGTAGTCGGCCAAGGGCCCTGGAAAGTTCCCGAAAGTTCCCGAAAGTTCCCGATCAGGCCTTGACGGCGCTGACCAGCGTGTTACGGGCGATCATCGGCCCGGCATCGGTTTCCGGGCCGGGCACCGGCCGGCCGACCTCGCGAAGGTAATCCACCAGCGGAGTACCGACGGCGGTCCACCCGCGCTCACCGAACCACTCGGTCGCCGGCGCGTGCCGCTCGTTGTAGACCAACTGAAAAAACAGCCGCTGATCACCTTCGGCGGCGGCCGCACGTTCTTCCGCGACGGCAGCCTCGAACTCGTCCTGGTCAAGGGGCGCGCCATCCTCGATCGCGACATGGCTTCCGTGACCGGCCAGGCCGTCGATGCCGGTGAACAGCTGCTCCTGCGCGCTGGCCGGGAGATAGATGAGCAAACCTTCGGCGATCCACGCCGAGGGCTTGTCCGCATGGAAGCCGCTGTCCCGCAGGGCGGCTGCCCAGTCCTCCCGCAGATCGACCGCGATTTCGCGGCGATCGGCTCGCGGTTGCGCGCCGTGGCCGCTGAGCACCTCGCGCTTGAAGTCCAGGACCTGTGGGCGGTCCAGCTCGAAGATCGTCGTCCCGGCGGGCCAGTCCAGCCGGTAGGCCCGCGAATCCAGTCCCGCGGCCAGGACGACCACTTGCCGCACGCCCGCCGCGGCCGCCCGGCGGAAATAGTCGTCGAAATACTTGGTGCGAGCGGCCTGGAAGTTCACGAAATGTTCGCCGAAGTCCGCGCTCTTGAGCGGATGGTCGGGTGCCTTGCCGTCGAGGACGTCGGCCGGCGGGCCGCCCACGGCCCGGCAAAACAGCTCCGCATGCGGGTCTACGGCCAGCGGCTCCGGCTTTTGCGCCTCCAACGCCCGCGCGGTAGCTACGAACAGCGCGGTCGAACCCACACTCGTCGTGATGTCCCAGGTATCACCTTCGCTGCGCACCCAACTGACACTACGCCGACGGGGGGTGACCGCCCGTCTCGCCGGAGTCGTCGCGGTCCCACGTGCCCGGCAACATCGGCATGCGCGGACCGCCGCCGAATTCGTCACCGGCCAGCCCGGCCAGTGTCGTCAACCCCGCCGGCTCCGAGGCGAGGGTCGTGGCCGCGGCACCGGCGAAGCCCAAGCTGCCGGCGCCCCGAGCCGACGTTGCCGTCCCATCCTTCGCTCGCGGCTCGTCCCAGTCGGGGTCGACGTCGATGTTCATGTCCATGAACTCGTCGCCGTACCCCCGCTGTCGCTGTCGCTGACGGCGCCGGGCACGTGCCGCCTCCCGCGCGGTCGTCGCTGTCGCCGCCGCCGCGGCACCTGACTCCGGTGCTTTCCTTTTAGCGCTCGAGCTCGCGCTGCTGCTCATCGCCGAGCCGAGTCCGATGCCGGGAGGCACCACATAGGGGGGGGAAAATCCAACCGGACCCGCCGCCGCGGGCGGTGTCGGTGCCGGACCCGCGAGGGCGGACGCGCCGGGAGATGCGGGCGGGGGCGCCGGTGCCGATCCGGTGGTCACGCTCGGCGCGGCGATCGCCGGGGCCGTCGCCGCGACCGGCAACAACGGCGGCGGGGCGAGGGGTGCCAGGACCGGCGCGACAACCGGTTGCGGCAGGGCGGCCAACCCGGCCAGCCCTGCGAGGCCGCCCGCGGACGCGAGCGGGGCAGCCGCCGCGGGGAGTGCGGCGTACACCGCCTGGAACGGCACGTTCGAAAAGAAAGCAAGTTCTTCGATATGAAGCGGAAAATCGAACAGTTGCCAGCTGATCAGGTACTGAAAAGCCAAAACCGGGTTTTGCAACAGATATGTGCCGAACTGTTGCAAATCCTCAAAGACTTCGAGGGATCGAGCAACCCACCACATCGCTTGGCCCGGATCCGCGTAGGCATCGTAGGTGAGTCCGTTCACCGTGCCAGCACTGGGATTCCAATTGATCCCGAAGTTTTGCAGGACGGTGGAAACCCAGTTATCCACGGGGTAGTCGAGCAGCGGGGCGTGGGCCACGGGGCTGTTCCCGATACCAAATTTCTGCAGGCCCTGCACGAGCTGCGGCGGCAGACCCAGCGGATTACTTGGATCCACTTGCGACGGGTCGGTGAGCAGGCCCTGCCAGAACTGCTGGACCCGCTGCACGATATGCGGCAGCGGGTTGGTACTCGCCTGGGGATTTGCAGTGGCGTCGGATTTCACGATGTGCGGCGCCGGGGCGGTCTGCGGTGTTGACGCAACCGCCCCGGCGGAGACCGCTTGATAGCTGCCCATCGTGGTGGCGGCCTGAATCCACATCCGGAGGTAGTCGGCCTCGTTGACCGCGATCGGGATCGTGTTGACGCCAAAGAAGTTCGTCGCCGTGAGGACGCCGTGCACGACGTGGTTGGTGGCGAGCTCCGCCAGCGTCGGCATTGCTGCCAGCGCGGCGGTGTAGGCGGCGGCCGCGGTCTCGAGTTGGGCCGCGGCCGCCGCACTGTTCGCGCCGGCCTCGGTCAACCACGCCAGATAGGGCGCGTGTGCGGCCGCATACGATTCCGCGCTCGGCCCCTCCCATGCGCCGGCCTGCACAGCCGCCAGCAATGCGCTGAGTTCTTCTGCCGCCGAGGCGTATTCGATGTTCAAGGAGGCCCACGCTGCAGCGGCCGCCAGCAGGGGCCCCGGCCCCGGGCCGCTGCTGAGCAACGCCGAGTGCACCTCGGGCGGCGAAGCCATCCAAATCGGCGCGGTCACAGGCACTCCTCGGGCTGGGAGGGTTTACCAGACCGCGAGAAGCTTAATGAATATGATTGTCGTTATCAACCTATGTAGTGCCGAGGGAACCGCTTTAGACCAGGGGTCGGCCCGTCCTGATCCGGCGGTCAACGTCCCACAACAGGACGTTGAACGGGAACCGCCGGACACATCCGGGCATCGCGCGGTTGACCGTGCGCAACACCGCCATCAGCCGGTCGAAGCGCCGTTGTCTGGCCGCATCCCAGGGCAACCGCATTTCGTCGCGAAATCGCTGGGGAAGGAAACCGGTGGTGATCAGCAAGGCGAAGCTGTCTGACAGCCGCTGCAGCGGACGGGGCAGCGCCACCCCACGCACGCGAGCCGCGGCGATGGGGTACAGGTAGTCGCGGACCGCGTCGTCGATGTGCACGTGGGCCAGCGATTCCCGCCAGTACCGGTCGAACGCCGCCCGATCCGCCGGCCACATGGCCGGTGGCACCTGCAATGTGGTGGCCAAAGCCATCCCCTCGCGGTAGTGGCGGTCGGCATCGGCCTCGTCGAGCTCACCGACGAAGATGCGATAGATGTCGACAGCGCCCTTGTACAGGCAGGCGCCCACCCATAGCTGCAGGTCGACGTCGAAGGCGTTGTACTGCACCGGGCTGTCCGGCGTGGAGTAGACCTGCGCGTGCGCCCGGTTCACCGCCCGGCGGAAGGCGTCCTTCTGGGCGTCGCTGCCCGCGGTCGCCACCGCCAGGTAGGTGAAGGTGGTACGCGCACGTTTGATCGGATGCAGGTCCACCCGGCCGCTTTCTACGCGGCTCTCCAGCACGCCGTAACCCACGCCGGGCCGCGCCAATTGCATGATCACGTTCGCCGGGCCGGCCAGCAACGCCACGCCCATCAAACCGTCGTCGATCCCCAGACCCCGGCCACGCCGACCCCGCCGCCCCTGAACGGCCTCGTGAACGGCCACAGCGTCCTCCCCGCGGCACCGGCCCGCTAATTGTGCGAACATCAGTTACCAGAATTATTGGCGGTTTATTGCACCCGTGTCAAGATGGTGGCTATGAGTCCCAGCAAGCGGCCTTACGGGGGCATCGAGGCCGCCGAGCGTACGGCGTCCCGCCGCCGGCGGTTGCTGGACGCCGGGCTGGACCTGCTCGGGGCCGACCAGCACGACATTTCCGAATTGACCGTCCGCGGCATCTGCGGCCGGGCCGGGCTGGCCGCCCGCTACTTCTACGAAAGCTTCGCCGACAAGGACGAATTCGTCAGCGGTGTGTTCGACTGGGTGATCGCCGAGCTGGCCGCCACCACACAGGCCGCGGTGGCCACGGTGCCCGCACACGAGCGAAGCCGAGCCGGGATGGCCAACATCGTGCGGACCATCGCCGACGACGCCCGCATCGGACGGCTGCTGTTCAGCATGCAACTGGCCAACGCCGTGGTCGTGCGCAAGCGTGCGGAATCGAGTGCGTTGTTCGCCATGCTGTCGGGTCAGTATGTCGGGGACGCACTGCGCATGCCGGCAAACGACCGCATCAAGGCTGGGGCGCACTTCGCGGTCGGTGGCGTCGGTCAAACGATCAGCGCCTGGCTGGCCGGCGACGTCCGGCTCCAACCGGATCAGCTCGTCGATCAGCTGGCTATGCTCCTCGACCAACTGACCGAGCCAAAGCTCTACGGGCTCAAGGAAACAGCGGCAGGTGCCAAAGTCGCACGCCAGGGTCCAAGAGCCACAAACGCATCATCGTGAGTCGCATGATGCGCTGCGCACCGCGAATCATGAAGATCGCCAACGGCACCTCGATTCCCAGTGCGGTGACCAGCGACAGCACTAGGTCATCCGGTCCGGCGGTCATCAGGTCGAACCAGGCGTCGCAGATCAGCAACACTCCGGAGGTGAAGGCGGCAAACACCAGCACCTGGCGACGCAGGTAGCCGAAGACCGCCGTCGCCACCATGAATGCCACCAACAGAACGTCGAAGCCGATCCAGGTGGCAGGCCAGTTGTGGGCGACGTAGTTCTCCGGGAGCGTAAAGGCGAGATACACGAGCCACGGGATCATCGCGACCGAGCCACCGATCATCAGGCCCAGGCGGATGCGCCGTATCCGTCTGAGCAGCACGGGGTCGATCACGTCGCTCAGGGGCTGCTCCAACCGGGTGATCAGATCTCGCCGCTGCTCGGGTGTCAGCGCGGCGATTTGCGCGTCGGTCAAGATGCCGTCGGTCAACATGGACACCCCGGCTCGTGCGCGTTTCCGCCGTCAGCCTACGGCCGCCACCGGGGGACGCCGGTCAGCTGCCGTCTTGGGAACGGCCTTCGTTTCGCTCCCATCGAATTCCTTTTCCCAGCAGGCGAATTCGAGCGTGACGCCGTCTGGGTCCTGGAAGTAGAAGGAGCGGACGTAAACCCCGGGATGCACCGTGGCGGATACCTGCATCGCGCTCTCGTCGTGGTTGAGCACGGGGCCGACGCGCACGCCTTTTTCCTTGAGCCGCTGCCGGTAGGCGTCGAATTTCTCGGCCGGCACGTGGAATGCGAGATGGTTCATGGTGCTGACCGCGCTGGTGATGTCCCCGATGCCGGGGATGGCGCCCGGCGACGACACGCCCGGCACTCGATCGGGCGCCTCGGCGAACCAGAAGAACGCGACGCAGTCGCCGTTGCCCGCGTCGAAGAAGAAGTGCTGCCCCTGGCCGCCGGGCAGGTCGAGCGACTTGATCAGCGGCATGCCGAGGACATTGCTGTAGAAGTCGACGGTTCGCTGCATGTCCGAACAAACCAGCGCGACATGGTTGATGCCGCCGAGCTCGAATTCGGTGTTGGGGTTGTGCGGCTTGATCATCTGGGCGGCTCCTCATCGGTCCGCGGGCAAGCGGGTCCTGGCCAAGACCTGAATCTGAATCTAACATCAGGTTCAGTTTTGTTCCAGGGAGGTGCGCCGGGTGTCCACCGAGTTGCGCACGCATCGGGGCCGCCGGACGCGGGCCGCCATCGACGCAGCCGCCCGAACGGTCGTCGCGCGCAAAGGCATCCTCGCGACGACAATCGCCGACATCGCCGCCGAGGCGGACCGCTCGGCGGCATCGTTCTACAACTACTACGAATCCAAGGAAGCGATGGTCCGGCAATGGGCCCTGCGGTTCCGCGACGAGGCCAACGAGCGCGCCCGTTCGGTGACGCGACATGGCCTGTCCAATCGCGAACGTGCGCAGGAGGCCGCCGCCGCCCATTGGCACACCTACCGCAATCGGCTCGCGGAAATCATCAGCGTGTCGCAGTTGGCGATGGTCAACGACGACTTCGCCCAGTACTGGGCCGAGATATGCGCCATCCCAGCTTCTTTCATCGCCGAGACGGTCCGACGCGCCCAAGCCGAGGGGTACTGCCCCGATGACGACCCGCAACTGATCGCGGAGGCGATAGTGGCCATGTTCAACCAGTTCTGCTACATCCGGCTCAGCGGAAGCAGAAGGGGTGCCGATGAGGACGACCCACCCGATGAAGCGGCATGCATCCAGACGCTGGCAAACATCTACTATCGGGCCATCTACGTCCGCGAACGGGAGCCGAATTGACCAGTCATACCGGCGCCGCAGGGGTCATCCGCGAGTTCGTCGGGTTGCCGTCGCCCACCGCCGGGCGCGCCGGGGCCGGCGGGCATCCATGCCAGGGGTTGTATCACCGCCCGGTGGGACGCAAGCCGAAAGTCGCTATGATCGCGACCCACTACCAGA
>NZ_JAFBAT010000156.1 GCF_019247615.1 Mycobacterium sp. | reverse complement strand
TCGCCTTTCACGGTCTCGTAGCCGATCTGGCGCTGCAGCGTCGAGTAGACCTGGTTGAGCGATTCCAGGCTGTCGGCGTGGAACGCCTGGCCATCGGTGATCTCGCAGATCTTCTGCAGCGTTTGATCGTCGACCGGAACGGGAATCGTCGCGCCCTCGTATTCGACGGTGCCGTAGGGGGTGCCGAAGGAGATCGTCGATATCTGTACCCCCTGGTCCTTGGCGGCGCGGGCCGCGGTGAACGCGCCTTGAGGGGCATTCGGATCCAGCGGCACGTTTTCGGCCCCGTCCGACTCCAACACGATCCGGGCCGGCGGCGGGCCTTCGCCACCACCCATCACCGAGCCGACCGTGGCGATCGCCTGCAGCGCGGTGAAGATGCCCTCCCCCGTCGCGGTTTTCGGTGCGGGTTTCAGGGTGTCGATCGCCGCTTTGACGGCATCGCGGTTGGTGGTCGGGGCGACCAGCAGCGAGGCGTTGGCGGCGAACTCCACCAACCCCAGGTTGATGGCCGGCGTCAGCTCGTCGGCGAATCTCTTGCCGGCCTCCTGCGCGGCGGCGAGCCGGTTGGGCGGAACGTCCGTGGAGGCCATGGACTCGGAGACGTCGATGACCAACATGACGACCGCGCGGTTCAGCGGAATCCGGATGTCGGACGTGGGTCCGGCCATGGCGGTGGTCAGCAGCACCAACGACGTCGCGAGCAGGATCGTCGGCAGGTGCCGCCACCGGCCGCGTCGAATCGGCGCGACGCGCTCGAGCACCTCCATGTTGGCGAACCGCAGCACCCGCCGGCGCCGGGCGTACTGCAGCGCGACGTAGGCGCCGATCAGCAGCAGCACTGCCAGCAGAAACAGGAAGAACCAGGCGTTCTGGAATCCCGCCAGCGACACCGGGCCCAACAGGGGCAACTTCATGTCCAGCCACACTATTCGTCAAATTCGAACCGTGCATGGGGCCCTGGCGCGCCAGTGCGGGCATCGGCACGGCCGCCGACCTTTTTGACACGTGTGTGTTACAAGCCGGTGGTAGCGGGAACCCGTAGTCGTACCTGGCGCTCACCCCGGGCGCCGCTGCGACAGGAGCCGCAATGATTAGCTCAATAGTCCTCGCCATCATCGTGGGCGCGGTCATCGGTCTGGTGGCGCGCCTCGTCATGCCGGGCAGACAGAACATCGGCATGATCATGACGGTGGTCCTCGGCGCCCTGGGCGGCCTGATCGGCTCCTGGGTGGCCAGCCACTTCGGGTACCACAACGCCAACGGCGGGATCGCCTGGATCCCGTTCTTCATCGGAGTCGCCGTCGCCATCGTCCTCATCGCGATCTGGGAAACCGTCGCGGGCCGTCGTCCGCACTCGAGGTTGCATCGCTAGCAGCCGCATCGAACGGGCGTGCGCGGGTCCCCGGCCACTCACCGGCCGGAGGACCCGCGTGCGCTTTTTCGGGACTCACGCGATCCATCCCGAATGTTGTTACAAGCCTGACGGTTCGGGGAACCCGTGGGAAGGATGCTCCCAATCGGGGAGCCGTAACACAGGAGCTGCAATGGTCGGATCAATCATTCTCGCGATCATCGTGGGGGCGGTCATCGGTGTGGTGGCGCGGCTGGTCATGCCGGGCAAGCAGAACATCGGCATGATCATGACGGTTGTGCTGGGCGCCGTGGGCGGCCTCATCGGCTCGGCGGTGGCCGCTCAATTCGGTTACCACAACGCCAATGGCGGAATCGCTTGGATTCCGTTCTTCATCGGCGTCGCGGCCGCCATCGTGCTCATCGCGATCTACGAGGCCGTGACGGGCCGCCGCGGTACGCGTACCGGGTTGCCTCGGTAGACCGTTCAGACCGTTCGTCGGCAGTTCGGCGAGCCGGCTGGCCGTTCATCGTCGAGGTCCTAGCCGATCAGCACCGCGTACCGCGGTTTGATCACCTCGTCGATGATCGCCAGCCGCTCGTCGAACGGAATGAAGGCCGACTTCATCGCATTGATCGTGAACCGCTCGAGGTCGCTCCATCCGTAGCCGAAAGCCTCGACCAGTCGGAACATCTCCAGGCTCATCGTCGTGTCGCTCATCAGCCTGTTGTCGGTGTTGACCGTCACCCGAAACCGCGTGCGCGCCAACAGGTCGAAGGGATGGTCGGCGATGCTTTTGACGGCGCCGGTCTGCACATTGGAGCTGGGACACAGCTCGAGCGGAATTCGCTTGTCCCGCAGGATCGATGCCAACCGGCCCAGCCGGACGCCGCCTGGGACCGGCTCGATATCGTCGACGATGCGGACCCCGTGCCCGAGCCGATCCGCGCCGCAGAACGCGATCGCCTCGTGGATGGAAGGCAGCCCAAACGCCTCGCCGGCATGAATTGTGAAGCGCGCGTTGTTGTCTCGCATGTACTCGAAAGCGTCCAGGTGGCGGGTCGGTGGGTTGCCGGCCTCGGCGCCCGCGATGTCGAATCCGACCACACCCTGGTCCCGGAATCTGATCGCCAACTGGGCGATGTCCCGGGAAACCGCGGCGTGCCGCATCGCGGTGACCAGAAGCCGCACCGTGATCGCGCGGCCCGCGGCAGCGGCGGCCTTCTCGCCGGCGGCGAAACCCTCCAGCACGGCGTCGACGACCTCGTCGAAGGACAGCCCCCGGTCGATGTGCAGCTCGGGAGCGAACCGCACCTCGGCATAAACCACGGAGTCGGCCGCCAGATCTTCCACGCATTCATAGGCCACGCGGTACAGCGAATCGGCTGTCTGCATAACCGCCACGGTGTGCGAAAACGGTTCCAGGTAGCGCTCGAGCGAGCCGCTGTGCGACCGGGTGCGGAACCACCTCGCCAGCTCGTCGACGTCGGTGGCGGGCAGCCCGTCGTAACCGGTCTGGCCGGCGATGTCGATCACCGTGGACGGGCGCAAGCCGCCGTCGAGGTGGTCGTGCAGCAAGGCCTTGGGCGCCTGCTTGATCTGCTCCAGATCTAGTTCCATCGCTCATTCACCTTCTCATTCCCCCGTCTCACTTGGGGACCCGGTCAATGATCAGCGGCCCCGGGGCTAGAAGGGTGTCGCCGACGCTGTAGCCGCCGTCCAACTCGGCCATGGCGGCGCCGAAGCGCTCGGGGGTGTCGGTGTACAGGGTGAACAGCGGCTCGCCGGCGACGACGGGGACTCCCGGGCGGCGGTGGATACTGATTCCGGCACCCGATTGCACCGGTTCCCCCGGACGCGACCTGCCCGCGCCGAGCCGCCAAGTTGCCAGTCCCACTGCCATCGCGTCGGTGTCGCCCATTGTGCCGCCACGGCCCGCGCTCACGGTCTCGGAACACGAACCGATGGGCAACGGGATCGACAGGTCACCGCCCTGGGCCGCGATGAGCCGGCGGAAGCAATCCATGGCGGTGCCGTCGCGCAGCGTCTGGGCAGGGTCGCGGTCGTCGATCCCGGCGAGCGAAAGCATTTCCGCGGCCAACCGCAGGGTCAGCGCTACCACGTCCGCAGGCCCGCCACCGGCCAGCACCTCCAGGGACTCGGCAACCTCGAGCGCGTTCCCGACCGTCCGGCCCAGCGGACGGTTCATGTCGGTCAGGAGCGCACGGGTCGGCACCCCGTGGGCCGCGCCCAACTCGACCATGGTGTGCGCGAGATCGCGGCACTGCGCCTCCGACGTCAGCAACGCCCCGGAGCCCACCTTTACGTCGAGCACCAGCGCCCCGGCGCCTTCGGCCAGCTTTTTGCTCATCACCGAGCTGGCGATCAGCGGCAGCGACTCGACGGTCGCGGTGATGTCGCGCAGGGCGTAGAGCTTGGCATCGGCCGGTGCCAGCTCGCCGGCGGCGAAGATGGCCGCACCCACGTCGAGTAGTTGATCGCGCACTCGCCGGTTGGACAGTTCGGCACCGAACCCGGCGATGGCCTCCAGCTTGTCCAGGGTGCCACCGGTATGTCCCAGCCCGCGGCCCGACGCTTGCGGCACCGCCGCGCCGCACGCGGCGACGACGGGCACCAGCGGGATCGTAATCTTGTCGCCCACCCCGCCGGTGGAATGCTTGTCCACGGTCGGCACGCCGAGATCGCTGAAGTCCAGACGTTCGCCGGATGCCAGCATCGCCGACGTCCACGTGGCGATCTCGCCGCGGTCCATGCCGCGCAGAACGATCGCCATCAACAGCGCCGACATCTGTTCGTCGGCCACCCGGCCGTCGGTATAGGCGTCGATGACCCAGTCGATGGCGGCATCGGACAAGCGGCCGCCGTCGCGCTTGGTCCTGATCACCGTCGGCGCGTCTAATGCGAAGTCAGTCAAGGAAGGTCCCTTGGGAGGTCGGCACCGAAGGCGTCGGGCAGCAGGTCGTCAAGCCGCCGCGCTCCGGCGGAATGGTCGATCAGCAGCTTCGGCCCACCATGCTCCAGCAACACCTGGCGGCATCGTCCGCAGGGCGTCAGCAGCGATCCGTTGGCGTCTACGCACGTCAGCGCGACGAGCCTGCCACCGCCCGTCGCATGCAGGGCACATACCACGCCGCACTCCGCGCAGAGACCAAGCCCGTAAGAGACGTTCTCCACATTGCATCCGGTGACGATGCGACCGTCGTCGACCAGGGCGGCGGCGCCCACACGGAACCGGGAATAGGGTGCGTAAGCGCCCGCCGCTGCGTGGGTTGCCTTGTCCCGCAACGATTTCCAATCAATGTAATGCATACCGCAACTCCGCTCGTCGATGGGCCGACCTGAGACCGCCACCCTATCTTCGACATCACACCTCACTTGACCGGCTTCTCAACGCAAACCGCCGCCCGGCGGGGTTAGGCTGAACTGCCCAGCTTGACTGTCCAACGAAGGCGGTGAGGACTTGGTAAGTACGCAGACGGCAGCCGCAGATCCGGCCAAATCTGCGCCGGCACCGTCGCGCAAGCGGCGGCCACCCCGGACCCTGTATCGGGGCGACCCTGGGATGTGGTCCTGGGTGCTGCATCGCATCAGCGGCGCGACGGTCTTCTTCTTCCTGTTCGTCCACGTCCTGGACGCGGCCATGCTGCGGGTCAGTCCGCAGACGTACAACGGGGTGATCCACGACTATCAGACCCCGATCGTCGGCCTGATGGAATACGGCTTGATCGCCGCGGTGCTCTTCCACGGGCTGAACGGGATCCGGGTGATCCTGATCGACTTCTGGTCGCAGGGCCCTCGCTACCAGCGACTGATGCTCTGGGTCGTCGCCGTGGTCTTCCTGCTGCTCATCGTTCCAGCCGGCGTGGTGACCGCCATTCACATCGTGGAGCACTTCCGATGAGCAGCCCCGACCTCCAGCTCGGGCGCGGCCAGCAGGCACCGGTCAAGCAACGCTTCTATGACCGGCCCGCCAGCCTGGACAACCCCCGGTCCCCGCGGCGGCGCGCGGGCATACCGAACTTCGAGAAGTTCGCATGGCTGTTCATGCGGTTCTCCGGCGTCGCGCTGTTCTTCCTGGCGATCGGGCACCTGTTCATCATGCTGATGTGGGACCGCGGCGTTTACCGCATCGACTTCAACTACGTGGCCCAGCGCTGGCATTCGCCGTTCTGGCAGATCTGGGACATGGCGCTGCTATGGCTGGCGGAGTTGCACGGCGGCAACGGTCTGCGCACCATCATCGACGACTACAGCCGCAAGAACTCCACCCGGTTCTGGCTCAATAGCCTGCTGCTGTTGTCGGTGGGCTTCACGCTGGTGCTGGGCACCTACGTGCTGGTGACATTCGACCCGAACATTTCCTGATTCGCAGGGAGGCGAGAAGGAGTTGATCCAGCAACACCGATACGACGTGGTGATCGTCGGTGCCGGCGGTGCCGGAATGCGGGCGGCGGTCGAGGCTGGGCCGCGGGTGCGGACGGCGGTGCTCACCAAGCTCTATCCCACCCGCAGCCACACCGGTGCGGCGCAGGGCGGCATGTGCGCCGCACTGGCCAACGTCGAGGACGACAACTGGGAATGGCACACCTTCGACACCGTCAAGGGCGGCGACTACCTCGCCGACCAGGACGCCGTCGAGATCATGTGCAAGGAAGCCATCGACGCGGTGCTCGACCTCGAAAAAATGGGGATGCCGTTCAACCGGACCCCCGAAGGCCGCATCGACCAGCGCCGCTTCGGCGGGCATACCCGCGATCACGGAAAGGCGCCGGTGCGCCGGGCCTGCTACGCCGCGGACCGCACGGGCCACATGATCCTGCAGACGCTCTACCAGAATTGCGTCAAGCACGACGTGCAGTTCTTCAACGAGTTCTACGCGCTGGACCTGGTGCTCACCCAGACTCCGAGCGGGCCGGTGGCCACCGGCGTGGTCGCCTACGAGCTCGCGACCGGCGAAATCCACGTCTTTCACGCCAAGGCCGTGGTGATCGCCACGGGCGGTTCGGGCCGCATGTACAAGACGACCTCCAACGCACACACCCTCACCGGCGACGGCATCGGCATCGTCTTCCGTAAGGGACTTCCGTTGGAGGACATGGAGTTTCACCAGTTTCATCCCACCGGCCTGGCGGGGCTGGGCATCCTGATCTCCGAGGCCGTGCGGGGTGAGGGCGGTCGGCTGCTCAACGGGGAGGGCGAGCGCTTCATGGAGCGCTACGCCCCGACGATCGTCGACCTGGCACCGCGCGACATCGTCGCCCGCTCGATGGTGCTCGAGGTTCTGGAGGGCCGCGGCGCCGGCCCGCACAAGGATTACGTCTACATCGACGTGCGTCACCTCGGCGAGGACGTGCTGGAGTCCAAGCTGCCCGACATCACCGAGTTCGCCCGCACCTACCTGGGTGTGGATCCGGTGCACGAGCTGGTCCCGGTCTATCCGACGTGTCATTACGTGATGGGTGGCATCCCGACCACGGTCACCGGACAGGTGTTGCGGGACAACACTTCTACGGTCCCGGGTTTGTACGCGGCGGGTGAGTGCGCGTGCGTGTCGGTGCACGGCGCCAACCGGTTGGGCACCAACTCGCTGCTGGACATCAACGTCTTCGGTCGCCGGGCCGGGATCGCCGCGGCGAGCTACGCCCAAGGGCACGACTTCGTCGACATGCCGCCGGAGTCGGCGGCGATGGTCGTCGGTTGGGTCAGCGACATCCTCTCCGAGCACGGCAACGAGCGCGTCGCCGACATCCGCAACTCACTGCAGCAGTCGATGGACAACAACGCGGCGGTGTTCCGCACCGAGGAAACGCTGAAGCAGGCGCTCACCGACATTCATGCGCTCAAGGAGCGCTATTCCCGAATCACGGTGCACGACAAGGGAAGACGTTTCAACAGCGACCTGCTGGAAGCGATCGAGCTGGGCTTCTTGCTGGAGCTGGCCGAGGTGACCGTGGTCGGTGCGTTGAATCGCAAGGAGTCCCGCGGCGGACATGCCCGGGAGGACTATCCCAACCGCGACGATGTCAACTACATGCGCCACACCATGGCGTACAAGCAGGGCGCCGACCTCTTGAGCGACATCGCGCTCGACTTCAAGCCCGTCGTGCAGACCCGCTACGAACCCAAGGAACGGAAGTACTGAATGGCCGAGGAGCTGGAGCCAGAAGCGGCACCGCAGGTTCAGTCAACGCTGGAGCCGCCCCTGCCGCCCATCCCCGACGAAGCGGTGATGGTGACCGTGAAGATCGCCCGGTTCAACCCCGACCAGCCCCAGGCCTTCGCGGAAACCGGTGGCTGGCAAAGCTTTCGGGTGCCCTGCCTGCCCAGCGACCGGCTGCTCAACCTGCTGATCTACATCAAGAGCTACCTCGACGGGACGCTCACCTTCCGGCGATCCTGCGCCCACGGGGTGTGCGGCTCAGACGCCATGCGGATCAACGGCGTCAACCGGCTGGCTTGCAAGGTGCTGATGCGCGACCTGCTGCCTCGCAAGAAGAACGGGCAAGCCGGCAAGCCCCTGACCATCACGGTGGAACCGATTCGCGGGCTCCCGGTCGAGAAGGACCTGGTGGTCGACATGGAGCCGTTCTTCGACGCCTACCGAGCGGTGAAGCCCTACCTGATCACCAGCGGCAATCCTCCCACCCGCGAACGCATTCAGAGCCCGACCGACCGCGCCCGCTACGATGACACCACCAAATGCATCCTGTGCGCGTGCTGCACCACCAGCTGCCCGGTGTTCTGGCACGAGGGCAGCTACTACGGCCCGGCGGCGATCGTCAACGCGCACCGGTTTATCTTCGACAGCCGCGACGAAGCCGCCGCCCAGCGCCTCGACATCCTCAACGAGGTCGACGGCGTCTGGCGCTGCCGGACCACGTTCAACTGCACCGAGTGCTGTCCGCGTGGCATTGAGGTCACCAAGGCGATTCAGGAGGTCAAGCGCGCGATTATGTTCTCGCGCTAGGCGCCCCGATGCGGCGGCATGACCGCCGCGGTCACGCTCGCTGCCGAGGTCGTCAGGGCTTCGACTCGCCGCGACGGGTACCCGCCACGTGCGCCGGCCCGACCCGGTCATCGTCGAGGTCGGATTCCGGCATTTGTGCGGCGGGTTGCTCGTCCGCCGGGGACTGAGTCGCACCGCCGGGCGTAGCCGACGGGCTGGCCGACTTGAACTCGGAATTCGCCTCGGGCGCCGTCGCACCCCCTGCGCTTTCGGTGCTGACTGCGCCACCTTGCTGACGTCCCTCGTATGGCGGGACGGCACTGCCCGTGTTCTGGGGGGGTAACTCACCAGTACCGCTGTAGGTATCCGACTCGGCTGGATCGCTCATAGGCGGATTCGCGTCTTCGTCTACCGTTCCGACGGGACGGTCCCCGGTGCCTGGCTCGGGGGTGTCCGAACCGGTGTCACGCGCGCCGCTGCCCAATTCAGGATCGTCGAAGTGCTCCAGCCGCGGATTTTCCGACTGTTGATCATTCTGAGAGGTCATAACTACTCCTCACCCTCTCGCGACCTGCCGCACCGGTTGGCCGGCGAGGTTGAAACTCGGGTACCCGGACCAATCAGCGGGAAACCTTTTCGCACGTCGGCGAGCGACGTCCCGCCGGAGCTGGCCGGTCAGCAGAGTTCGTAATGGTGGCTTCGGTTGGCGCCCAACCGCTTAGCCTGGTACATCGCGGCGTCGGAGGCCGCGATCAACCTCTGCAGCAGCGATTGCGGTTCGGCCGCGGTGTCGTCGAGGCGGGCGCAGGCGGTGCCGATGCTGCCGGTGACTCCCGCGGTCGAGGCCGCGATGGCCCGGCACATCTTCGCGGCCAGGGACTCTGCGTTGCAGCCCGAAGACGTGCCGGCCAAAAGGAATTCCTCACCGCCGCTGCGCGACACCACCGCCTGATTGTCCGCGGCGGCCAGCGGCGCCTGGGCGACCGGGACCAGCGCGTGGTCCCCGGCCGCGTGGCCGGACCGGTCGTTGAGGGCCTTGAAATGGTCGAGATCGATCAGCATCACGACGAGGTGAGAGTCGATGCCCCGTCGGGCCAGGGTCATTCCCAGCGCCTCGTGCGCGAACGCGCGCCTGTTGAGCAACCCCGTCAGCGGATCGCGGTCGGCGCGCAGCAGGTCTCCCGCCAGGGCGCGCACCAGGATCAGAATGGCGAGCGGCAGGGCGATGTTGACCTCGATCACCAGCCACAGATCCACCCCCGCGAGGCTGCGGTGCCCGGATCCGGCCAGCGACAGCGCCTCCCACGAGCCGACGCCGGCGGCGACCGCGAAGTTGTAGAGCACGAACCCCGTCGTGTGAAAGAACGCCATCGAGGGACTGCCTGCGGGTGGGCCAGCGCCACATCCAGAGCAACATCCCGGCCACCCCGAAGGCGACGGCAAGCCACGTCATCGCCACCGGAACCC
>NZ_JAFBAT010000143.1 GCF_019247615.1 Mycobacterium sp. | reverse complement strand
GCCAGGCCGAGCGCGAGGTGTCGATCTGGGAGGGCCACGACGGACTCTGGCATGTCGAGGGCAGCCTGTTGTCTCCCGACGCGCACGCGCTGGATCAGCGGCTCAACGCGCTGGCCGCCACGGTGTGCACCCATGATCCGCGCAGCCGCGGTCAGCGCCGCGCCGACGCGTTGGGGGCGCTGGCCGCCGGCGCGGATCGGCTGGGGTGCCGCTGCGGGCGCGCTGACTGTGCGGCCGGCAAGCGCCGGGCGGCAGGCCCGGTGGTCGTTCATGTGATCGCCGAGCAGGCCAGCCTCAACGGCGGCAGCGACGCGCCGGCCTCGATGGTGGGCGCCGACGGGCTGATCACCCCCGAGCTTTTACGCGAACTGGCCACCTCGGCCAAACAGGTGCCGCTGATCCACCCCGGCGACGCCGCCCCAGAGAACGGCTATCGACCGTCGGCGGCGCTGGCCGATTTCGTGCGTTGCCGCGATTTGACCTGCCGCTGGCCCGGCTGCGATCACCCGGCATGGGATTGCGAACTCGACCACACCATCGCCTATGCCAACGGCGGGCGCACCCATGCCTCAAACCTGAAGTGCTACTGCAAAACTCACCACTTGATCAAGACCTTCTTGGGGTGGGCCGAAAAGCAGTTGGCGGACGGGACGCTGATTTTGACCTCCCCATCGGGGCAGACCTACGTCACCACCCCGGGCAGCGCCCTGCTGTTTCCCAGCCTGTGCCACGCGGTCGGCGGCATACCCACCCCCGAAGCCGACCCACCGGCAGACTACTGCGCCCAACGCAGCGCGATGATGCCCAAACGCCGCCGCACCCGCACCCAAAACCGCGCCGCACGCATCGCCACCGAACGCCGACAAAATCGGGAAGCCCGCAAGGCATCCCGAAGGGCTTGCGAGACTTACGCTTTCGGGCCGCGCAACGCCGTCGGCGACGGGGAACCACCGCCATTCTAAGGGCCGCCACTCGCCAGGCGGCAGAGCCTGCGAATCGGGCCTAGACGCGTGCCAGCCGTTGGCTGGTTGCCCGCAATTGGCGCTCCGTGCTGTCCTCGAGCGCGCGAACCTGCTCCGGCGAAAGCCGGCCGCACAGCCGGCCCCAGTGCACCGCCACCTCGTCACCAACGGCGGCGTCGGGCAGCGCGCTGTACCCGTCGGCCCACACCTCGAGCCGACGCGTCTGCGGTTCGGACAGTATCAGGGCCTGCCCGTCCCAAACGAGCCGCCGACACTTCACCTCGATGTCATCGCCGGCGCGCGAAACGACTGTGCCCCAGGTGATCCGGCAATTGTCGAGCACCCTCAGCGGGTGCTCGTCCATGCCCCGGCCGAGGAACCGCGTCCAAGGGTACACGCCGAACACGTGAAAGCAGTGGTTCGCGGCGGCCTCGCGGGACAGCTCCGGGGTGAGATGCTTCCAGTAGTGTCCGGCCTGGGGGCCGATGATGGCCAGCAGCGCGTCGAAGAACTCGCCCGGGTCCAGATCCGCGCCAACGCCGCCGCCGAGCCAATACGACTCCACGAGAAGATAATCCAGCGGGTCAGCGATGCCGGTCAGCGCGGACAGCACCCGCAGGTACGGCCAGGCCCCGGTAAACCGCGTCGCCGCGCTGCGCACCTCCTCGACCGAACCGTCACGCAAGGTCGCCCCGAGCGGTGGCCCGCAGTAGCCCAGCGCGTTGGGGGCATAGGCGTAGCGGGCGAACATCTCTGCGCCCCGGGTGTCCAGCGTCAAGTGCGCCCCACGAGTTTGACGGCATCTCGGTGCATGCGACCGAAGTTGTAGTAGGCCGCGCACGCCCCCTCGGGGGACACCATGCAGGTTCCGATCGGGGTCTCCGGGGTGCAGGCGGTACCGAAAACCTTGCATTCCCAAGGTTTGAGCACCCCTTTGAGCACCTCGCCGCACTGACAGGCTTTGGGGTCGGCCACCCGCACGCCCGGCATCGCGTACCGCAGCTCGGCGTCGAATTCGGCGAAATCGTCGTGCAATCGCAGGGCGCTTTGCGAGATGAATCCCAGCCCGCGCCATTCGAAGTGCGGACGCAGCGCGAACACCTTGCTCAGCAGCGCCAGCGCGGCCGGGTTGCCCTCCTCGGGCACCACGCGCTTGTACTGGTTCTCCACCTCGCATCGGCCCTCGCGGATCTGCCGCAGCAGCATCGCGACGGCGGCCAGGATGTCCAGCGGTTCGAAACCCGCCACCACCAAGGGCTTTCGGTACACGGCCGGCACAAACCGATAAGGCCGGTTGCCGACCACCGTCGACACGTGCCCGGGCCCGATGAAGCCCGACAGTCGCAGGTCGGGCGATTCGAGGATGGCCTTGATCGGCGGCACGATCGTGACGTGATTGCAGAACACGCTGAAATTGGTCAAGCCCAAGTCGCGCGCCCGCACCAACGTCACCGCCGTCGATGGGGCGGTGGTTTCGAAACCGATCGCGAAAAACACCACCTGCTTGGTGGGGTTATCGACCGCGATCTTCAGCGCGTCCAGCGGGGAGTAGACGAACCGCACGTCGGCGCCGCGCGCCTTGGCATCCAGCAGGCTGCCGTGGGATCCGGGCACCCGCATCATGTCGCCGAAGCAGGTGAAGACCACGTCGGGCTGGCCGGCCAGCCACATCGCGTCGTCGATGCGGCCCATCGGGATCACGCAGACCGGGCAGCCGGGGCCGTGCACCAGCTCCACGTTGTCGGGCAGCAGGTGTTCGATGCCGTGCCGGTAGATGGTGTGGGTGTGTCCGCCGCACACCTCCATGAACTTGAACTGTTCACCGTCGGCCCCGGCCAGGTGCTCGATCGCGACCAGTAGCTTGCGCGCCGCGGCCGGATCACGGAACTCGTCAACGAATTTCATCTGGGTCCCCTTTTAGACTATGGCCGACGAGTCGAAGGCTTCCATCTCCGTGGCGTATGCGTCGCCGAGTTTTTGGATGGCTGCCAGCGTGAGCAACGCCTCGGTCTCGTCGATCTTGGCCATGGCGAAACCGACATGGACCAGCACCCAGTCGTCGGGCTCGGGCATCTCGTCCTCCAGTAGCCGCACGCTGATGGTGCGCTGGACGCCGCTGACGTCGACCTTCGCCAGATAGTTTGCAGGATCGGTGATTTCGACGATCCGGCCCGGAATACCAAGACACATCAGCGTTTCCCTTCTCAGCAGAGCTCAGCAGATTCGAGGCAACGGGTCGCCGACGAGCATGTCGACGATCCGCGTTCCGCCGAACCCGGTGCGCAGCACCACAGTTTCGGCCGGTTCGGTGACGATTTCCCCCACCTCGGCCGCATCGGCGCCCAGCGGATGCGACCGCAACGCCGCCAGCCCGGCCTCTGCTTCCTCCGGCGCGACGACCGCGACGAATTTGCCCTCGTTGGCCACGTACAGGGGATCGATGCCGAGCAGCTCACACGCGCCATTTACCATGGGCCGCACCGGCAGTCGCTCCTCCTCGAGCAGCACCCCCAGGCCGCAGGCCTGGGCGAGTTCGTTGCAGATCGTGCCGACCCCCCCGCGCGTCGCGTCGCGCAGCCAGCGGGTGGAGGGTGCCGCCGCCAGAAGCAGTTCGACCAGCGGACTGAGGCAAGCCGTGTCGGAGGCGATGTCGGCCTCGATCGCGAGGTCGCCCCGCGCGAGCATGACGGCCATGCCGTGATCGCCCATCGACCCCGACAACAGCACCTTGTCGCCGGCGGCCACCGAGGAAGCCGACAGTGTGCGCCCGGCGGGGATGACTCCGGCCCCGGCCGTATTGACGAACAGGCCGTCGGCGGCCCCCTTCGGCACCACCTTGGTGTCGCCCGTGACGATCTGGACGCCCGCGCCCGCGGCCGCGCTCGCCATGTCGGCGACGACGTCTCTCAACTCGGCGATCGGAAAGCCTTCCTCGAGCACGAACGCCGCCGAGATCCAGGACGGCACGGCGCCCGCCATCGCGAGGTCGTTACAGGTGCCGTTCACGGCGAGTTCGCCGATGGAGCCGCCCGGAAAACGCCTGGGCTGCACCACGAATGAATCGGTGGACATCGCGAGGCGCTCACCGCTCGGCAACGTGAGGACCGCGCCGTCGCCCAGCGACTCCAGCAGCGGGTTGCGGAAAGCCTCCATGAACACCGCGTCCACCAGCGCCGCCGACGCCTTTCCGCCGGCGCCGTGCGCGAGGGTGATGTGGTCGTCCAGCAGCCGGGGGCGGCGCCTGCGAAACGACTCGATCCGCTCGATAACCTCGCCCTCGGCGAACCGCGGCCCCGAGGACAGGTAGTCGCCGGCCCGGCTCATGCGGCTCCCAACCCTTGGTCATCCAGACGTTTGTGCACGGCCAACCAGAGCCGATAGCCCAGCAGCGCCTGGGATTCCTGAATCCGGTGAACGCTTTGGGAACGAACGACGAAGCAGGCGTCCACGTTTCGATCGTTGGCGAAGGCGCCGCCGTCGTAGCCGGCGAAACCCACGGTGTACAGGCCGCGCCGGCGGGCCTCGGCCAGGGCCGCGAGCAGGTTGGGCGAACTGCCGCTGGTCGACATGGCGATGGCGATGTCGCCGGCCTGCGCGCGGGCGATCAGCTGGCGGGCGAACACCAGCTCGAACCCGACGTCGTTGCCCAGGGCCGTGAGGATGGCCTGATCGGCGGTCAGTGGCCAGGCCGGTAACGGGCGCCCCACCGGCGGCCGGGCGAACATCCTGGCCAAGGTGGTGGAATCGGTGCAGCTGCCGCCGTTTCCGAAGGTGAACAATCGTCCGCCCGCCGCGAACCGGCGTGCCATTTCGGCGGCGGACGCTTCCAGCAGATCGGCGCTGGCCTCCAAGGTCGAGCGCCGCAGCGCGAGGCTCTCGGCCGCCTTGGCCTGCGCCGACGCGGCCAGGTCGGCGAGCAGCGATTGGGGGTCGTCTTCCTGGGCGTCGATGAACGGGTAGAGGAAGTTGGTCGGTTCGTCGGGCTCGGGCATCAGGCGCCCTCCTCTTCCACCCGGCTGATCGCGGTGCCGGCGTGCACCAGCACGAGGTCGCCGGCGGTGACCGGGTCGACAAGTGCGGTCACCACGTCCTCGACACCACGCGCGGTGCGCACGCGAGCCTGACCGCCGGCGGATGCGCTGATCACTTCGCCCAGGCGACCTTCGTCGCTACAGGTGACGCAAACTTCGTCTGTGCATTCTTCTTTCAGCAGCCCGGAGTGCTCAAAACACACGTGCGTCAGCTCCCACAGCAGGTGATAGAACAGCACGAACCCACCGGTTGCGGGCACCCGCGGGTCGGGGTCGTCGAGCCACAGCACGTGGTCCGCCATCCCGGGCGCCGGCCGCTGACCGCTGCCGATCCAGATCGTGGTGGCGCCCCACGCCGGGCTGCGACGCATGACCGAGCGCACCTGCGGGTCGTCCGCGCCCGACACCGCGATCACGATGTCGCCGGGGCGCACGGACACTCGGACCAGATCCACCAGCTCGGGTCCGGTCAGCGCCACCGCGGGCAACGCCCGTTTCCCCATGATCACCGGGTGCACGAACTCGACCGCGATATGCAGGGCATGCGGTTCCCACGAGGGCGCGATCGACCACATGGTGGCACCCGCCGCGAACCGCTTGGCCAGGGTGAAAGCGGTCGCGGCCAAGTCACTGCTCAGGTCGGCGCCGAGCCCCCGGTCGATGGCGGTGTCTGAAGCAGAGGTCATCGGTCCTTCTCCCCGCGGGCCTCTCCCAAGCCCGTCAGCGTCGAGATCACGGCCTGACCCAGCGCCAGCCCGCCGTCATTCGGCGGCACTATCTGGTGGGTCAGCACCTCGAATTCGGCCAGCCGCAGGCGTTTACGGCAAGCCTGCAGTAACAGCACGTTCTGGAAGACGCCGCCGGTGAGCCCCACCAGCCGGACCCCGCCGGCCACCCGGGAGACCACGTCGGCGACGGCGTCGGCGACGGCCTCGTGGAACGCCGCGGCGAGCAGCGCCGGCCGGGTGCCGGCGTACAGGGCCGCCACGATGGTCTCGATCATGGCGGCGGGGTCGATCACTCCGTCGGCCCGCACCGTGAGCGGCAGCGACGGCCGGTGTGCCGCTGGATTGTCAAGGGCCGACTCCGCGAGTGCCTCCAGCTCGATGGCGGCCTGGCCTTCATAATCGATCCGGTGGCGGACGCCGAGCAGGGAGGCGACGGCGTCGAACAGCCGGCCCATGCTCGAACACGGCACGCATCCGGCGCCGCTCTCCAATTGCGAACGGGTAAGGCGCAGTTCGGCTTTCGTTGCGGCCGCGACCGGCGCCAGGTCGGGGGTCCAGTCGATGCCGGCGGTCCATAACTGGGACAGCGCCATCCGCCACGGGTTTCGCACGGCGGCGTCACCGCCCGGTAGAGGTACTGGCCGCAGGTGTCCGACCCGGTTAAATCGGTGGCTGTCGGTTCCGAGAGCGAGAATCTCGCCGCCCCAGATGGTTTCGTCGCAGCCGTAACCGGTTCCGTCGAACGAGACCCCGACGATGGGTTCGCCGATGCGCCCGTGCTCGGCCAGCAGCGAGACCACGTGCGCGTGGTGGTGCTGAATCAGATCCAGCGGTCGATCGCCCGCGTGGCGCTCCGCCCAGCCCCGAGTGTGGTATCCGGGATGCAGGTCGGCGGCGAATCGTTCGGGTGTGCCGCGTATTTCGCTGAGCTGCTTGACGGCGCGTTCGAAGGCGCGCAGCGTTTCCCAGGTGGCCATGTCGCCGATGTGACCGGACATGTACGCGCGCGAGCCGTCGGTGAGGCAGAACGTGTTCTTCAGCTCCCCGCCGACCGCCAGCACTGCGGGTCCGGGCCGGCCCCCGAGCATTATGTCGACCGGCAGCGGCGCGTACCCGCGTGACCGCCGGATCGGCAATTCCCGGGCGCCCCGATCGCCGATCACCCGCACCACCGAGTCGTCGCACGGCACGTGGATCGGCCGGTTGTGGTCGAGCACCGCGTCGCACAACACCGAAAGTCGCTGGGCGGCATCGTCATCGGTGAAACAGATGGGTTCGTCGGAGCGGTTCGCGCTGGTGAGCACCAGCGCGTCGGGTACCCGGGTGGCGGCGCCGGGCACGGGTGCTAGCAGCAGGTGATGAATGGGGGAGTAGGGCAGCATCAGCCCGAGCAGGGGGCTGCCGGGGGCGACGGCGTCGGCGAGCGGCGCACTGACGCTTCGGGGTCGCCGCCTGAGCAGCACGATCGGGCGGGCCGGACTGGACAGCACCGCGGCCTCGTCGTCGTCGATGTACGCGTAGCGGCGCGCGACCTCGAGATCGCGGACCAGCATCGCGAACGGCTTGGCGCCCCGTGCCTTTCGCGCCCGCAGCCCGGCGACCACGGCCTCGTCGTCGGCGGTGCAGGCCAGGTGATAACCGCCGATGCCCTTGACGCCCACCACCGCACCCGCGGCCAGCGCACGTTGGGTGGCCGCCAGCGCGGCGTCCGAGCCGTCCACCCGTCCGGCCTCCGACCGGAACCAAATCGACGGCCCGCAGTCGGGGCAGGCGATCGGCTGCGCGTGGAAGCGGCGATCCGCGGGGTCGTGGTATTCGGCGGCGCACCGCGCACACATGGCGAAGTCCGACATCGTCGTGGCGGGACGGTCATACGGCAACTCGCGGATGATGGTGAACCGCGGCCCGCAGTTGGTGCACGTCACGAACGCGTGCCGGTAACGGCGGTTGTCCGGGTCGAACAGTTCTGCGACGCAGTCGTCGCACACGGCGATGTCGGGCGGAATGGGGGTCTTGGCCCCGGTGACCGTCTGGCTCGCCACGATGCGGAACTCGGGTGCGCACGCGCGGTCGGCGGCGACGTCGATTGCGAGGTCAGTGACGGAGACCGCGCCGATCCGCGCCAGCGGCGGGGCATCGGATCGCAGCCGGCGTCCGAATTCGTCAATGCGGGCGCGTTCGCCCTGCACCTCGACGAAGACTGCGCCCGAATCATTCCCGACGAACCCGGCCAGGCCCAGCTCGGTGGCGATGCGGTGGACGAAAGGGCGAAAGCCGACCCCCTGGACGACACCGGTCACGGTGAAGCGCTGCCGGACGTCTTCCGAAGACATGGCAAGCAGCAGGGGGGACTCGGTCATCTCAACCGCCCTCCGGCGGGTCCGCCGGGTCGGTGCGGCCCCTGCCCATCAACTCGAGGCCGGCCATCGCCTGCTCGGCGCCGGTGCGGTCCGTCTTCTCGACGGCGAAGCCCATATGGATGATTATCCAGTCGCCCGGCGCGAACGTCTCTTCCGGCAGCATGCCGACGTTGACCTTGCGTTGCTCCCCGGTGACGTCGACCAGCGCGAGCTGTCCCTCGTAGCCCTCGAGCATCCGGATCACTTGACCGGGTATCCCCAGGCACATGGCTCAGCGGTCCTCTCGCGCCGATGGCCAGGTTGCGGACGTGGCCGCCTGCAACGCGGCGACGATCTCCTCGACGGCCCGCGCGGCCCGCGGGACCGCCTTGGCCACCGGCTCGGTGAGGCCGATGCCCTCCTCGACGCTGCCCGCCTCGCACCCGACGACGACCGTGTAGGGCGGGCTGCCGCCCAACGCCCGCAGGTTGGCGAACACGGCGGCCGGATCCATGCTGTGGCTGTCGAGTCCCCCGACCAGGCCGGTTGTCGGGAGCCCGGATTCATGGTCGGCTTGGAAGACGTGCAATGTGCCCGGGTTGCCGCGACTGGGCACGGCGTCGACCAGCACCAGCGAGTCCCATTCGTCGAGAAGGTCGTAGGCCAGGTGCATGCCCCGGATGCCGTAGTCGATGACCTGCACATCCGGATCGTCTTGCGGGAGCTCGGCGTTGCGGACCACCTCCGAGCCGAATCCGTCGTCGCAAAGGAAGATGTTGCCGATCCCGGCCACCAGGATGCGCGCTGTCATTGGGCTGCTCGGGTGGCTACATCCGCCTTAGCTTCAGGTATCGGCGGGCATCGGGGACGGACGCCACACCGAGCACAACCGCGACGGCCAACACCAACGCGACGATCCCTATGAATAACCAACCCAAGACTTCCATGTCGAACTCCTTTCAAGGGTTTACCCGTTGATCCGCGTGGAACGGCTCGATTTCGTCGGGGGAGAAGTACAGGTAGCGGCCATACCAGTCGTGCAGATCGGCGGCCGGGTCGTCCTCGACCACGACACCGACATGCTTGTTTCCCTCGACGTCCTCGTGCACCGACGTGACGCGGGCGGTCTTGCCGGCGACGAAGATGTCCTGCGCGTCGGCG
>NZ_JAFBAT010000234.1 GCF_019247615.1 Mycobacterium sp. | reverse complement strand
GGCACAGATCGTCGAAACGCTCATCGAGGAGGCGATGCGACTCGCGTCGGAGATGGGTGCCGGGGATGGTCCCGGAAAAGAACCAAGCGGTTCGCCTGTTGTGACCGTAAGCTGATAACGGCCCCTGCCCTTCACAGAGAGTTCGCCCGATGTCGGCTCCGCCTCTTTCTCGCCTGGTCGGCGAGCGGCGGGTGTCCGTGGTACGTGACGCCGCCGCCGTCTGGCGCGTCTTCGGCGATGACCCGGTCGGTTCGTGCATGGTCGCGGCTCGCGTGGCGGACCACGGCATCGAACCGAACTCGATCGGCGGGGAATTGTGGACCCGTCGCGGCCCGCAGGAGTCGCTCTGCTTCGCCGGCGCCAACCTGATACCCCTGCGCGGCGCACGGGATGACCTGAACGCTTTCGCCGACGAAGCGATGAGCGGCACCCGGCGCTGTTCGTCGCTGGTCGGGAGGGCCGACCTGGTGATGCCGATGTGGGAGCGACTGGCGTCCGCGTGGGGCCCCCCGCGCGACGTCCGGGCCAACCAGCCGCTGATGGCGCTGACCAGGCACCCCAATTGTGATATCGATCCCGGCGTGCGCCAGGTCCGGCCGGACGAGTTGGACGCCTACCTGGTGGCCGCCGTCGACATGTTCATCGGCGAGGTGGGTGTCGATCCGCGGCTCGGCGACGGCGGTCGCGGCTATCGCCGGCGGGTCGCCAGCCTCATCGCGGCGGGCCGGGCATGGGCCCGGTTCGAGCACGGCCGGGTCGTGTTCAAGGCCGAAGTGGGCTCGCAGTCTCCCGGGGTCGGTCAGATTCAAGGGGTTTGGGTGCATCCCGAGTGGCGTGGTCTGGGCCTGGGGACCGCGGGGACCGCAACGGTGGCCGCGGTGATCGTCGGCAGCGGGCGAATCGCCAGCCTGTATGTGAACGACTTCAACACCGTCGCGCGCGCCGCGTACGCGCGGGTGGGCTTCGCCGAGGTCGGCACGTTCGCGACGGTACTGCTGGACTGACCGCGGCGTGCGCACAGTCGCCGCCGACACGGGACCGCCGATCGCGGCGCATAACGGTCGGGTCTCGGTGTGTCTGCGCGGACCCCGACGTCTCAGTTCATAACATCAGCAACGATGGTAACTAAAACAACACTAGCCTCTTGGGCCTCGGCCATGCTGCTCGTCGCTGTCATCGCTGTGCCCGGATGCACCCCCCGGCCGGACGGCCCCGGTCCGGCCGCCGAGAGGTTCTTCAACGCGTTGGCCATCGGGGATACCGCGACGGCCGCCCAGCTCAGCGACAATCCCAACGAAGCCCGTCAGGCGCTCAACGCGGCGTGGTCCGGACTGCAGGCCACCCACCTGGACGTGCAGATCCTCAGTTCCAAGTACACCGAAGACACCGGCACCGTCAGCTATCGCTACACCTGGCATCTGCCCAAGAACCGGACCTGGAGCTACGACGGCCAGCTGAGGATGGCCCGCGATGAGGGACGCTGGGAAGTTCGGTGGGCCGCCACCGGCCTGCATCCCAAGCTCGGGGAGCACCAGACGTTCGCGTTGCGGGCCGACCCGCCGCGGCGCGCCTCGGTGAACGAACTCGGGGGCAGCGACGTGCTCGCGCCGGGCTACCTGTATCACTACACGCTGGACGCCGCTGCGGCCGGGCCCGGGCTGATCGGCACGGCGCACGCGGTGGTGGATGCCCTGCATCCGTTCAACAACGGGCTCGTCGACCCGCAGCTCCTGGCCGAGCAGGCGAGCTCGGCGACCCAGCCGCTGGACCTCGGCGTCACGCTGCACCACGACGACAACGACAAGGTCTTTCCGGCGATCGGCAGGTTGCCGGGCGTCGTCGTCACGCCTCTGGCCGACATCCTGCCGACGGACCCGCATTTCGCCCCGGCCGTCATCACCGAAGTCAAGAAAGCGGTGATCGACCAACTCGACGGCCAGGCGGGCTGGCGAGTGGTCAGCGTCAACCAGAACGGCGTCGACGTCGAGGTCCTGCACGAGGTCGAGGGCTCGCCGGCGCCGTCGGTGTCGATCACCCTCGACCGGTCCGTCCAGAACGCCGCGCAGCACGCGGTGGATACCCGGGGCGGCAAAGCCATGATCGTCGTGATCAAGCCGTCGACCGGCGAGATCCTTGCCGTCGCACAGAACGCCGGGGCCGACGCCGACGGTCCCCTCGCCACCACCGGACTGTTCCCGCCCGGGTCGACCTTCAAGATGATCACTGCCGGGGCTGCCATCGACCGCGACATGGCCACCCCCAATACCATGCTGGGCTGCCCGGGCCACATCGACATCGGGCACCGCACCATCCCCAACTACGGCGGGTTCGACCTCGGAGTGGTCTCGATGTCGCGGGCGTTCGCCAGCTCCTGCAACACGACCTTCGCCGAGCTGAGCAGCAGGCTGCCGCCCCGGGGCCTGACGCAGGCGGCCACCAGCTACGGGATCGGGCTCGACTATGAGGTGGACGGCCTCGCCACGGTGACGGGCTCGGTGCCGCCGACGGTCGACCTGGCCGAACGCACCGAAGATGGCTTCGGCCAGGGAAAGGTCCTGGTCAGCCCGTTCGGCATGGCCCTGGTCGCCGCGACGGTGGCCGCCGGAAAGACACCGGTGCCGCAGCTGATCGCGGGCCGTCCGACGATAGTCAAGGGCGACAACACGCCCATCTCGGAGAAGATGGTCGAGTCGCTGCGGCCGATGATGCGGCTGGTGGTGACCAACGGGACCGCCAAGGAGATCGCCGGCTGCTGTGGCGAGATTTACGGGAAGACAGGGGAGGCCGAGTTCCCGGGTGGGTCGCATTCGTGGTTCGCCGGTTACCGCGGCGACCTGGCGTTCGCCGCGCTGATCGTCGGGGGCGGCGGCTCGGAGTACGCGGTGCGAATGACCAAGGTGATGTTCGAGTCGCTGCCGCGGGACTACCTGGCTTGAGGGCGGCCACCCGCCCCGCGCGGCGGTAAGTTGCCTTCCATGGGCGAAAGTTCCGGCGGAGACATGGTGGCTCCGATGTCACTGCGGGTGTCGGACGCCGACCGGAACGGCATCCTGCGGCGCCTGCACAACGCCGTCGCGCTCGGACTGATCGATATCGACGAATTCGAGCAGCGCTCGTCGCAGGTGTCCTACGCGCGGACCCGGATCGAGCTGGACGGGCTCGTCGGCGACCTGCCCGGACCGGGTGCCATCGTGACCTCCGCGGCCGACCGGGTCGAACTGCGCGGCTGGGCGGGCTCCCTGAAACGGCATGGCGAATGGACCGTGCCCACCCGCCTGGCGCTGGTGCGCCGCCTCGGCTCGGTCGAACTCGACCTCACGAAGGCCCGATTCGCGGGCCCGGTGGTGGTCATCGAGCTCGACATCAGGTTGGGCTCCGTGGAGATCCGGTTGCCCGACGGCGCCAGCGCCTCGATCGACGATGTCGAGGTCTTCGTGGGCAGTGCCAGCGACCGCCGCAAAGACGCGCCGGGTGAAGGGACGCCGCACGTCGTGCTGACCGGTCGAGTGGTCGGCGGCTCGGTGGTCATTCGCGGACCGCGCCGCTCGCTGCTGCGGCGGCGGCCCAGGGACTGATTCACCGGCCGGGTCAGTCTCCTTGAAGGCGCCGCCCAATGGGCGTCGCTAAGCTGGGCCCATGCCTGCTCGCACCGCGCTGTCCCCCGGAGTGATATCCCCGACGCTGCCGGTGCCCAGCCACATCCCGCGCCCGGAATACGTCGGCAAGCGCACGGCCCGGGAGGGCACCGAGCCGTGGGTGCAGATACCCGAGGTGATCGAGAAGATGCGCGTTGCGGGCCGGATTGCGGCCGGCGCGCTGGCCGAGGCGGGCAAGGCGGTGGAGCCCGGCGTGACGACGGACGAACTGGACCGCATCGCCCACGAGTACATGGTCGACAATGGCGCTTACCCGTCGACGCTGGGCTACAAGGGCTTTCCGAAGTCCTGCTGCACGTCGCTCAATGAGGTTATCTGCCACGGAATCCCCGACTCGACGGTGATCGAAGACGGCGACATCGTCAACATCGATGTGACGGCCTACATCGACGGGGTGCATGGCGACACCAACGCGACGTTTCTGGCCGGCGATGTCGAGCAAGAGCACCGACTGCTCGTCGAGCGGACCCGAGAGGCCACGATGCGCGCGATCAACGCCGTCAAACCGGGCCGCGCGCTCTCCGTGATCGGCCGCGTCATCGAGGCGTACGCAAATCGGTTCGGCTACAACGTGGTACGCGACTTCACGGGCCACGGCATCGGAACCACGTTTCACAACGGGCTGGTCGTGCTGCACTACGACCAGCCGTCCGTGGCGACGACCATGCAGCCCGGAATGACGTTCACCATCGAACCGATGATCAACATCGGGGCGCTGGACTACGAGATCTGGGACGACGGCTGGACGGTGGTGACCAGGGATCGCAAGTGGACCGCGCAGTTCGAGCACACGCTGCTGGTCACCGACACCGGCGTCGAGATCCTCACGGTCGCCTGACCCAGCGCGGTGAGTGGCGCGCTGCTGGTGGCGGGCACCAGCTCCGATGCCGGAAAGTCCGTGGTGGTCGCCGGTCTGTGCCGGTTGTTGGCACGCCGCGGGGCCCGGGTGGCGCCGTTCAAGGCGCAGAACATGTCCAACAACTCCGTGGTCACCGTCGAGGGCGGCGAGATCGGCCGGGCCCAGGCGATGCAGGCTCGGGCGGCGGGTCTGCAGCCGAGCGTGCGGTTCAATCCCGTCCTGCTCAAACCGGGCAGCGACCGCACGTCACAGCTGTTGATCCACGGCCGGGTCGCCGGCAACGTCACCGCGGCCGGCTATGTCGAGCACCGCGACCGGCTCGCTGGTATCGTCCTCGACGAATTGTCCTCGCTGCGAGGCGAATTCGACGCGGTGATCTGCGAGGGTGCCGGTTCGCCGGCCGAAATCAACCTGCGCGCAACCGATTTGGCCAACATGGGGTTGGCCAGATCGGCGAACATGCCGGTGGTCCTGGTCGGCGACATAGACCGCGGCGGCCTGCTCGCTCATTTGTTTGGGACCGTCGCGGTCCTCGAACCGGACGACCAGGAGCTGATCGCCGGCTTCGTCGTCAACAAATTCCGCGGTGACCCCGCACTGCTGGAGCCCGGGCTGCGGCAACTGCATGCCATGAGCGGTCGTCCGACCTACGGGGTGCTGCCCTACGCCGACGACCTCTGGCTGGACGCCGAGGACTCGCTGTCGGTGGTCGCCTCCCGCGTCGTCGGCACGCCCGCGCCACCGCGCGGCGACGACTGGTTGCGGGTGGCCGCGGTCCGGCTGCCACGCATCTCCAACTCGACCGATGTCGAGGCGCTGGCATGCGAGCCGGGCGTGGTGGTCCGCTGGGCAACCCAACCCGCCGACCTCGTCGACACCGACCTGATCGTGCTTCCGGGCAGCAAGGCCACGGTGGCCGACTTGTCCTGGCTGCACGACCGCGGCCTGGCGCGGGCCATCGTCGAGCATGCCCGGGCCGGCAAACCGGTACTGGGCATCTGCGGGGGCCTGCAGATGCTGTGCCGGCGCATCGAGGACACCGTGGAATCCGGCGAGGGCGTGGTGGCCGGTCTGGGTTTGCTGGACGCGGACATCACCTTCGGCGAGGTCAAGGTCTTGCGGCGCTGGCTGCAGCCGCACGATGGCCCGTTGGCAGGATACGAGATCCATCACGGCCGGATCTCCCGGTGCGCCGAGGACGCATGGTTCGGAATGGAGACGGAGCAAGGCAGCGAACCGCACGGACTCGTGCGCGGCGCCGTCTTCGGCACCCATTGGCACGGCCTGCTCGACAACAACGACTTCCGCCGTGCCTGGCTGGCTCGCGTCGCCGAGGCGGCCGGCCGGCGCGGTTTCGTCGTCGGTGACACCGACGTCGCCGCGCGACGCGATGCGCAACTCGACCTGGTCGCCGATCTGTTGACGGCCCATCTCGACCTCGACGCGGTGCTCGCACTGCTCGACGGCCCGCCGCCGCGGAGACCGCACGTCGCAAGCCGGTTGCGGCCCTAGGCGCGCGCCTCGCGCCGGCAGGCCATTGGCTGTAACGTGCGTTAATGCCCTCGATGATGACCACGCTCGATGGGTTTGGCGTCCCGGTCGCCGTATCCGGTCCCGAGAAGGGCGTGGTTGTCGTGATTCTCGGCGACGAGCAGCGCGCTCCGGCCGCCTACGACGCGGTGTGCGAGCGCCTGCACACGGCATCGATTCGGACCGTTGTGATCGCCTTTGACCGGCGGCTGACCCCCAAGTCGGTGGTCGGCATCCTCGACGCGGTGGGGATCGGCTGGTCCGTGGTGGTCGGCGACCGCGCCGGTGGCGAGCTTGCCTGGCAACTGGCGGCGACGCGACTGGGCCGGTTTGTCGGTCTGGTGGTGGTCGACCGCGGGCATCCGCGAGTGGCCGGGCTCGACGGCGAGGTGGGCGACGAACATTGCCCGCCGGTGGAGATCGGCACCACCGTGCTGGTCGGTTCGCCCGCCGCGCGGGCGGTGGCCAGCGCAAGCCAGCGGTTCGTTTACGCCGAGTACCGCGTTGTGGACCTCGCGCGGCGCACCGTGCAAGAGTCGACCGCGCAGTTGGCGGCCGAGATCGTGTTGCGCACCAGCACGTGGTAGCAGAAAGCGCCGCGACGCGGCCGGACTCTGCGATGTTGTCGCCGCCCGCCCTCGAACAACTGGTGGCAACGGGCGCGGTGGACACCGTCATCGTGGCGTTCACCGACATGCAGGGCAGGCTGGTCGGCAAGCGGATGTCGGCCCGGCTCTTCGTCGCGGAAATCGCCGCCCACGGCGCCGAGTGCTGCAGCTACCTGCTCGCCGTCGACG
>NZ_JAFBAT010000002.1 GCF_019247615.1 Mycobacterium sp. | reverse complement strand
CGGGCATGGCTAGGCCGTATCGGCAGTTGATTGATATCGGTGACCGGGCCGTATGTGTCCGCGTGCGGGGCAGTGGCCCGACGGTCGTGCTTGAGGCCGGAGGTGCGGGTGGCGCGGGTGAAGGCACCACGGGCGCCTACGGCGACTTAGAAGAACGGCTCGCTTCGTTTGCGACCGTGCTGACATATGACCGCGCCGGCAGTGGCTGCTCTGATGGCCCAGCGCACCGTGATGTTGCGGCGATGGCGGATGATCTCGCTGCGGTGATCCAAACCACGGGCTGTGCCGCACCGGTGGTCGTCGTCGGTTGGACGCTTGGGGGCTTGGTCGCAGAGATGTTCGCCGTGCGACACCCTGACAAGGTTGCAGGTTTGGTGTTGCTCAACCCCACGGAAATACCCACCGAGTCGCGGCTTAGCCGGTATCGCTTGCTGGCCCATGGGCTGGTTCATGTTCTAGTGTCGAACGTCGTTATAAAGCTCGGAGTGTTTCGAACTCGCACCGGCCGGAAATTTCTTCGGCGCAGGGCCGCGTCGACGGGTACCAGCACCGATGCTCTTAACTACGTCGAGCACTTCTTGTTGCATCCCCCGCGTGCGCGGTGGTCGTATGTGCCGGTGCTGCCGCAGCTTTTCGGCGGCTATGCACGTGAGACGGCCGCAGCGGTGCGTGCGGCAGCGTCATTGCCGAATGTTCCGGTGCGGGTGCTGGTGCCGCAGAATCGCCGCGGCAGACCGCGCGCCTTGGTTGAGCGTCTTGATGTTGCTCATCGCGAATTGGCTCAACGGTTTCCACAAGGAGAACTCATAACCGTTGATCAGGCCGATTACTTCTTTCCGATCGACCGGCCCGACGTGGTCATCGAGACCGTACGCGATGTGCTTGGGCTGGATTCAGAAACTCAAATAACCACGACCTAGCAACCGACCGCGCCCGCTCTGCCGACCTCCGGTTTGAGTTGACCCAATCGCCAGATCAGTCAAACAAGAATCTCTGAATTCGAGATGCCCAGCGGCCGGTGCCGAAGCCGATCGCGACACCGACCTCTCGCAGCAAACGACTTCGCCGTCACGCCGCTATGCGAGAAATACCTCGGCGCTGAATGACGTCCCGTCCATTCGTTCAGTCCGTCGACCCGGACGAGACGACGCCGCATTCGGCCGGCTGGGGCGACGACGGTTCGAAGGTAGGACGATTGGCCCTGATTGAGCGCCGACGTACAGGGATAAACTCATGCTCAGCGATCTGCCGAATAGGAGCGTAAGCGCATGGCCATCATCGACCAGGACACCGAGGTCCGCACGCCTTTCGAACGGGATGTCGAGGCGACGCAGCGATATTTCGACGGCCCGCGCTTCGCCGGGATCACGCGCCTCTACACAGCGCGCCAGGTCGCGGAGCAGCGCGGCACCATCCCGGTCGACTACACCGTGGCGCGAGAGGCGGCGGCGGCCTTCTACGATCGCCTGCGCGAGCTGTTCGCCGCGAAGAAGAGCATCACCACCTTCGGCCCCTATTCGCCGGGGCAGGCCGTGAGCATGAAGCGGATGGGCATCGAGGCGATCTACCTCGGGGGCTGGGCAACGTCGGCCAAGGGCTCGACCACCGAAGATCCGGGTCCCGACCTCGCCAGCTACCCACTGAGCCAGGTGCCCGACGATGCCGCTGTGCTGGTGCGCGCCCTGCTGACGGCCGACCGGAACCAGGAGTTCCAGCGGCTGCACCTGAGCGAACGGCAGCGCGCGACGACGCCGATCTATGACTACCGGCCGTTCATCATCGCCGACGCCGACACGGGCCACGGCGGTGATCCACACGTGCGCAACCTGATCCGCCGCTTCGTCGAGGCGGGTGTGCCGGGATACCACATCGAGGACCAGCGCCCGGGCACCAAGAAGTGCGGCCATCAGGGGGGCAAGGTCCTGGTGCCATCGGACGAGCAGATCAAGCGTCTCAACGCCGCGCGGTTCCAACTCGATGTCATGCGGGTGCCGGGCATCATCGTCGCGCGCACGGATGCCGAGGCGGCCAACCTCCTGGACAGCCGCGCCGACGAGCGCGACCAGCCGTTCCTCCTCGGCGCCACCAACGTCAACATCCCGTCCTACAAGGCCTGCTTCCTGGCGCTCGTTCGGCGCTTCTACGAGCTGGGTGTCAAGGAACTGAACGGCCATCTGCTCTACGCGATGGCGGACTCCGAATACGCCGCCGCCACCGCCTGGCTTGAGCGCCAGGGCATCCAGGGCTTGATCTCGGACGCGATCAATGCCTGGCGCGAGAACGGCCAGCAATCGATCGGCGATCTCTTCGACCAGGTCGAGTCGCGGTTCGTCGCCGCCTGGGAGGACGACGCCGGACTGATGACCTACGCCGAAGCGGTGGCGGAGGTCCTGGCGTTCGGCGAAAGCGAGGACGAGCCGACGAGCATGAGCCCCGACGAGTGGCGCCGATTCGCCGAGCGCGCATCGCTGTACGAGGCGAGGCAGAAGGCGAGGGAGCTGGGCGTCGATTCGCCGTGGGACTGCGAACTGGCCAAGACACCGGAGGGCTACTACCAGATTCGCGGCGGCATCCCGTACGCGATCGCCAAGTCGCTGGCGGCCGCGCCGTTTGCCGACATCCTGTGGATGGAGACAAAGACGGCCGACCTCGCCGACGCCCGCCAGTTCGCCGAGGCCATTCACGCCAAGTTCCCCGACCAGATGCTGGCCTACAATCTCTCGCCGTCGTTCAACTGGGACACCACCGGCATGACCGACGAGGAGATGAAGCGCTTCCCCGAGGAGCTCGGCAAGATGGGCTTCGTCTTCAACTTCATCACCTACGGCGGCCACCAGATCGACGGTGTCGCGGCCGAGGAGTTCGCGACCGCTCTCCGGCAGGACGGCATGTTGGCGCTGGCGCGGCTGCAGCGCAAGATGCGCCTCGTCGAGTCTCCCTATCGCACGCCGCAGACACTGGTCGGCGGACCGCGCAGCGACGCCGCGTTGGCCGCCTCCTCGGGCCGCACGGCGACGACCAAGGCCATGGGCAAAGGGTCGACTCAGCATCAGCACCTGGTGCAGACCGAGGTGCCGAAGAAGTTGCTCGAGGAATGGCTGGCGTTGTGGAGCGAGCACTACCAGCTCGGTGAGAAGCTTCGGGTCCAGTTGCGGCCCCGCCGCGCCGGCTCGGACGTGCTCGTGCTCGGGATCTACGGCAACGACGACGAGCAACTCGCCAACGTGGTTTTCGATCCGATCAAGGACCGCCACGGCCGCAGCATCCTCACGGTGCGCGATCAGAACACCTTCGCGGAGAAGCTACGCCAGAAGCGGCTGATGACTTTGATCCACCTCTGGCTCGTCCACCGGTTCAAGGCCGACGCGGTGTACTACGTCACGCCGACCGAAGACAACCTGTACCAAACCTCAAAGATGAAGTCGCACGGCATCTTCAGCGAGGTCAATCAGGAGGTCGGCGAGATCATCGTCGCCGAGGTCAACCATCCTCGCATCGAGGAGCTGCTCAAACCCGACCGCGTTGCGCTGCGGAAGTTGATCACCAAGGAAGCGTAGGGCCAATCGTCAGGCGGCTGTGGCGGCGCGGTGACGTACCCGAGGGCCGTAATCCCGTGTGCACATGGTCACCGGGGGGAGGACCACCGTCCGTTTTGCCCGCCTCCGCGCGACAATCCGAAGCCGTTGTGCGTCAACCCTGCATCCACCCAGGGGGTGGTGACCGGTGCGCTGACGAGGATGTCGACCATTGCTGAGCGTGAGCCCGGCGCAGGTCGCTTCCGCGCGTTCTACCGGTTCTGGCTCGAGCGGCCTTTCGACCCGTTTGCGCCTCGGAATCCGGGGGTACGGATACGTCGATCAGGTGGTGTGAGTGGAGAGCGGGGAATCTGATGAGATCTGAGGCCAGGACTGCGGTCGCGCTTGTCGGCGGCTCAGCAATGCTCGTGTTGGCGGTCGGATGCGGCGGCGGTAACAAGGGACCAAGCAGCAGCACCACGTCGACGACGACGACGACCACCACACCGACGTCGAGCATCACGCCGGCGCCGTCCACCGCACCGGGCGGCGGCGGTGGCCCCGGCGGCGGCGGCCCCGGCGGCGGAGGCGGCGGCGTCCCGGGCGGCCCGACCGGAGGCGGCGGTCCGGGCGGCGGCGGGGGCAGTATCCCCGGTGGTCCTACCGGCGGCGGTGGCCCAGGCGGCGGAAGCGGCAGTATCCCCGGAATTGGCGGCGGCGGCGGTGGACCGGGCGGCGGCGGCGGCTGCATCGGCAACATCTGCGGCGGCAGCTGACACAACAGTCGACTTGTTTCCCTAGCCGGCGGGGCCCGACGTATGGACCTGGCCCCGCCGGCTGAGCTCCCTCCAAGGCCTTGCTTCCGGCCTCGCGGCGCGCACGCTGAGTTATGGTTCTCCGCAACGCGACTTCAAGGGGAGCCTCAATGGCCAAGCTCAGGTTTGGATATTTCATCGCCCCGTTTCACCGCGCTGGGACCAACCCGACGCTTGCGCTGCAACGTGACCTGGAATTCATCGAGCACCTCGACCGGCTCGGCTTCGACGAGGTGTGGTTGGGCGAGCACCATTCCGCGGGCAGCGAGATCATCAGCTCGCCGGAGATCTTCATCGCCGCCGCCGCGGAACGCGCGAAGCGGATTCGCTTTGGTACCGGCGTCATTTCGCTCGCCTATCACAACCCCCTCTGGGTTGCCGACCGGTTGATGCTGCTGGACCACCTGACCCACGGTCGGGTGATCGGGGGAGTGGGCCCCGGCTCCCTTCCCACCGATTCGGCGATGATCGGGCTTACCCCGACGGACACCCGCGAGCTTTTGGAAACCAACCTCGACATCCTCGTGCGGTTGCTGGCGGGGGAAACTGTGAGCGCGAAGACGGCCACGCATCAGTTGTTCGACGCCCGGCTGCAGCTGGCGCCTTACTCCGAAGGCGGCATACCGCTGGCAGTTGCGGCGGTCGCTTCGCCAACCGGAGCGCGGTTGGCCGGCAAGCACGGCATCGGCCTGTTGTCCATCGGGGCGACGCTGATCGTCGAAGGCTTCGACGCGCTTTCCTACCACTGGGGCATCGTCGAGGAGCGCGCCGCGGCCTTCGGCACCCGGGTCGACCGCAAGAACTGGAGCCTGGTGGGGCCGATGCATCTCGCGGAGACCGACGACCAAGCCCGTGCCGACGTCAAATTCGGCATCGAGTCCTGGTTCAACTACTTCCAGAAAGTGGCGGCCTTCCCTCAGATGACCATGCCGGGCGAGCATCTCGACGAGATGATCGACACCATCAACGACAACGGTGCAGGTGTCATCGGCACACCGGATCGGGCGCGAGCTCAAGTGCAGCGGCTGTGGGATCAGTCCGGCGGATTCGGCTGCTTCCTTCAGATGGGCCACGAGTGGGCCAATCCGGCCGCGACCAAGCGGTCCGCGGAACTCTTCGCCGCCGAAGTGATGCCGCATTTTCAGGGACAGGCGCAGCCGACGCGGGACGCCGCCGCGCGCGCCGGACAAGTGCGGGACGACCTGGCGCAGTCTCAGCTGCAAGCCGTCGAATACATGGCCAAGAAGTACGAAAGCGAGAAACAGACTTAATGAGTGATGGCGCCGTCGCCGACCTCATCGAGCGATACTTGGCCATCGTCGCCGACGACGACTACGAGCGGTTCGGCGAGCTACTGACCGAGGATTGCAGTTTCACACTGGTGCCTATCGGCCATACGTGGACAGGCCGTGACCGTGTGATGAGCGCGGTCATGGCCGCAGGCACCCGCAGGACGCACGATGGCCAGTCGAAGGTCAATATCACCAACTGGTTTACGAACAACGAGTATCTCGTCGTCGAATACGAACACGGGGCACTCGTCGCCGGCGTTCGCGTCACCATCGACGGATACTGCTGGGTGTTCCACATCCGGGATGGGCGCTTTGATTCCATGCGCGAATACATCAATCCCAGCCGCGCGGGCACGAGCATCCTTCTGACTCTTGTTTTACGGGCATATCCGCTCCTGGCTCGATGGAGGGCCAGGGGCGCGGCGGCGTCCTGAGTGTCCCGTGGAGAGACCGTTCGCTGAGCGTGCGAGCCGCGCGCCAATCGTCAACGCCCGATCGCACATTCGAGCGATAGGCGGTTCTCAGCCGTCAGCTAGGAAGAAGCGCCAACCTGAACTATGACCACTGACCTCCGGCATCGGCGCCATGGGCACCAGTTGCTTTGGCCGACCATTCAGCGCCTTTTCGCTTGGGCCGCGGCGGTGGCGGCGATGACGTTGCTCGCCGCGAACCACGCCGCTCCACCCGATACAACTCCGACCCGTATCGCCGCGCCGATTCTCGGCGGCTCCGGCGGGTTCGCGGCCGATGCCGACGACGACCAAGCTCAACAGCAAGCGCAGCTGCAAGAGCAACTGGCTTTGCAGCAGATGGAACAGTCCGAACAGCTGGCCGAAGAACAAAACCGAGAAGCCGAGCAGCAATTCGAGCAAGGCATGCAACAGGCTCAGCTGGCCGAACAGCAGGCCAATGACCCCTAACCCCCGGATTAACACGCCGTTTCGCCTTCGGGGGAGATCAGCTGCTTACCGGGCCACCTTCACCCGCCCAGCCGAGCGGCCAGACTTCAGTCACCCCGTCGATTCGCGCTCCGCGGCGCGCACCAGGCGACCCGCGAAAAACCGGACCGCGCCGCCCAGCGCGGCGCGCATCAGCGGGCCCGTCCCACGAATTCTCTCGACGAACGATCCGGTCCAACGGATGTCGGTCCCACCCGCCGGATTCGGTGTGAACACCACCTCGCCGGAGTAGTCCTTGGCGGGGCTCGGAGGTCCGACCAGCTTGTAGGCGTGCCGGCGATCCGGCTCGTAGGCTACGGTTTCCTCCAGCACCAGCACGGGCCACATCCCCACTTTGCGGATGGCGCCGATGCCGCCCGGCGCGGGATCACCCTCACGCGCCCAACTCGATTGAACGACGATCGGCTTGGCCCATTTTGACCAGTTGGCACCGTCGGCCACGAGCCGAAACAACGTAGCCGCAGGCGCGCTGGCAGTCCGACTGATTTCGAACGAGAACTTACGGCCCGACATGCCGCGTACCCTACCGCTCCGCTTGTCCGCGGAGCCCTTTGGGTGCCCACGTCAATAGCCACCAAAGCTTCTCCGTCGCCATGACACCAGCGCATACTCGCCTGGTGAGAGAGCAGACCACCGTCCCGGTCCCGCCGCGAACGAATCGTGAAACATGCTGTGAGGCGACATGTTAACTGTCACCGGCGGACGAGCCGACGCCGCTCAACGACTCTTGCTGGTCGGGATCCTGCTGCTGTTGAGTGCCTGCGGCGGTCAGCATCAGGGCGCGCCCGCCGGCGGGCCCGCGACTCCGGATCATGCCGACGACAAGGCTCACAGTCAGCGCGTGCTCGACGACGCCGTCGAACCCGGTGCTCCAGGATGTTCGGCGGCGGTGGGCATCAAGGGCCAAGTCGTCTGGACAGGCGTTCGCGGGATCGCGGACATGTCGACCGGTGATCCGATCACTACCGACACAATCTTCGACATCGCTTCGGTATCCAAGCAATTCACCGCGACGGCACTGCTGCTGCTGGTCGACGGAGGCAAGCTGGCGCTCAATGACCCGCTGTCCAGGTACGTGCCCGAATTGCCGGCGTGGGCCGCCACCGTCACCACCGGCCAGCTCATGCACCAGACAAGCGGAATACCCGAGTACGTCGGCCTACTCGAGGCGCAGGGCTTCCAGATCGGCGACCGCACCACCGAGGACCAAGCCCTGCAGGCCCTGGTTGCTGTGCCGAAGCTGGAGTTTCCGCCCGGCTCCCAATTCGAGTACTCCAACTCCAACTACCTGTTGCTGGGTGAGATCATCCGCCGGGTATCGCGAGAACCATTGCCGCAGTTCGTAAACGAACAGATCTTTCGTCCGCTCGGGCTGAAGATGGTGGTGGACCCCACCCGCCAGATTCGCGGCAAAGCCATCCCATACGAAAAGGGCAGCGAAGGGTATCGCGCCACCACATCCGGTTGGGAGCAGGTCGGCGACGGTGGCATCCAGACCACACCCAGCGAACTGGTCCGCTGGGCGGACAATTACCGGACCGGTCGTGTGGGCGGCGCCGGCTTGCTCAATGCGCAGCTTGCAGACGCAGTCTCCACCGAAGTGGGCGGCGCCGACCGCTACGCCGCCGGAATCTACGTGCTGGCTAACGGCATGCTCGATCACGATGGTGCCTGGGGCGGTTTCGTCACCGCGTTTCACGTCAGCAAGGACCGGGCGACGTCCGTCGCGATCAGTTGCAACACCGACAAACAAGACCCGGAAGCGCTCGCCGACCGGTTGGGGAAACTCTGGATGTAACCAGCCAACCGCGGCGCTCCAGACGCGAGGCCGCTTCGCGATGAGTTTTGGCGGCCGGATCTGTCTATATCTGTAGTCCGATCAACTCGATCGGGCCGATCGTCACATCGTCTTCGCCCCCGCCCCCTGGTGCGGGGGCCTTTCCCGTCGAGAGGGGTTTGTCATGGATGGGGCCGCGGGCGTAGTCGCCGGCAGATCGATTTTGGTCACGGGTGCCCACCGTGGCATCGACCGGGCCTTCGTGGAGGAGGCTTCCCCGGTGGTAGTGTCGCACCGTAGCAGCGTTCGGCTGGCATTTGTCACTGCGCTGCAACACTTGTCGCCCCTGCAGCGCGCGGTTCTGGTGCTGCGCGACGTATTGGGTTGGCACGCCGCAGAAGTCGCAGAGATGCTGGAAACATCTGCGGCGGCCGTCAACAGCGCACTGCAGCGAGCCCGCGCCCAACTCGCCGAGAGCCGCCCCGCGCTGGACGAGCTCGGCGAACCCACCGAGCGTGGTTCGCCGGCCGTGCGGCGGTGTGCGAATTTTTGGCCGAGGTGGTGCTGCGAACACCGGGCCAATGGCGGCTTTCCTACACCCGGGCCAACGGCGCTCCGGCGTTCGCCCTGTACCGGCGCACTGCCGACGGTTCTTCCGGTTCCTTTCAAGCTCACGGGCTGGACGTGCTGTCACTGGTGGGCGGTCGCATCGCACGCATCGTCGCCTTCAACGACCCAGGCATTGTCGCCAAGTTTGGCCTGCCCGAAACGATTACACCATCGGCCGCCGACCCCGGCGCCGCGACGATGTGAGTCGTGCCTTGTCATGCGTCGATGACCAGTCGCTGCTCGCCGAGGCGAGTCGGTATCTTTTCGCAAACATCCTGCTGGTTCGCGAGGCCGACCTATCGGCACCGACACCATGCCGAGATTGGGATTTGCGCCATCTGTTGCACCATCTCCGCACCTCGCTAGCGGATGTCGCCGACGTGCTGGCCCCACCGTCGTTGCCGCGCAGGTCCCGACTCGACATCGACCCGACTACCGGCACCGATCCGGTGGCCGCGCTGCGGCACGGCATCGTCGAATTTCTGCTCGCCTCGATGTCGTCGCCCGCAGGCAGTTGGTGTGCGGTCCGGGATCGGTGCCTCCCCGCCAAAGTTGTTGTCCGCGTTGGAGCCATCGAGATGGTGTTGCACTCATGGGATATCGCCCAGGCGTGCCGAACCGAGAGCGCCATTCCCGCCGACCTCGCATCGGCACTGTTACGGGTCGCGACGCCGCTTGCGCACGCCGGTGCGGCCGCCCACGTCTTTGCAGAACCGCAGCCGGCGCCGATAACCGCCACGCCAAGTGAGCAACTTCTCGCTCTCTTCGGCCGTCAGCAGGTCGGGCCGGGCTGGCGCGGCCCCTAGACTGCGCTTATGGATCGCGGTTGCCGGGACACCATCGCGGCTGTGCCTGGATTGCTCCAGATCGAGGACTGCCTGGACGCCAGCGGCGGCGTCGCGTTGCCTCCAGGAGTCACGCTGATATCGCTCATCAAACGCAATGTCGCCAATGTCGGTGACACCGTCGCGTATCGCTACCTGGACTACAGCCGCGCCGCCGACGGGCAGGCAGTCGAGGTGACGTGGACCCAATTCGGCGCCCGGCTGCAGGCGATCGGCGCGCGGGTGCAACAAGCGGCCGAGCGAGGTGAGCGGGTGGCGGTCCTCGCACCGCAGGGCATTGACTACGTCGCGGGTTTCTACGGGGCGGTCAAGGCCGGGGCCGTTGCCGTGCCGCTGTTCGCGCCCGAATTGCCGGGCCACGCCGAGCGTCTCGACACGGCGCTTCGCGATTCGGAGCCGACCGTTGTGCTGACGACAACCGCGGCGAAGGACGCGGTGGAGAAGTTTTTGGGCAACGTCCCGCGGCTGAACAGGCCGCAAGTCGTCATCATCGATCAGATACCCGACTCCGTGGGCGACGAGTTCGTGGCCACCGAACTGGGCATGGACGACGTCTCCCATCTGCAGTACACCTCGGGTGCGACACGACCACCCGTGGGCGTCGAGATCACCCACCGGGCGGTCGGCACCAACCTCGTGCAGATGATCCTCTCGATGGACCTGTTGGACCGAAACACCCACGGCGTCAGCTGGCTACCGCTCTACCACGACATGGGCCTGTCGATGATCGGCTTCCCGGCGGTGTACGGCGGACACTCCACGCTGATGTCGCCGACCGCATTCGTCCGCAGGCCGCTGCGTTGGATTCAGGCCCTGTCCGAGGGGTCCCGGCACGGCCGCGTCGTCACCGCCGCGCCGAACTTCGCCTACGAGTGGACCGCGCAGCGCGGGTTGCCCGCGCCGGGCGACGACATTGACCTCGGCAATGTGGTGATGATCATCGGTTCCGAACCGGTAAGCATCGAGGCGGTGCGGACTTTCAACAAGGCGTTCGCGCCCTACGGGTTGCCGCGTACGGCGTTCAAACCCTCGTACGGCATCGCGGAGGCGACGCTGTTCGTCGCGACCATCGCGCCGTCCGCGGAGGCGTCGGTCGTCTATCTCGACCGCAACCAACTGGGCGCCGGTCACGCCGTCCGCGTCGCGGCGGACGCCCCCGGCGCGGTGCCCCAGGTGTCCTGCGGCCGGACCGCACGCAGCCTGTGGGCGGTCATCGTCGACCCCGAAACTGAGACCGAACTGCCCGACGGTGAGGTCGGCGAAATATGGCTGCAGGGCGACAACGTGGGTCGGGGCTATTGGGGGCTCCCCAACGAAACGCGGCTGGCATTTGGCGCCAAGCTGCAGTCGCGGCTCGGCGAAGGCAGCCATGCCGAGGGCTCCACCGCCGGCGGTACCTGGCTGCGAACCGGGGACCTGGGGGTCTATTTCGATGGTGAGCTCTAT
>NZ_JAFBAT010000228.1 GCF_019247615.1 Mycobacterium sp. | reverse complement strand
TGCCCGCTCCAGCCCGCGCCCGCGATGTTCATCGACGACGCCCACATCTTGCGGGCCTCGTCCTCAACCGTCTGCGCGTGCACCTCAAAACGACCCGCCATCGCCCGCATCTCGTGCGGGTCAGTCATAAAACGTGTTGCCATGTTGCCTTTCTCCTTGTCTCGAAACCTTCAGATTGTGAAGTCTTTGTCGGTCGTGCTCTATGCGGCGGTTGCCGCATGACGGACAGATTACGGCCTAGTGCTAATTTGCTCGCCTCAAATGGATAAATGTCCTCCCTTTTTCCCGTATCAGACAACAACCTTGGGCATGACGGTCGGCTTGAACCCGTACCGCGGAGCGGCGTAGGCGCCGGAGCCCTTGGCCAGCGCCCCTGCACCCGGCATCCCGGGCATCGCGGCAACCGGCGCGGCCTCCTCGGTCGCGGCCGTCCACCCCGACCCCTCGAGCGGCGCGGTGGACGAAGCCAGCGTCGCCGGCGTCGCCGCCGACCAGCCGGCCGGCACCGACAGCCCGCCGACCGAGCCCGCCTCGCCCATTGCCGCCGTCGCCCCGGCGCCGAGGCCTGTCGTCGACCCCGTGAGGGTTGTGCCGAAGCCCAAACCGGCCCCGAGCGGGGTGACGTCGTCGACGAACGGGGTGAGGCCTGCCGGCGAGGTGGCAATGAGGTGCCCGAGGCTGGGGAAGACGGAAGTCATATTCCCCTGGAACCACGCCGCGGTGACACCGACCTGGGCGATGGAGTTCTGGACGGCCGGGATCGAGGCCCATTTGCCCAGCGACGGGACCGTGCCGCCAAGCGTCGTCAGTGAGTTGAGGTTGGAGAGCCCGTTCTGCACGCCGGAGATGATGTTGTTCAAGCCGGCGCCCTGCGCGGGCGTCGACGCGGCCTGGGCGGTCGCGGCGGCTTGAAGGCCTCCCGCGGCCGGGTTGGTGCTGGGCGACGCCGGCGCGATCGGGTGAAGGATCGCGGCGGCCGTCGAGGCGGCCTGGTAGACATGCATCGTGAGGGCGTCCTGGACCCAAAACTCGGCGTATTGGGCCTCGGTCGCCATGATCGCCGGCGTGTTGATGCCCAGGAAATTGGTCGCCACGAGCGCGGCTAGTTGCGCCCTGTTGGCGGCGATCACGGGGGGTGAGATTACGCCCGCAAACGCGGCCTCATAAGCGGCCGCCGACGACGACGCCTGTGCGGCGGCCTGCTCAGCCGCCGCGGCCGAGGTGGTCAGCCAGGACACGATCGGCTGGGCCGCGGCCGCCGCGGCGGCCGATCCCACGCCGGTCCACTGCTGTGTGGTCAGCGTCGTGACGATCGACTCCCACTGGGTCGCCGTGGTGCTGAGCTCGGCGGCCAGATTGCTCCAACTCGCGGCCGCGGCCATGAGCGGGCCCGAGCCCGCCCCGGTGTACATGAGGGCGGAGGTGATCTCCGGTGGAATAGCTGCAAAATCCAAAACCATTTTCTTATCCCGTCTTTGTGACTGAATTTGTTCTGTTAACCAGCCGGCCCGATCGCTAGACGGCCGTTGGTTTGGGCATGACGAGGGGCTTGACGCCGTAGCGCGGGGCACCGAACCCGGCGCTGTTGCGTGCCGCCGCACCCACTCCGGGCATCCCGGGGATGATCGTTCCCTGCCCGGCCTGCGGCGCGGCGGCGGTCCAACCGCCGGTCTGTGGCCCGATCGGGCTGACACTTGACACCGTGGTCACCGTCCCGGCCCAACTCGGCGGCACCGACAACTTGCCGACCATGGTCGCCGAGCCCATCCCACCGGTCATTGGCATCGCGCCAAGACCGGCCATGCCGCCCATGCCGGGGACGACTGCCGGCGCGCTCGTGCCCGCGAGGTCCGCTGCGGAAAACCCGGTGAGGCCGGCGGCGGCGTCAGACGGAGCCGACACCGCGCTAAGAGTGCCGGTTATCAACCCGATGTCGTCCGACTGAGCGGATGCAAAGTTCCCCCCCTCAACGAGCCCGATGGTGGTTCCGCCGCCTGACGGGCTGAACAGCCCGTTGTTGCTGGTGAGGAAGCCGTACAGGGTGTTCAAAACGTTTCCGCTGGCGGCCGCCTGGCTCGCGTTGCTGGCCTCGGTGGATGAGTACGTCCCGGAGCTGAGCCCGAGAGTGCTCGCGAACTGCTCTTGAATGCTCTGAGCTTCTGCGGCGATCTGTTGATACAGGTTGCCGTACGCCGAGAAGATTCCCGCCTGCTGGGCCGACACCGGGTCGGCGGCTGCGGGAGCGAGGCCCGTGGTCGCGGGCGCGGCACCGGCGTTCTGCGCGGTCAGTGAACTGACGATGGCTGTCAGCTGTGCCGCCGCGGCTGCCAATTCTTCAGGCACTGTTGTCAGAAGTGACATGTATCGCTCCTAGTGTGTAAACCATCCGACTCCATGTACGGGGCCGGAACTGCGAGTTGCGTACGGGCCGCTGATTACTGGCGTAAGGCTAGTGATCCTGCGGTCCAGAGTCGTGACCGAAAGGGCTCTGGTGACAGCCGTTTACGGCTTCTTAACGCCGACGCGAGCATTTGTAACAAGCTCCTGTCGGGCGACATAACTGCGTCACCTGGTCGCCCTCGCAGCACGGGAAAAGACCGCGCGGAGCGCGGGATGTTAAGCGAAGACTGGGCCGGGCGCACGTTCGGAATCTGGGCAATCTTGAATGGGGCGCCACGCCCCGGATCCGCCTTCGCGCGCTACATTCGCCGCCGGGCCCCCATAGCCCAATTGGCAGAGGCAGCGGACTTAAAATCCGCCCAGTGTCGGTTCGAGTCCGACTGGGGGCACTTCAGGGGATCGCCCGTCGGACGTCGAGCCAGAGCAATCGCGCGCCGACCGACGCAGCACTGACCACGACCCGCGCGCAGGGTAGTGATAAACGGCCGCGCACGGCGTCATTCGCTTTTAACAATTCGGTTTCGCGCACGACATGCGAACCAATCGCCACTCTGGAACCATCGGAGCCTATGAGAATCCTTCTGATGCTGGCAGGCCTCGCCGCGACGATCGGCCTGGCCGTTCCCGCGCACGCCGATGACACCGACGACCAATTCCTCGCCGCGGAACAGGCGGCCGGTATCCACTTTGACGACCCGGCCAAGGCCATCGCGGCCGGCAAGTCGGTGTGCACAATGGCGAACGGCGGTGCCGGTGGTCCGCTTGCAGCCCCCCCGGGCAGCGGCAACATGAGGATGGCGAATATCGTGCTGGCGATCCATAACTCCAACCCCGGACTGGATTGGACTAAAGCCGCCGACTTCACGCGGATCGCGGACAACGCGTACTGCCCCGACGTGCCGACGGACGACTTGGCCACCCTCAACTGGGATGCAATGTCTCAAGGCGGGACGCACTAGTCCTCTGCGGGCGAGCACGCACCGCTGCGAGTTCGCCAGACGCAAGTGACGATCCACAATCCCTATTGGGAGGCGGTGAAGGGCTGCGTCGAGATCGATGAGCGGCTCGGGGGCAACCCGGTAATCGGTTACTTCAGCCCGGACCGAACCGTCGAAGAGAATATGGCCCATTCGCCGAACCGGGTTAGGCTCGTCAGAAAGTACTGCTGGGCCGTTCCCGATCCCGACACCGTGGCGTTCGTGGCCAAGCACGCTCGGGGCGGCTTGGTCGATCCGATCGCGGGTACGGGCTACTGGGCCTACCTGCTTGGCCAGATGGGTGTGGACGTCGTCTGCTACGACCTCAACCCGGGTAAGGCATGCTCACCAACGGTTGGCACGGCGAAGACCTCTATGCAGAGGTTCACGCCAAAGACTGCGCCGAAGCGGTCGCCCTGCACCCTGACAGGACACTATTCCTTTCGTGGCCGCCCCATGGCCGGGATGTCGGCGCGCGCACGTTGCTGGCCTACGAGGGGAAACGCGTCATCTACATCGGTACCGGGCGCGGTGGCGAGACCGGCGACGACCAGATGCACAAGATACTCGAAACAGATTGGGCCGTAATCGATTCCCACTTGCCGGTGCAGTGGTGGGGCCTACATGACCGGGTGACGGTGTACGAGCGTGGCGCCCGAAGGTGAGTCAAGCACTTCCGCTTCTCCGCTCCGGGGTGCTTTCCGACGAATCGAGCCGACAGGACAAACGCGCCGGGCTGGGCGATGATGGGGCGATGCGTCTGTCCGTAGTGCTCGGCGGCCTCGCCGTCATCATCGGCCAGGCCGTGCCGGCGCAGGCCGACCCGGCCCCCGCGGACCCGGCTAAAGATGCGAGCTTTCTGAGCCAGCTCAGCCAGGCGGGCATCACCTACAGCAACGGGCCCGCCGCCGTCGCGGCCGCGAGAACGGCGTGCAACATGATGGACTCGGGTCAGAAGCAGATCGACGTCATCAAGCAGGTGATGAGTCTCAATCCGGGATTCGGCCTCGCCGGCTCCGCCAGGTTCACCGCGATTGCCTCGGCCGTCTATTGCCCCGACTACTTCGGCAGGTAGTACGCAGACGACCAACCCCGCACGCACGCGTTGATAAACCGCAGTGACCGGCCTCATACACTGACCGATCGTGGGGATGCTTTGTGGCTTTGCGCCGTGGATCGTCTATTGGGTACTGGTCGGAAATGGTCCGTTCGCCGTTGCCGCCCTGATCGCGCTGGCGGTGGCCGTCGGCGCATTGGCGATGGCAGCTGTTTCCGGTCGGACGTGGCACTCGCTTGAGACCGGTTCTGCCGCAGTATTTTTGGTGCTGACCGTGCTGACGTTTGCCCTCGGCGACTCGTTCAACCAACGATGGATCCTGCCCTTGAGCTTCGCCGGAATTCTGGTCGTCGCGCTCGTCAGCGTGCTGGGCAAGAAACCGTTTGCGCGAGAGTTTGCCGCCGCGGAACAGCCGGGCGACGTCGTGAAGACCGAACTGTTCGAACGGATCGTCATGCTGCTGACGTGGCTGTGGATCGCCGCGTTCGCCGGCATGACGGTGTCGTCGGTGATCCCGCCGATCGGGAATGCGACCGCCTCGATCCTCGACACGCGGACGCCGCTGTCTTACGTCTGCTACTGGGTCATCCCGTTCTCGGTTTTCGGCCTGGCGGCGCTCGCTTCGCGCTTACTGCCAGCCCGCATGCTTGTCGGGATCGACGACCTCGTCCGGGAGACCTCGTTCGTTGCCTACGACGAAGCCACCATCGACGAGCTGTACTACCTGGCCCAGGAACATGCCAATCGGGAGGTCGGTCCCGGCAAGGAGGCCTACAACGTCAAGGTCGGCGGGATGGGGATTCCGCTCACCGGCGATGAGTCGCGAAAATCGTGGCCCTCGACGTACAAGGTGCGCGACAAGCGGCACTAGCGACCGGTCATCCGCCCGCGCTAGAGCTGGTGGGCGACGAATTGCGCCGCCTGCGCGGCCATCCCCGACTCCACATAGACCCGATGCGCGGAGGCATCGTTGCCCGTGGAGCACACCGGGTCCGCCCCGTTGCACAGATCGATCGCCTTGGAGCCGAACAGCGGACTCAGCGCCGTCAGTGGGCCCCCGACGCGGTTGGTCGGATTTCCGAAGACGGCCACGGCCGCGACGTGGTCGGCGATATCGCTCGGGAGGGGATCCCCGTAGCCGAAGGTGGCCTGCCCGGGCACGGTGATCAGGTCGACGACGGCGGCTCCCTGGGAGAACCCGCCGAGCACCACCTTGGTCTGCGGGCACGACGAAACCACGCCTTCCACGAAATGCCGGGCGTCGTTTGCGCCGTCGACCGCGCGGAAGAAGTCGTAGGAGGCCGGGTAGTCGACGGCGTACAGGGCCACAGACTTGCCGCCCACCAGCGAGCGCAATGAGTCGACGAATGCCTGACCCACACGTCCCGGGCCCGGCGGCTCGTTGGTGCCGCGCGCGAACACGACCTGGATGTCGGGGCAGGTTCCCGCTCGCCCGGTGTGCGCACCGCCCGGGTCGGCAACCGATACGGGCGGCGAGATCATCGTCGCGGAAGCCAGCGCGGCGCCCAGGCCAACGAGAAGCTTGGTCGCCCTCTGTCTCATGCCTCAGGCCTTCCCGTGATCGCGGCGCCCAGAGCGCCGCGGTTTGACAGTTCCCACTGGTGAAAGCTTCGGCCGACGGCGATCGAATGTCGTCAGCGCTAGCGTCCAGATCGGCTGGGTGCAGACCGGAACTTCCGCCTCTCCGGCCCGAACATCGTACGCTGTTGTCAGGCAGTGGGTTTCAGCAATGTTGTCGAGATCACGGTGAGAGTCCCGTCACGCGCGTCCGTCACGTACAGAAACTCCCCATCGGGACTGAGTGTCACCGCGGCCGGGGTGGGCGCCGATGCGTTATCGAGCGCGGCGATGTCGACGGACGTCCCGTCGCACCGGACATCCGCTCAAGACGCCCCATCCGCCGTGGAGACTTCACTCGCTCCCGTGGCGGTACCCTCGTTGATCGCGAATCGTTCGTGCAGCCGCAGCAACGATCTCGGGGCCCACCAGTTCCATTGGCCCAGCATGTGCATGAAGGCCGGCACCAGCACCATCCGTACCAGCGTCGCGTCCGCCAGGACGGCCAGCGCGAGACCAAGCCCCAGCATCCGCGTCAACGACACCTGACCTGCGATCAGAGCGGCGAACGATATCGACATCACCAGCGCGGCCGCCGTGACCACCCTGCCGGTGCGGGCCAACCCGAGGGCCACGCTTTCGTCGTTCGCGGCCCGGGAGGAGTCAGACACCAGCCAGTACTCGCGGATTCGGGACATCAGGAATACCTCGTAGTCCATCGATAGCCCGAAGGTGATGCAGAACAACAACACCGGTACGGCAATCATCAGCGTGCCGCTGGGGGTTGTGCCCAATGCGCCGAGGTGGCCGTCCTGGAAGATCCAGACCAGCGCGCCGAAGGCTGCCGTCAGCGATAAGAGGTTGAGTACCAACGCTTTTACCGGCAGCACCACGCTGCCGGTGAGCAAGAACAGCAGAACGAAGGTGACCACGGCGATCAGCGCCAACACCAGCGGCAGCCGCGACGTAATGGCTTCCATGGTGTCGCGACTGACTTGCGCCGTCCCGGCCATCTCTACGGCTCGGCCGGCGGGACCGGTCACGTCGTGCAGTCGGTCGAGCAGGACGTCGGAAGCATGGGAGAACAACGGCGCGTTGGTGGTGACGGTCAGGAATGCGCTGCCGTCGTTCCACCCGGTGGGCGCGGCGGCCGGCCCGACCCGGTTGCCGGCCACGTACGTCGCGGTGGGCGCCGTCACCGCCGACACGTCGGGCACCCTCGACAGCGCGGCGGCGTAACCCTCGAGGTCGGGCGGGCTCAACCCGCGAACGTCCGGGACGACGATGGGGATCGCCATCGCCGGATTGTTCGCGAAGTCGGTGCGCAACTGGTCGCCGACCTGCCGTGCCGATGCCGACCGGGGGAGCACGCGGTCGTCCGCGTAGCCCCATCTCACCCCGATGAATGGCGCCCCGAGCAGCAACAGCAGCGCGACAACGGCAAGGCCGATCGGCGCGGCCCGGTGCATCACGAATTTCGTTGACCGGTACCAGAACAACTGCTCCACCGGCTTGCGCACAGGTTCGGGGCGATGCAGCACCCCGCGAGCCAGCCGACGTACGTCCAGGGAGTCCAGCCGCGGCCCCAGCAGCGCGATCGCGGCCGGGGTCACCACGATGGCCGCGACGGCGACGAATGCCACGGTGGCCACTGCCGCGTAGGCGAAAGACTTCAGGAAATACATCGGAAACAGCACCAAGAACGCCGTGGACAACGCGATGGTGGTGGCCGAGAACAGCACCGTGCGCCCGGCGCTGGCCATGGTCCGCACCAGCGCCTCATCGGGAGGGACGCCGTCGGCCAACTCGTCGCGGTAGCGGCTGATGATCAACAGGGTGTAATCGATTGCCAGCGCGAGGGCTACCGCAGTCGTCACGTTGAGCGCATAAGTCGACACCGGGGCAACCAGGGTGATCGACCGCAACACCGACATCGAGCCCACCATGGCGAACGCGCCCAGCAGCACCGGCAGCGCCGCCGCCAGCAAGCCGCCGAACACCCACACCAGCACCACGAAGCTGAGCGGAAATGCGATCAACTCCATCAGCAACAGGTCGCGCTCGTTTTGGTGGAGCACCTGCTCGAACACCACCGGTACGCCGCCTGCCCGAACAGAAACGCCGTCGCGGTCGTGCACCACCTCGTCGGAGAGCGACCTGGCGTATTTCTGAGCGTTGTCTTCGCCGCCCCTCAGGTTGGTCAGGATCAACCCGGACTTACCGTCCTCGCTCACCAGCCCGCTCGCCGCCTCGGGCGGCGACGTCCAGGGCGAGGACACATTGAACACGAACGGCGACTGTTGCAAATGGACCGCGATGTCGGTGCCGACGCGACGGGCCAGCTCGCTTGTCGCGCCGCCCGGCGCAGATACGACAATCCACATCTGCTGATCGCTCTGCCCGAACTTGTCGGTCAGCAGCTTTGCGGCGTTGGTTGACTCCGACTTCGGATCCTGAGCCCCGCCCGCCGACAGACTGCCGGCCACCGGAACGCCGAACACCGCGGCCGCCACCAGGACCAGGGCGGCCACAGCGAGGATTCGCCGGGGCGCGGCAAGCGCGAGTCGAGCAATTCCCTGCAGCACGCTAGCGGTGCCGGTTGATCATGGGCATACGTTTCCTCCTGCGTGGCGGAATGTAATGCGTCGGCTGGCCGCGCCGGTCGTGCGGCGGCGCCAGGAATGACGGCGCCTCCGCCAGTGGCGCATCGGCGGCGATCTTCCCGGCCGCCCGCCGATAGGCTGAGCGCGCCCGCGGATGCAGCCGAATCATGTTGGGCAGCAACGAAAAAACAGTGTTCACGGCCCTACCGAACAGGCGAAACATCACGTCGTCACGAGCGGTCCACCGTATTCCGGCCTTCTCACGCACCACCGGGTCGAACACTCCCGCGGCGATCCAGCGCTGCAGCGCGAGGAAGGGTCTGTACATCTGGTCCCACACCCTCGTCGGCAGCGGCACAAATCCCGGTCTGGGAATGCGGATCGTGAAGAGATCGAGGGTGGCCTTGTTGAATTCGAGCTCGTCGCGGCACATCCGCTCCCAGTAGTCCTGGAACCGCTCCCACGTTTCCGGCACTGGTCGCATGCTCATCCCGTACAGCCGATACCACTGCACGTGCTCGTCGAACAGCTGGCGCTTGTCGGCCTCCGCGAGCCCGCCCCAAAAGTGCTCCGCGGTCTTGATCAGGAGCATGAAAAACGTTGCATGGGCCCAATAGAACGTGTCCGGATTCAGTGCGTGGTATCGCCGGCCCGCTCCGTCCACGCCCTTGATGGTCTCGTGGTAGCCGCGGATCTGTTCGGCGGTGCGCGCCGCGCGGTCACCGTCGAAGACAACTCCCGCGATGGGGTAGGTGGCGCGAACATTGCGTTGCACCGGTTCGCGCAGAACGGTCGAGTGCTCCTCGACGCCCGCCCCGAGTCCCGGGTGCATGTTCTGCAAGGCGCCGATCCACAGGCCCAATAACAGCGTGCGCAGGTCACCCAGGTAGTTCCACGTCAGCGAATCTGGCCCGAGGGGCTCGGGCCGCTGACTCGTCGCGGTTGGCGCGCTCACGCTTCCTCCCAAAGTGTCAGCCTTGAGAGTAATTGACCGCGGTGTCGCTAGTGCCCGCAATCGGCCTCCTACATTTTGTCTTCTGGGGTACGTTGTGTCTCTCTTCGGCGATGGGGTTGTTTGTGCGGTCGTGGCGACATTGCTTAGATGCAGCAGGGATCCGGGGCCCCGTGCGCGCCGACTATTCGGCGGCGGTGCGATATCTCCGGCGCAGGCAGATCGCTGCCTGGGCGGGGTTGCGGGTTTTGGTCCCGCCGGAGCGTCAGCCGCACGTCGCTGCTGCCTCCGCGCTGGCGCGCTACACCGACGACCTCTGCGACCGCGGTCCGGTCGAGGGGCGCAAGCAGCGGTTCGGCGAGTGGGCCGCCCGGGTGGGAAGGGCGTTGGACACCGGCGGTTCAGATAATCAGCTCATCCGGGCATATCTGCACTCGGAGAGTGTGTTAACCCTGTCCCGACAGTGGATCGGCGCCTACCTGGCGGGGACTCGGACTGACGTGGAGTTCCACGGATTCGCTGATGAGGCCGACTACCAGCGGTACATCGACATCGTCGCCTTACCGGCCCTGATGTTGGTCACTGAGCCCGTGCTGCGCCTGGTCTCGGACACCTGCTTCGAGGCCTCCGCCCGCCTCATCGCGGACGGGACGCAGCGAGCGGAGTTTCTCACCGACCTGTTCGAGGACCTGCGAGACGGGCGGCTGGCCCTGCCGGCGTGCGATCTCGAAGCGCACGGCGTGACTCGCCAGGACCTCAGGGACGGACGGGACACACCAGGTGTGCGGGCTTTGATAGCCGCCACGGCCTCCGCTGCGCGTGCCTCACTGGTGCAGGGGGAGCGGATCGTCGATGAGGTTGCCCCTGAGTATCGCCCGATGCTTCATGGTCTGATCGGCGTGTTCCACAAGCGCCTGGACGACGTCAGCATTCGCGGAGCGGCGATTACCCGCCGCCCGTATCAGGACGCGCCGGTCGCGTGCCTGCGCCTGCTGGTCAGTTCCCGACGTGTTGGTGATCGGCGCAAGTCGAGTCCCACGGTGCGGAGCGCTTCATCTCATCGTTTCGGTTCGCCGGCGAAAACCGCTGCCTACGAGGGAGAGTGGTGCGAAGCGGCGTTGCGGGCGTCGAGGTCGGACGAGCGGCCCGTCCGCTCTTGAAAATCGTCCGGTGCCGGCGGGTCGACTCGGTGCGCCAGAAGTGAAGTCACGGTCGCGTGGGTCAGGCTGCGGGGCCCCGCCGCGTACCGCGTCGAGGGTTTTGAAACCCGACGGCACACGGTCAGCAACGTGATCGATCTGGCGCCGGGTCTCTCGGCGCGGGCGGCTCTCGAGCCACCGAGGAGAGCGCTCTTGCGTTGGCCGACGCCGTTCACG
>NZ_JAFBAT010000150.1 GCF_019247615.1 Mycobacterium sp. | reverse complement strand
CGGCGCCCTCGGGCGGGTGGTACACGGCGTACGTGCCATTGGTGAGGCCGGCGATCGCGGCCAGCTCCTGGTTGGACCGCTCGGGTGACCTGACGTCGTCGGCGTGGACGACCGCGTTGACCTGGATGCCCGCCTTGGTTGCCATGTCTTTGATCTGCTGCTCGGAGAAGAGCGCGGGGCGGGTCTCATCGTCGGCACGAAAGTTGCTGTACCCCAAGTAAATCAACGAACGACGCCGGGCGCTGCCGTCCTCGAAGGAGGGGAAGCCGGCCATGCACAACGCCAGGATGTCCTCGAGGCTGCGGGAGTAGTCGACATAGGCGACCTCGCGGGAGAAGTCGTTGATGCCGGTGCGCAGTTCGTCGGCTTGCGGTGGGGGCAGTTCTCGGTTGCTGTCGAGTCGATGCTGCAATCCGGCCATGTCGGCGTAACGGCTGAATTGGGACCCGGCGTAGGTGTAATCACGGGTCAGCGGCACGACACGCAGGGTGGGCGAAGTCAGCCCGATGCGTTGCGTGTCAAAGCCTTTGACTTGCTCGTTGAAGTAACTCAGGTAGCCGGCCGTGCTAGGGTCGGTGACCGGCTGCCCCACGCACACCATGATGTCGTCGGGCCGGGCACCCCCGGGAGTGCGGCCCCGGGACCAGGATCCCGTGGGGCGGGAAGTGGTCAGCAGCGCCGCCACGAACACGCCCACCAGCAACACCAGCGTGATCAGCATCGACCACTGCCGGATGCGCACCGCCCGAAGGTATTCGGGCATCCCGGTCAGGCGCTCGACGTGGGCCAACGGGCGTAACACCGTGTTGAGCCGGGTCATCGGCGCCCATGCCGCCTCGGCCAGGACGACGGCCACCGCGACCAGCCCGACGATGAGGACCGCCGGCCACCTCAGGTCCACGTCCGGATCACCTCGGTCGTCGCGCGGGCGACACCGTCGATGTCGGCCGGCTCGGTGGCGAATTGGGCGTCCCCCAGTGCGACGAAAGCCGTAGCAGTCGAGGCTAATTGGTCGTCTCGGATGATGTCGTCAATGTGCATGTACTGCACCGGCGCACCGGTGGACAAGTGCAAGAAGCTGCGCAGGGCGGCGCTTATCGCCGCCGCGGCCTCCCTGCCGGGGAGTTGGCCGCTCCGATAGCGAGCCGTGGTGCTGGCGACGGTGCGGAGGAAACGCCGCCGCAGCAACCGCCCGTGCACCTCGCGGATCAGGGGGATCCGGCGCAGCCGCGCCGGTGGCAGCGTCCAGACATAAACGACGGCGTAGTAGCCGACGAGCACGACCGCGCACATCCCGGCGAGCGCCCACCACCATCGCGAGAACCCGGTGGGGCCACCCAGATAGTGCAGCAGGTCAGCCGGCATGCTGAAACGCCTGAGTCAACGCGACGATCTTGGGGCGGATCTCGCTACTGGCGCCGATGCGGGCGAAACCGATGCCGCGGGCGGCCAAGAATTGCTCCAGCCGTTCTACGCGGGCGGCTTCCCGGCGGCGATAGGCGGTGACGACGCGCGGCCCCAACGCGGCGCCCCCGAGGACGTACGCTCCCGTCGCGACGTCATAGCCGTCGCGTTGATCGCCGTCCGAGCCGACGGCGGGCATGTCGGAAACCATCACCCACATCAGCTCGTGGCGTCCCGACAGCTGCTGCAGCGCGGCCTCGAGCCGGCCGTCGGCGTCGGGTTCGTCGGAGACGACGATGATCAGCATCCGTCGCCGGTAACCCATTGCCACATAGTTCAATTGGGTGATCACGTCGCTGGCGGCGGGGTGGCCGGAGGCCCGGGTGTAGTAGCGGTGCAGCAGGCTTTCAACGTGTGTTTCTCCGCGACGCGCGCGAACGTTCGCGCTGCCCCGCGAATCCCCGTAGACCAGCCCCACCTCATCGGAGCGGCCGAGGGAGATCAGTCCGATGGCACCCATCACGTGGAGCGCGATATCGCGCTTGACCTCGCCGCTGGGCGCGACGGCCGTCATGTTGCGTCCCGCGTCGGCGACCAACAAGATCTTGTGGTGCTTTTCGGACACATAACGCTTGATCAGGACGGAACCCGAACGCGCCGAGGCTTTCCAGTCGATGTCGCGGACGTCGTCGCCGGCTACGTACGGACGCAGATCGTCGAATTCCAGACTGCGCGTATGCAACAGCGAGTAGCGGCCCCCTTCCAACAGACCGCGGGTGTCCGTGCCGAAGTACTCCCTGGCGCGATGGAGATGGGTTCTCATGACGCGCTCAGGGCACCCGCACCGCGCGCAGCACCGCGTCGACCACGTCGTCGGGAGTGACGTTCGATCCGGCCGCCTCAAAGCTCAGGATCAGTCGATGAGCCAACACCCGGTGGGCCAGTCGGCGAATATCTTCGGGGCGCACGTGGGTGCGACCGCGCAGCAGCGCCAGAGCACGGGCACTCTCGCAGAAGGCGATGGTGGCGCGCGGCGAGGCCCCGTACTCGACGAAGCGGCCCACTTGTGGCGGCAGCGCTTGCGGATCGCGGGTCGCCGCGACCAGTTGACTGGCGTAGCGCATCAGCGCGGGATCCAGGTGAATGGTGCGGACGACCGCCTGCAGCCGTTGGACATCTTCCAGGCTCAGCACCGGGTCGACCGCCCGGTCTTTGTCGTAGACCCCGGCGTCGCGGCGCAGCATGACTTCGACCTCTTCGGCTGCGGTGGGGTAGCGCAGGATGTCCTTGAGCATGAAGCGGTCGGTCTGGGCCTCGGACAGCGGATAGGTGCCCTCCTGATCCACCGGGTTCTGGGTGGCGATCACCAGGAAGGGCTGGGGAATCGGATATAGGGTTCCGGCGATCGTGGTTTGGCGTTCCTCCATCGCCTCGAGCATCGCGCTCTGCGTCTTGGCGCTGGAACGGTTGATCTCATCGAGCAGCACGATGTTGGCATGGACCGGCCCCAGTTGAGTGGCGAAGGAATTCGTCGCCGACTCATACACCTGCGTGCCCAGAATGTCGCTGGGCAAGAGGTCCGGGGTGCACTGGATGCGCTGAAAGCGGCCCTGGATCGCTTCGGCGATCACCCGCGCGGCTGTTGTCTTCGCGAGCCCGGGCACGCTCTCGATCAGCACATGGCCGCCGGCAAGAAGGCCGATCAGCAGCGACTCCCGTAGGTTCTCCTGCCCGACGATCTTGGCGGCGAATGCCTGCGAGAGCGCGGCGAGGTGGCGTTGCGCGTCGTCGATCTCGCGATGGTGCGGTTGGGCCCGCGGCGCGGCCGTCATCTCGGCCTTTCCGCTGCACACATGAGCCACCCCAAATCCGTCTTTCGATCATCGGCGCACCGCCCCCCGCGGTGGCGCCCCCACAGTGGAGCAGGTGCCGACCACGCCCCGCCTCACCGGCGCGAATGTCTACGCGTACCGGACCACCGCAGTCAACACTATCGGCTCGGCCGACGTGGTGCCGCCGGCTCAGGGGGACGCAGTCGCGCGATGACCTCGGCGCGCACCGCGGATCGCCGCGCCTTGCCGGCGTCGTCGCGCAGCGGCGTGTCGACGAACTCTATGAAGTCGGGGGTGGGCGGGACCTTGTAACCGGCGATTCGGTCGCGCAAAAACTCCTGTACGGCCCGCTGGTCGAGCGGTGAACCCGCCTGTACCAGGGCGTAGGGCACCTGGCCGAGATCATCGTGCGGTACGCCGACAACCAGGCACGACAGCACATCCGGGTGCGCCGACAGGGCGTTCTCGATCTCTGCCGGATAGACGTTGCGGCCGCCCACCGTGAACATGTCCACTCGGCGGTCCGACAGGTACAGGAACCCGTCCTCGTCGAAATAGCCGAGGTCGCCCAGCGAGTCCCAGCCGTCGCGGGAATTGGCGGTCGCGCCGATGTACCGGTACGTCGGCGCGCTGCCGGGACTGGGCCGCATGTAGATCTCCCCGACCACGCCCGGCGGACACGGGTTGCCCTCGTCGTCGAGCACCTTCATCTCGCCGGCGACCACCACGCCGACCGAGCCGCGGTGCTTCAGCCACTGATCACCGGAGATGAAGGTGAGCGCCTGCAACTCGGTGCCGCCGTAGAGCTCCCAGACCGCCTCGGGTCCCAACAGGTCGATCCATGCCCGTTTGACCGTCGGCGGACACGGCGCGCCCATGTGCCAGAAGCGCCGCACCGACGACAGGTCGTAGGCGCCCGGGTCGGCCTGGTAGACCGGCAGTGCCCGCTGCATGATCGTCGGCACCGTGGTGAGGAACGTGACCCCGTGGTCTGTGATCAGCCGGAGGAACTGCTGCGGCTCGAACCGGCTCATCAGCAACAGATGATGGCCCATCAGCAGCGCGATCGTCGCGGTGGTGAAGCCGGTGTTGTGGGACAGCGGAATCGGCACCAGCGTGGTGTCGCCCTCCTGCGCGCCGAGCCCGTAGCCGATGGCGGCCGGGATGCGGCTGTCGGCGCCGGACTCGATGAGCTTCGGTCGGCCGGTGCTGCCGCCCGAGCCCATCGCCTTCCACACCGGCGACACCGCCTCGGGCAGCGCGGCGTCAGACAGCGCCGGGTCGGGTATGAATCCCATTGGGAGGCTGGGTATTTCCGGATGGTAACGGCCGACCAGCAGGGCGGGCGGCCGCAACTGCAACAGGCCGCGCAGCTCCGCTTCCGGCAACCGCGCCGACAGCGGCTGGGGTACCGCACCCAGCTTCCAGCACGCCACGGCGGCCTGGATCCACTCGATCGAGTTGGGCAACACCATCGTGACGTAGTCGCCGACGCCGACGCCGCGCTCGGCGTAGGTCCGGGCCAGCCGGTTGGTCGAGCGGTCCAGTTCGCCGCGAGTGACGGTCACGCCGTCACACGTCACCGCCGGCTCGTCGGGGGCGAGCGCGGCCAGCGCCGAAATCTGCGTCCCGATCGGCGGGACCGGCTCGCTCTCGGCCATTCAGTAGGCGCCCTGTCGCTCGAAGATGCCGCGGGGGTTGTCGACCAGCATGGTGTGCAACTGCTCGTCGGTCACCCCGCGCTCCTTGAGTGCCGGGATCACGTCGTTGTGGATGTGCAAGTAATGCCAATTGGGCATCGCCACCGGCACCAGTTCCTCTGGAAGCGCGTCCCAGTAGCAGTTGGCGTCGTGCGAGAGCACCATCTTGTCGGCGTGGCCGCGCTCGCACATCTGCGCCACCGTGTTCACCCGGTCCTCGAACGGCAGGAACGCGTCGACGCCGAATCGATCCATCCCGATGTAGGAACCGGCGCCGATCAGCTCCTCGAGGTAGCCGAGGTCGGTCGTGTCCCCGGAATGGCCGATGACCACCCGGCTCAGGTCGACGCCTTCCTCTTCGAAGATGCGTTGCTGCTCGAGCCCGCGCCGCAGCCCGGCATGGGTGTGCGTCGAGATCGGCACCCCGGTGCGCCGGTGCGCCTGCGCGACGGCGCGCAACACCCTCTCGACGCCGGGGGTCACGCCCGGCTCGTCGGTGGCGCACTTGAGGATCCCCGCCTTGATGCCGGTGTCGGCCCCCGGACTATAAAAGCCCTCCTCGATGTCGCGGACGAACATGTCGGTCATGATCTCCGGGCCGTCCATCGGCGTGCCCGGGCCGAGGAAGTGGAAACGGAACGGAACGTCGTTGTAGGTGTAAAGCCCAGTTGCCACAACAATATTCAGGTCGGTGGCCGCAGCCACGCGCGCGATGCGGGGAATGTAGCGTCCCAGCCCGATCACGGTGAGGTCGACGATGGTGTCCACGCCGCGCGACTTGAGCTCGTTGAGCCGGTCGATGGCGTCGGCCACCCGTTGTTCCTCGTCGCCCCAGGTATCCGGATAGTTCTGGACGACCTCGGTGCTCATGATGAACACGTGCTCGTGCATGAGCGTCACGCCGAGATCGGCCGTGTCGATGGCGCCGCGAGCGGTATTGAGTTCTGGCACGGGACTGACTCTAAGGCGGACGGGCGGTTCACCAACAGGGCTTTGTGGGAGTACGTTGCCCCCATGTTGCTCAATCCCAACCGCCTGCAACGCCGCTACCCCGACGCCCGCTCGGGGGAGATCATGGCCGCGACCGTGGACTTCTTCGAGTCCCGCGGCAAGGCGCGGCTGAAATCGGATGACCACAACCGCGTCTGGTACTCCGACTTCCTCGACCACATCGGACGCGAGCGCATCTTCGCCTCGCTGCTCACACCGTCCGAATACGGGGCGGACGACTG
>NZ_JAFBAT010000194.1 GCF_019247615.1 Mycobacterium sp. | reverse complement strand
GTGGCGCAGGGACGCCGCACCCCGCAGGGCTGGCCCGCGCGCTGGGAGTCCCGGAAAGCGATCTTCGCTCCTTCGGGCGCGGATTCTCGCCCGCCGGCGCAACGAACATGCTGGGCGTTGCGCTGGCGACGGCACCGGATGTGGCGGCCGCACGCGACCGCGCCCGACAGGTATCGTCGGCCCTGAATGTGCGAGACTCACGCGGATGAGCTACGCAGGAGATATCACGCCGTCGGAGGCATGGCAGCTACTCAGCGACAACCCTCGCGCCGTGTTGGTCGATGTGCGCACCGACGCGGAATGGCGGTTCGTCGGGGTGCCGGACCTGTCGAGCCTGGGCCGCGAGGTGGTGTTCATCGAGTGGGTCACATCCGACGGGACGCCCAACGCGAATTTCGCGGACGAGCTGAAGCAACGGGTCCAACCCGCCGGGGGAGACCAGGAGCGGCCGGCGATCTTCCTGTGTCGCTCGGGAAACCGCTCCATCGGCGCGGCCGAGACCGCCACGGAGTTGGGCATCACACCCGCCTACAACGTGCTGGACGGCTTTGAGGGCCATCTCGACGCTGAGGGTCATCGCGGTGGAACCGGTTGGCGCGCCGTAGGTTTGCCTTGGCGACAGGGCTGAGACCGGGATGAACGACTCGGTCCGCACGCCCAAGGAGCTGCCCAACGGCGTCAGTCAGGCGACCATCGGCGTGCGCGGCGGACTGTTGCGGTCCGGTTTCGAAGAAACCGCCGAGGCGATGTATTTGACGTCCGGCTATGTCTACGAATCGGCTGCCGTTGCGGAACGATCCTTCACCGGCGAGCTGGACCATTTCGTGTACTCGCGGTACGGCAACCCGACGGTGACGATGTTCGAGGAGCGATTACGCCTGATCGAGGGGGCGCCCGCGGCGTTCGCCACCGCGAGCGGGATGGCCGCGGTGTTCACCTCGCTGGGCGCCCTGCTGGGCGCCGGTGACCGTTTGGTCGCGGCCCGCAGCCTGTTCGGGTCCTGCTTTGTCGTGTGCAACGAGATCCTGCCGCGGTGGGGCGTCGAGACCGTTTTCGTCGACGGCGACGACTTGGCGCAGTGGGAGCGGGCGCTGTCCGTGCCCACCGCGGCGGTGTTCTTCGAGACGCCGTCCAACCCGATGCAGTCGCTGGTGGACATCGCGGCGGTGAGCGAGCTTTCCCACGCTGCGGGCGCGAAGGTGGTGTTGGACAACGTGTTTGCTACCCCACTGCTGCAGCAGGGCTTCCCGCTCGGGGTGGACGTGGTGGTGTACTCGGGCACCAAGCACATTGACGGTCAGGGCCGGGTCCTGGGCGGCGCGATCCTCGGCGACAAGGAGTACATCGACGGTCCGGTGCAGAAGCTGATGCGGCACACCGGCCCCGCGATGAGTGCGTTCAACGCCTGGGTGCTACTGAAAGGCCTTGAGACGCTGGCCGTTCGGGTCGAGCACAGCAATTCGTCGGCACACCGAATTGCCGAATTCTTGGAGCGGCATCCGGCGGTGAGCTGGGTGCGCTACCCCCATTTACCGTCCCACCCGCAATACGACCTGGCCAAGCGTCAGATGTCCGGCGGCGGGACGGTGATAACGTTTGCCCTTGACTGCGCGAAAGGTGCTGCCAAGCAACGGGCTTTCGAGGTGCTCGACAAGCTCCGTCTGATCGACATCTCCAACAATCTCGGCGACGCCAAATCGCTTGTGACGCACCCGGCGACGACGACGCACCGCGCGATGGGGCCGGAGGGCCGCGAGGCGATCGGGCTGGGCGACAACGTGGTTCGCATCTCGGTCGGGCTGGAGGGCACCGACGACCTGATCGCCGACCTCGACGACGCGCTTCGCTAACCGGCCGCCTTCTGTTCGGCCGCTTCGGCGCGTTCGACCGCGGCCAGCGCGCCTCCCTCCACTTGCGCCTGCATCAGGTTCGTCACCACCCGGGCGTAGACCATCTGGCTGGTGATCGCCATCTGGCCCCGAGTGCGGCCCAAAAACGAGATCCCCCACGAGAACATGGCGGCGATGCGATTGCGAAAGCCGACAAGGTACAACAGGTGCAAAAGCAGCCAGGCCAACCAGGCGATGAAGCCCCCGAACTCGAGCTTGCCGACCTTCGCCACGGCACTGTACCGGGAGACAAGGGCCATGCTGCCCTTGTCGAAGTACTTGAACGGCTTGCGATTTGCCGGGTCGTCGTGCCCCTTGAGTCCCTGCTTGATGAGGTTGGTGGCGTAGTGCGCGCCCTGGATCGCGCCCTGCGCCATGCCGGGAACACCCGGCACCGACATCAGATCACCGATGATGAAAACGTTCGGATGCCCCTTGACGGTGAGGTCGGGTTCCACGATCACCCGTCCGGCGCGGTCGACTTCGGTTCCGTCGGACTGCTCGGCGATCATCTTGCCCAGCGGGCTGGCCTGGACGCCGGCCGCCCATACCTTGCAGGCGCATTCGATCCGCCGTTCGGCGCCGTCCTTCTCCTTGACGGTGATGCCCTTGTAGTCGACGGCACTCACCATCGCGTTGAGTTGGACCTCGACGTCCATCTTCTCCAGGCGCTTTTGTGCCTTGAGGCCCAGCTTCGGGCCCATCGGCGGCAGCACGGCCGGCGCGGCGTCGAGCAGGATCACCCGGCATTCGCTGGGCGTGATGGTCCGGAATGCTCCGGCGAGGGTCCGTTCGGCGAGTTGGACGATCTCGCCGGCCACCTCGACCCCCGTCGGGCCGGCCCCGACGACGACGAAGGTAAGCCGGCGTTGTCGCTCGGCGGGGTCGGTGGCCACCTCGGCCGCCTCGAACGCCCCGAGGATGCGGCCGCGCAGCTCGAGAGCATCGTCGATGGTCTTCATTCCGGGCGCGAAGGTCGCGAATTGGTCGTTGCCGAAGTAGGACTGCTGTGCGCCCGCGGCCACGATGAGGCTGTCGTAGGGGGTCACAGTCTCCATATCGATCAACTTCGACGTCACCGTTTTCGCCGTCAGATCGATCCCGTTGACCTCGCCCAGCAACACCCGGACGTTCTTCTGATTGCGCAGGATCAGCCGGGTCGTCGGGGCGATGTCACCCTCGGACAGGATCCCGGTGGCCACCTGGTACAGCAACGGCTGAAACAGGTGCGTCGTGGTTTTGGAGATCAGGGTGATCTCGACGTCTGCCCGCTTCAGGGACCTGGCCGCAGTAAGCCCGCCGAATCCGCTTCCGATGATGACGACGCGATGGCGCGACATACTTTCCTCCGGGTCCGTCCGAGCCTGATCTCACGTTCCGCAGCCATGTCCACCCTAGGACTTCGTGAGGCAAACGTCTCCGGTCGGGGCCAGAGGCAGGCAGCGCGGGCCGGGCCCGGATCCACCGTCCTTCTTGGGCAAGGCGTTTGAAACTGTCCGGCGACAAGCCGCAAGGCGCAGAGTAGAGTTTGTGCCTCTCGGCCCAGGAGGCATCCTTGACGGAACAACCGCCCAACTACCCACCCCCTCCGCCGGGCGGTTACGGTTATCCGCCGCCACCGGGCGGTTACGGCTACGGTGGCTATCCGCCGCCACCGCCACCGCAAAGCGCCGCCACCAATGGGATGGCAGTGGCCTCGTTGGTGTGCTCGTTATTCGGGTGGCTGTGCGTCGTCGGGCCCTTGCTGGGGCTGATCTTTGGGTTCGTCGCGCTGCACCAGATCAACCAAACCGGTCAGCGTGGCCGCGGGATGGCGCTCGCCGGAATCATCATCGGCGGGATCATCGTCGCGATCGCCATCGGCGCGGGAATCCTCGGGCAAATCGCCCGGCACGTGCCCCATAGCAATTCCGGTGCACCCGCCGTCGTCAGGATCGTTGAACCGCAGCAGCTCAGAACGGCCACGCGCTGAAACCGGTCTTGTACTTTCCGTTGAGCGCGGTGCAAAAGTCGTCGGCGGTCCCGGCCAGCAAGACGTAATACGCCTCGCTCTCGTGGCTGGAGAAGGCATTCGCGTTCGTCCAGCCGCTGTTGCACATCGACGTATCGCTGCCCAGGGTGGCGCGGCGCCAATTGGTTTTGGCGCAGGCGGCCAGGGCATCGACGTTGGGTGTGGCGCTCTTGGCGGCGACCAGCATGGCACCTCCCCATTGCCCGTCGGTGCGACGATAGGCGCGCGCCCCAAATCCGGCCCCGTTGTTCTGGCAGGCCAGCGCCCGACGTAGCAGCGAGAAGGGCGCAGCGAGTTGCTGGTTGGGAACCGCTACGGCGGCATTGATGAATTGTGCCGCGTTCGAGCCGTCGACCTCTTGGACATTGGGATTACCCAGGATGGTCAGTTGCTGGGCAATACCTGCGTTAGCACCGCCTCCGATGATCGGCCCGCCGCCGCCTGATGCCATCGGCGGCAGCGTCACGGGATCGGCCCGGCCCGTTGCCATCCCGGCCACAGCCAAACCAACCGCGGCGACAACAACACCCAAGCGACGTGCGATGACCCTCATGGTGAGCTCCTTGGCGGCACCGGTGGACTCAGCGGAAGGCGTCGATACCGGTGAACGCCTGCCCGAGCACGAGCTGATGCATCTCCGGAGTGCCCTCGTAGGTAAGTACCGATTCCAGGTTGACCATGTGGCGGATGACCGGATATTCCAGCGATATTCCATTGCCCCCCAATATCGTCCGAGCTGTCCGGCAGATGTTGATGGCCTCGCGGGTGTTGTTGAGCTTGCCGAAGCTGACCTGCTCGGGACGCAGCCCACCGCTGTCCTTGAGCCGGCCGAGGTGCAGCGACAGCAGCTGCCCCTTGTGCAGCTCGACCGCCATGTCAACGAGTTTCGCCTGCGTCAACTGGAATCCGGCGATCGGCCGGCCGAACTGTGTGCGCTGGGTGGCGTAGTCCAGCGCAGCCTGCCAGGCGGACCGCGCCGCGCCCATCGATCCCCAGATGATCCCGTAGCGCGCCTCCGACAGGCACGACAGCGGCCCGCGGAGGCCCTTGGCCTCGGGCAGCATCGCGTCGGCGGGCAGCCGCACATCATCCAGGACCAGCTCACTGGTGATCGACGCGCGCAGTGACAGCTTGTGGTGGATGGTGTTGGCCGCGAACCCCGGGGCGCTCGTGGGAACGATGAAGCCGCGAATCCCGTCATCGGTGGCGGCCCACACGATCGCGACGTCCGCGACCGTCCCGTTGGTGATCCAGAGTTTCCGGCCGGTCAGCACCCAATCGGAGCCGTCGCGCCGCGCCCGGGTTTTCATCGCGGCGGGATCCGACCCCACGTCGGGCTCTGTCAGCCCGAAGCATCCGAGCAGTTCGCCTGCGGCCATGCCCGGAAGCCACTGCTGCTTTTGTTCCTCCGATCCGAACTTCCAGATCGCGAACATCGCCAGCGACCCCTGCACCGACACCATGGAGCGAACCCCGGAGTCGGCGGCCTCCAGCTCGGTGCAGGCCAGCCCGTAGTGCACTGCCGACGCGCCGCCGCATCCGTAGCCGTGCAGGTGCATGCCGAGCAGGCCGAGCTCGCCGAACTGTTTGGCTAGTTCGCGGACCGGTAGGTCGCCGATCTCGAACCATTCCGCGATGTGGGGCAGCACGTGCTCGGCGCAGAACTTTCTGACGGTATCGCGCACCGCGAGTTCGTCATCGGACAGTGAGGCATCGAGGCCCAGCGGGTCTTCGCGGTCGAAGGCGGGAGGCGTCTGCGTGCTCATAGGACTCAGCCTGCCATTAACTGGGGCCGGCCCGATATTCTTGCTGGATGCGACGGCTGGTGTGGCTGGCCATGGACGCGATCTCTGTGCTGGTGTTTTGTGCTGTCGGACGTCGCAGCCACCAAGAGGGTGTCAGCGTCGTGGGCGTGGCGACCACGGCGTGGCCGTTCCTCACCGGAACCCTGGTCGGCTGGCTGGCGTCTCGCGGTTGGCGGCGGCCCACCGCGGTCATCCCGACCGGCGTGACCGTGTGGCTCTGCACCGTGGTGGTCGGCATGGTGCTACGCAAGGCAACCGCGGCGGGCGTGGCGGCGAGTTTCGTGGTGGTGGCGGCCGCGGTGACCGCGTTCCTATTGCTCGGCTGGCGAGCGATCGCCGGTGTGCCGCTGCTGCGCCGGTCCGGATAAGGAATGCTTCCCGGCGGCAGGCGTTAGACCGTTAGTGATGCCCCATTCAGCGCTGACGTTCGTCGCGGCCACGCATGATCATGCGCTGGCAGGGCCGCTGTTGACCGAATTGGCCGTCGAGTATGCGGAGCGCTACGGCGGCACACCGGACGCGCATCTGAGCTGGCTGCCCGTGCCGGCCGACGAGTTGGCGCCGCCGCACGGCGGTCTGCTGATCGGCGTGCTGCGCGGCGTGCCGGTCACGGGCGGGGCGTTTCGGCGCTTCGACGCCGACACCGCCGAACTCAAGCGGATCTGGACCGACCGCGCTCATCGGCGCCGCGGCTACGCGAGGGCGCTGCTGGTGGCGCTGGAGCAGGAGACCGCCGCGCGCGGTTACCGGAGGCTCTACCTGATCACCGGTAATCGTCAGCCCGAGGCCGAGGCGCTCTACGACGCGACGGGATACGCCCGCGTGGCTCCCGCGGAGCCGGTGCCGGACTGGGGGCCTTTCCGTCCCATCGCCTTTGAGAAGTGGCTCCCATGACGGGCCAGTTTCACGTGGGCGTCGCGCTGGACGGATACGGGTGGCACCCCCAGGCGTGGCGGCCCACGCTCCGGGCAGACCCAGCCGCGCCGTCGGTGCTCAGCGGTCGCCACTGGGTCCAGCTGGCGGTCACCGCCGAGCGGGGGCTGCTCGACTTCCTCACCATCGACGACACCTTGATGCCGCAAATCGGACGAGGCGAGCGCATCCATCCGGATCGGCTGGCGGGCCGGGCCGACGCCGTCCTGGTCGCTGCCCGCATCGCGCCCGCGACGCAGCACATTGGGCTGATTCCGGTCGCCACCGTCACCCACACCGAGCCCTTCCATGTCTCGAAATCCATTGCCACACTTGACTATGTGTCGCACGGGCGGGCGGGCTGGCAGCCCAGGGTCAGCGCGACGACGCACGAAGCGGCCCTGTTCGGCCGTCGGGACCCGTCCCGAATCGCATTGTTCGACGAGGCAATCGAGTATGTCGACGTCGTGCGCCGGTTATGGGACAGCTGGGAGGACGACGCGATCATCCGCGACGTGTCCACCGGGCGCTACGTCGACGTCGACAGACTGCACTACATCGACTTCGCCGGAAAATACTTCTCCGTCAAGGGGCCGTCGATCACGCCGCGTCCACCGCAGGGTCAGCCGTTGGTGGCCGCCTTGGCGCACGTCGGGCCCGCCTACGAGTTCGCCGCGGCCGCAGCCGACGTCGTCTTCATCACGCCCGCCGACGATGCCGCGGTGGCCGGTATCCTCGACGAGGTGCACGCCGCGGGTGGCTCCCGGCTGAAAGTTCTTGCCGACGTGGTGGTCTCGTTCACCGGCGATGGCGACTTCCGCTCCGACGCGCTTGTCTTCAACGGCAGCGCAACGGAATTGGTTGACATGCTGTTAGGTTGGCAGCGGCTGGGCATCGACGGTGCGCGGCTGCGGCCGGCCGTCAACGCCACCGATCTGCCGACGATTGTCGGTGAGGTGGTGCCGTTGCTGCAGCGGGCGGGGCGCTTCCGCACCGGCTACCGGCAGGGTGAAACGCTGCGCGCGCGGCTGGGCCTGCCGGTGGCGCCGAACCGGTACGCGGCGGTGAACCGATGACGCGGGTGCCGCTATCGATACTGGATCTGGCGCCGATCAGCGCCGGCAGCGACGCCGCGACGGCTCTGCACAACACGATCGACCTCGCGCAGCACGCCGAGCGCTGGGGGTATCGCCGACACTGGATCGCCGAGCATCATTTCGTTGGGG
>NZ_JAFBAT010000019.1 GCF_019247615.1 Mycobacterium sp. | reverse complement strand
CGCCAGGCCCGGCGGCCAAGGCGCGTCCTGCACGGCGCGGGCGATCTGCGCGTCGATGATCGAGCCGCCGTGGCGGGCGTCCATCTCGCGCAACCGTGGCCCGTGGAAGACGCCGCTGATCGTCACCTGACGGAAACGGGCGTCGACAAGCATCTTGGTCAGCTCGTCGGCGTTGAGTTCGCGGGTGTGGAACGGGTTGATCGGGGTGTCGCGGCCCGGTGAGAAGGTGATTCGGTTGGGCGTGGACACCATCAGCAATCCACCGGGACGCAGGACGCGGCCGCACTCGGCCACGAACTGCGCCTGGTCCCAGAGGTGCTCGATGACCTGAAAGTTCACGACGACATCCATCGACTCGTCCGGCAGCGGCAGCCGGGCCAGGTTTGCCCGCATGACCTCCACTTCCGGGTAGCGCCTTCGGACGTGGGCCACCGTGGCCGCGTCGTAGTCCACCGCCACGATGCGGCGCGCGACGCCGGCGATCAGGGCGGCGCCGTAACCCTCGCCGCAGCCGGCCTCGAGCACGTCGCGGCCCGCGCAGTGCGGCGCCAGTCGCTGGTAGACCACCTGGTGGCGCCGGAACCAATAGTTCTCGATGTCCAGATCCGGGACGGTGCGCTCGCCCGTCAGCGTCAGCCCCGCCTCAACCGGGGCAGGGCAGTCGTCGGACCTCGGCTGGGGACCGCGGGACAGGAATGCGCTCATTGAATAGGCAGGCTAACGCGAAGTGGCTGATAAGCGAACCGGGCCGCAAGAACCGGCATTATGACCCGCTATGGTGTGAGAGCACCGAGGTCCGCGAGTCGACTTCTGTGGAAACTTTCAGTGGGACCCCTTCGAGGAGGACGAAGCACACACATGACGAACATCGTGGTCCTGATCAAGCAGGTCCCTGACACCTGGTCGGAGCGCAAGCTCAGCGACGGCGACTTCACGCTGGACCGCGAGGCCGCCGACGCGGTGCTGGACGAGATCAACGAACGCGCCGTCGAAGAGGCGCTGCAGATCCGGGAGAAAGAGGCGGCCGACGGCGTCGAGGGGTCGGTGACCGTGCTCACGGCGGGACCCGAGCGCGCGACCGAAGCGATCCGCAAGGCCCTGTCCATGGGCGCCGACAAGGCCGTCCACCTCAAGGACGACGGCATGCACGGGTCCTGCGTGGTCCAGACCGCCTGGGCGCTGGCTCGGGCGCTCGGCACCATCGAGGGCACCGAATTGGTGATCGCCGGCAACGAAGCCACCGACGGTGTGGGCGGGGCGGTGCCGGCCATCGTGGCCGAATACTTGGGCCTGCCGCAGCTGACTCACCTGCGCAAACTGTCCGTGGAAGGCGGCAAGATCACCGGCGAGCGGGAAACAGACGAGGGCGTGTTCACCCTAGAGGCCAGCCTGCCCGCGGTCGTGAGCGTGACCGAGAAGATCAACGAGCCGCGCTTCCCCTCGTTCAAGGGCATCATGGCCGCTAAGAAGAAAGAGGTCACGGTGTTGAGCCTGGCCGAGATCGGGGTCGAGGCCGACGAGGTCGGGCTCGAAAACGCCGGGTCGTCAGTGATTGCGTCGACGCCGAAGCCGCCCAAGACCGCGGGTGAGAAGGTGACCGACGAGGGCGAGGGCGGCAACCAGATCGCGCAGTATCTGGTCGCCCAGAAGATCATCTGAACGAGCACGACGACGGACGGAAAAGCGAGATAACCGATGGCTGAAGTACTGGTGCTCGTCGAGCACGCTGAAGGCGCGTTGAAGAAGGTCACCTCCGAATTGATCACCGCCGCCCGCGCGCTGGGCGAGCCGGCCGCCGTCGTGGTGGGCGCGTCGGGAACGGCCGCGCCGCTGGTCGACGGGCTGAAGGAGGCCGGCGCGGCCAAGATCTATGTCGCCGAATCGGACGACGTCGACAAATACCTGATCACCCCGGTGGTCGACGTGCTGGCTTCGCTGGCCGAATCCAACACGCCCGCCGCCGTGCTGCTGGCCGCCAACGCCGACGGTAAGGAGATCGCGGGCCGGCTCGCGGCTCGCATCGGATCCGGCCTGCTGGTCGACGTGGTCGAGGTCAAGGAGGGCAGCAAGTTCGTGCACTCCATCTTCGGCGGCGCGTTCACGGTCGAGGCCCAGGCCAACGGAGACACCCCGGTGGTCACCGTGCGGGCCGGTGCCGTCGACGCAGAGCCGGCCGCCGGCGCCGGCGAGCAGGTCAACGTGGAGGTTCCCGCGCCCGCCGAGAACGCCACCAAGATCACCGCCCGCGAGCCGGCGGTCGCCGGTGATCGTCCGGAGCTCACCGAGGCCACCATCGTGGTATCCGGTGGGCGCGGGGTCGGCAGTGCGGACAACTTCAGCGTGGTCGAGGCGCTGGCCGACTCGCTGGGTGCGGCCGTCGGGGCCTCTCGCGCCGCCGTCGACTCCGGCTACTACCCCGGCCAGTTCCAGGTCGGCCAGACCGGCAAGACGGTGTCGCCGCAGCTCTACGTCGCGCTGGGCATCTCCGGCGCGATCCAGCACCGCGCGGGCATGCAGACCTCGAAGACCATCGTCGCGGTCAACAAGGACGAAGAGGCGCCCATCTTCGAGATCGCCGACTACGGCGTGGTGGGGGACCTGTTCAAGGTCGCCCCACAGCTGACCGACGCGATCAAGGCCCGCAAGGGCTGAGTTCTCGGCCGGCGGCCGGTTGCTGGCCGCTGATTCGCGAGGCGTGCCCGCACTCGTGCGTGTGACGAATGGCTTATAGAGCCCGCAGGCGCCGGACGCGGTCGGCGATGGCTCGCCGAGACACGGCGGCGTTGGGTGCCAGTCCTTCGAACGCGTGCGGGCAGCCGGGATGCACGTGCAGTTCGGTCGGGACGCCCGCATCGGCCAATCGCCGCGCATAGACAATGTTCTCGTCGCGAAAGATGTCGAGATCGCCCACGTCGATGTAGGTCGGCGGGAGCCGCGAAAGATCGGCCGCCCTGGCCGGGGCGGCGTACGCGTCGGTATCGTCGCCACCGGCGTCGGCACCGAGCAGGGCCTGCCAACCGGTTGCGTTGTCGTCATAGGTCCACGTCGAGAACGCCACCAGCTCCGGGTCCGGCACCGTCGTGCGATCGTCGAGCATCGGGTAGATCAGCAACTGAAGGGCGACGGCGGGACCGCCGCGATCCCGCGCCATCAGACACACCGCGGCGGCCAGGCCACCGCCCGCGCTGTCTCCCATCACGGCGACGCGCGCCGGATCGAAGCCCAATTCGCCAGCATGGCCCGCGAGCCACACCAATGCGGCAAAGCAGTCCAGTAGCGGAATCGGGTGCGGGAACTCCGGCGCGGTCCGGTAGTCGACCAACAGCAGCGGAACACCGGAGTCGGCGACATAGCGACGGGCCGACCAGTCGAACAGCGCGCCGAGCTCGCTCAGCCCGAGAATCATTCCGCCGCCGTGCAAATACAGCGCCGCGCCGCCCCCGCAGGGGCCGACGGGCCGGTACCAGTTCACGGTCAGCGCGGCGCCATCGGCGGCATCGACGGTGTAGCGGTGCATCTGGACCCCGGCGACAGGCTGCCGCGTCGGCATCAGCAACTCCATCCTGCGTCGACTGGTCGCGCGCCGCGTCTGGACGTCACCGACGGGCGGCGGCTCCGGCCCACCGGCGGCGTCTCGCAGGGACGCCAGCTCAGCGAGCACCTCGGGGTCGATTTGCAGGCCCACGTGCGAGGCCCGTCAGGCCGAAATCCGGGCGGCGTCAAACCCCGCGACCAGGGATTCCATGGTGTTCTCGGCGACGACGTTCATGTCAACTGTCCCGGCATCGCGGTGATAGCCCAAGGACCGTGTAGTCGTGACGGGTCGAGAGCGCCGTCGATCACCGTGCGACCTCCTCATCGTCATCGGCCTGCGGGGCACGATGCGAGTCTTCACCTTCGGCTGGCGCGCGGCCAGCCCCGCGCCAGGATGCCGCCTACGGCTGTGTTCTCGCCCACGAATTTCGCGACATTTCGTCATCTGACGTGCACCGACACGTCACAGCGGCGACGCCGATTAGCTCACCGACTACGCCACGTTGATCGCATGAGCATTGCTTCTGTCCTGATAGCCAGCGAGAAGCCGGAGGGGGCGGCGACCAGCTCGGCTGGGCCGCGGTACTCGCTGTTGTTGTCCACCGACCCCGGTTTGGTCGAGGCGGCGCAGCGGCTCCGGTACGACGTCTTCACCAGCACTCCCGGCTTCGCGCTGCCGACGGCCGGCACGGAGCACCTCGACACCGACAGGTTCGACGAGTACTGCGACCACCTGCTGGTCCGCGACGACGACACCGGCGAGCTGGTGGGTTGCTACCGGATGCTGGCGCCGGCCGGTGCCATCGCGGCGGGCGGCCTTTACACCGAAACCGAATTCGACGTTCGCGCGTTCGACACGCTGCGGCCGTCATTGGTGGAGATGGGGCGCGCCGTGGTGCGCGACGGTCACCGCAACGGCGGCGTCGTACTGCTGATGTGGGCCGGGATCCTGGCATACCTGGACCGCTACGGCTACGACTATGTGACCGGCTGCGTGTCGGTGCCCATCGGAGACCAAACCGACGGCGCGGAGTGTGACGCGCCGGGCAGCCAGCTACGTGGGGTACGCGACTTCATCCTGAGCCGCCACGCCGCGCCGCCGCAGTACCGGGTGTACCCGTATCGCCCGGTGCGCGTGAACGGTGTGGCCATCGACGACATTCCGGCGCCGCCGCGGCCGTCGGTCCCGCCGCTGATGAGGGGCTACCTGAGGCTGGGCGCTCAAGTCTGCGGCGAGCCCGCGCACGACCCCGACTTCGGCGTGGGGGACTTCTGCATCCTGCTGGACAAGCGGCGTGCCGATACCAGATACCTCAAGAGGCTTCGGTCGGTGTCGGCGGCGACTGAAATGGCCGGCGGCACCCAGTGAACCGCCCGGGGCGCTCTGCAGCAGTCATCGCCCACTCCTGGTTTCCCCGAGCGACCTGCGACGGCAGCTGTGTGGGCGTGGGCCCCGCGTCGTCGCGGTGGCGAGTGGTGCTGCGGGTGACGCTTCGGGTGTTGTTGGCGCTGCTGCTGGCGCCTGGGGTGCCGTTGGTGGTGGTGCCGATGCCGGGTCAGGTGGGGGTGCAGCGTTTCTACTGCCGCGCAGTGCTGCGCTGCTTCGGGGTACGCATCAGGGTTTCGGGGAGCCCGATCCGAAACCTGCGCGGAGTCCTGGTGGTCAGCCCCCACATGTCCTGGTTGGACGTCTTCGCGGTCGGTTCGGTGCTGCCCGGGTCGTTCGTGGCGCGCGCGGATATGTTCACCGGGCGCCTGGCGCGCCTGCTCAAGATCATCCCCATCGAGCGGGCGAGCCTCCGGCGGCTGCCCGGGGTGGTGGACACCGTCGCGCATCGGCTGCGCGCGGGCCAGACCGTGGTGGCCTTCCCGGAGGGCACCACGTGGTGCGGGGTGGCATGCGGTTCGTTCTACCCGGCGATGTTCCAGGCCGCCATCGACGCCGGCCGCCCGGTGCAGCCGCTTCGGCTGACCTATCACCACGTCGACGGCAGCCTCTCGACCGCCCCAGCCTTCGTCGGCGACGACACCTTGCGGCGGGCCATGTTTCGGTTGCTCACTGTGCGCACAGTGGCGCACGTTCACGTCGAATCTCTGCAGCTGCCCGGCAACGATCGGCGGGTGCTGGCCCGCCGCTGCCAGTCGGCGGTGGGCGTAGGAGCGCCGCAGCGTCCCGGTCCGCGCCACGCGCTGGTGGCCTGACCGGCCCCTGCCCGGCGCCGGGCGGGCCGGTATCGTGGGGCGCGTCATGGTCTACCTCGATCACGCCGCCACCACCCCCATGCACTCAGCCGCCGTGGAGGCGATGACGGCCGTTCTCGGCAGCGTCGGGAACGCGTCCTCGCTGCACACCAGCGGCCGGACCGCACGGCGGCGGATCGAGGAATCCCGCGAGCTGATCGCGGAAAAACTCGGCGCGCGTCCGTCCGAGGTCATCTTCACCGCCGGCGGCACCGAGAGCGACAACCTGGCCATCAAGGGCATCTACTGGGCTCGCCGCGACGCCGAGCCACGCCACCGGCGCATCGTCACCACTGAGGTCGAGCACCACGCCGTGCTGGACTCGGTGAACTGGCTCATCGAGCACGAAGGCGCGGAGGTGACCTGGCTGCCGACGGCCCCCGACGGCTCCGTGTCGGCGGCCTCGCTGCGCGATGCGCTGCAGAGTCACGACGACGTCGCGCTGGTGTCGGTGATGTGGGCCAACAACGAGGTCGGTACCGTCATGCCGGTCGGCGAACTCGCCGCCGTCGCAGCAGAATTCGGGGTTCCGATGCACAGCGACGCCGTCCAGGCGGTGGGCCAGCTGCCCGTCGGCTTCGCCGACAGCGGGCTGTCGGCCATGAGCGTTACCGCGCACAAGTTCGGGGGACCGCCGGCGGTGGGCGCGTTGCTGCTGCGCCGCGACGTCGCCTGCGTGCCGCTGTCGCACGGCGGCGGCCAGGAACGCGACATCCGCTCCGGGACACCCGATGTCGCCGGCGCGGTCGGAATGGCCGAGGCGGCACGAATCGCGGTGGACGGGCTTGCGGCCAACGGCGCGCGGTTGCGGGGGTTGCGGGATCGCCTGGTGGCGGGCGTGCTGGCCGGCATCGACGACGTCAGCCTCAACGGCGCCCCTGACCCGTCCCCCGCAAGCGGGAGGTACCCCCAGCGGCTCCCGGGCAACGCGCACTTCACGTTCCGCGGTTGCGAAGGTGATGCGCTGTTGATGCTGTTGGACGCCAACGGCATCGAGTGTTCGACGGGATCCGCGTGCACCGCCGGTGTCGCCCAGCCGTCGCACGTGCTGGTCGCGATGGGCGCCGACCCGGCCAGTGCCCGCGGTTCGCTGCGACTCTCGTTGGGGCACACCAGCGTCGACGCGGACGTCGACGAGGTGTTGCGGGTGCTGCCGGGAGCCGTGGAGCGGGCCCGCCGGGCGGCGTTGGCGGCGGCGGGGGCCTCGTAAGTGAAAGTCCTCGCCGCGATGAGCGGTGGCGTCGACTCGTCGGTCGCCGCCGCCCGCATGGTCGACGCGGGTCACGACGTGGTCGGTGTGCACCTGGCACTGTCGTCGGCGCCGGGCACGCTGCGCACCGGCTCGCGGGGCTGCTGCTCGAAGGAGGACGCATCGGACGCTCGCCGCGTCGCCGATGTGCTCGGAATACCTTTTTACATCTGGGATTTCGCGGACAAGTTTCAAACGGACGTCATCGACGACTTCGTGGCGTCCTACGCCCGTGGCGAAACACCCAATCCATGCGTGCGCTGTAATCAGCGAATCAAGTTCTCGGCGCTGTCGGCGAGGGCCCTCGCGCTGGGCTTCGACGCCGTTGCGACCGGCCACTATGCGCGGCTGTCCGGCGGGCGGCTGCGCCGCGCCGTCGATCGCGACAAGGACCAGTCCTACGTGCTGGCCGTGCTGACGGCCGAGCAATTGCGCCATGCGGTGTTTCCGATCGGCGACACGCCCAAGCCTCAGATCCGCTCGGAAGCCGCGCGCCGCGGCCTGGCGGTCGCGCACAAGCCGGACAGCCACGACATCTGCTTCATCCCCTCCGGTAACACCAAAGCCTTTCTGGGTGAGCGGATCGGGGTTCGTCGCGGCACGGTGGTCGGGGCGGACGGTGCGGTACTGGCCACCCATGACGGGATTTACGGCTTCACCATCGGGCAGCGCAAGGGCCTGGGCATCCCCGGCCCGGGACCTGACGGGCGCCCGCGGTATGTGACGGCAATCGACGCCGAGACCGCGACCGTTGAGGTCGGCGAGGCCGCCGACCTCGACGTGCATGTGCTGGTTGGTCGGTCCCCGGTGTTCAGCGCCGGAGCCTCGCCGGCGGGTCCCCTCGAATGCGCCGTGCAGGTGCGGGCACACGGTGAAATGGCCGCTGCTGTGGCCGAACTCGTGGCCGACGAGCTTGTCGTGCGGTTGCGCACCCCACTGCGCGGCGTGGCTCGCGGCCAGACGCTGGTGCTCTACCGCCCGGACCCGGACGGTGACGAGGTGCTCGGCAGCGCGACCATCGCCGAAACGCATGGCTGAGCCCGAGCCGACCCTCCAAGAATCCGTCCAGAATCCGCCAAGCGCCGTCGGCGAATCTTTCTTCGCAAGCCCCCAGCAGCGGAGAGGAATGAACAGCCATGAGCAGCAATCAGGTCGCCGAGCGGGCGGCGCAGGCCGTCCAGACCAACCCCCTTGTCATCGCGGCTTTCGTGTTGAGCCTGATGGGCATGTACGGCAGCCCGGCGCTGAGCGGCGTTCTCGCGCTCGTGGGGTTGCGTCAAGTCAAGAAGCGCGGGCAAAACGGCTCGGGACTCGCGATCGCCGCGCTGGCGGTGGTGGCGGCCGTCACGGCTCTACACGTTGTGATGTGGATTCATTGTGGCCGCGCCAACTTCGAGCTGCTGACGACGGCACACTGGTGAACCGTTCCCCTTAACCCGGGATGTTGGCCGCGATGTTCGTCATGACGATGTCGGACACCGATTGCGGAAACCCGCACACCGTGACTTCCAGCATGGCCACCGACAGGACGCGATAGTCACGGCCGCAGCCGCCGGGACCCAGGTGCAACGAGTCGCCTTTCGCCTCCCAGTCGCCGGCGGACAGCTGTCCCGAAGATCCCCCCGCACAGTCGGCGACGCTGTTCACCAGTGCGCCGAAGGCACGGCGCGCCGTGTCGACATCCGGATACGCCGCTGCGCCCTCCGAGATCAGAGCGCCGTCGGGCGGGTCCTGGAAGGTGGTCTTGTGGAACTCTTCGATGTCGGGCCCGAACGTCGCCGTCTCGGCGTAGAGGAACCGGCATTCTCTTGGGGTGCTGTCGGCTAGCACATCGATGTCGACCGGCCGGTTTCCGTCCATCGAGGGAATGATCGTCAGGTGCTCGCCCGCGCCGGTGATCGCTCCCATCCGCGGCTGGTCCAGCAGGATCGTGTCGACGTTCACCCCATGGACGCCCTTGGCGGCGGGACCGAATCCCGGCACGGCAATCCCGCCGACCACCCGGGTACAAGATGCCGCGAGCAGCACCGCACCCCACAACAGCAGCGGCCGAATCAATCTCCCCATGTGCCCCACCGTCTTGCGTCCTTGTCCGTTAGAACCTACCCGCGGGGGACACCCCTCGCGACCGGCGTGCCACAGCACGTCGAATACTGTTCCCGGGTGAGTGTTTTCGCGGAAGTTTTCCCGAAGGCCACCGGCACCGGATCGTGGCCCGGCACCGCTGCCCGGGAGGCCGCCGAGGTTGTCGTCGGCGAGCTGGCGGGCGCGCTGGCCCACATCGTCGAGCTGCCCGCCCGCGGAGTGGGCGCCGACATGCTGGGGCGGTCCGCCGCGTTGCTGATCGACGTGGCGATCGACACGGTCCCCCGCGGGTACCGGATAGTCGCCCGGCCCGGTGCGGTGACACGGCGCGCCGTCAGCCTCCTCGACGAGGACATGGACGCATTGGAAGAGGCTTGGGAGACAGCCGGACTGCGCGGCGGCGGGCGCCCCGTCAAGGTGCAGGCTCCGGGACCGGTCACGCTGGCCGCCGGGCTCGAGCTCGCCAACGGACACCGGGCGATCACCGACGCCGGGGCTGTGCGTGACCTGGCGGCCTCACTGGCCGAAGGGGTGGCCGCGCACCGCGCGGCGCTGCGCCGCCGACTCGACACGCCGGTCGTGGTGCAGTTCGACGAGCCGTCGCTGCCGGCGGCGTTGGGCGGGCGGCTGCCCGGGGTGACCGCATTGAGCCCGGTCGCCGCCCTCGACGAGGCGGTGGCCGCCGCGCTGCTCGACAGCTGCGTCGCCACCGCGGGCGTCGATGTGCTGCTGCACAGTTGTGCGTCGGCGCTACCCTGGGATCTGTTGCAGCGCAGCACAATCCAGGCCATATCGGTGGATGCCAGCACGCTGCGGGCGCCGGATCTCGACGGTATCGCCGCGTTCGTCGAATCGGGCCGCACCGTCATGCTCGGTGTGGTCGCCCCCAGCGCCCCGGAACGGCGGCCGTCGGCCGCGGACGTGGCGGGCGCGGTGGTAGCGGTGACCGACCGGCTCGGCTTCGAGCGCTCGGCGCTGCGCGATCGGATCGGTGTCACCACGGCGTGCGGGCTGGCGGAATCGGCGCCTCAGTGGGCACGCACCGCTCTGGGGCTTGCCCGCAAGGCCGCCGAACTGTTCGCCGAGGACCCGGACGCCATCTGATCATCGGCAGGCTGCCACATCGCCACGCAAGCACCGATTCGGGAGGACGTGTCTTTCTGCCCGCCTCACAGCGACAGTTCTCGACGCCGCCGGGGTGGATAAGTTGTCGCTACGAGGTGGGCAACGCGGGCACCGACTCCCGGGAGAGGGACGTGTGGCAGATGTGACTCATGCCTCGCGGTCGGGCGCTGTCGCCGCCCTTCGATAGCCTGCGAAGGTGACTTCAGCAGAAGCTGACCCTGTTGCACCCGAGATCCGGCGCCAATGGCGGGAACTGGCAGACGAGGTCCGCGAACACCAGTTCCGTTACTACGTCCGCGACGCGCCCATCATCTCCGACGCGGACTTCGACCAACTGCTGCGTCGGCTCCAAGGCCTCGAAGAGCGATACCCCGAGCTGCGCACTCCCGATTCGCCGACCCAACTCGTCGGGGGGGCCGGCTTCGCCACGGACTTCACCGAGGCCGCGCACCTGGAGCGAATGTTGTCCCTGGACAACGTCTTCAGCGCCCAGGAGCTCGAGCTGTGGGCGGCCCGCATCCGCGGCGAGGTCGGTGACGAGGTGCCCTACCTCTGCGAGCTCAAGATCGACGGCGTCGCGCTGGCCCTGGTCTACCGCGACGGGCGGCTTGTCCGGGCGGCGACCCGCGGTGACGGCCGCACCGGCGAGGACGTCACGCTGAATGCCCGCACCATCGACGACGTCCCCGAACGGCTCAAGGACGGTGCGGGGCCTCCGGTCCCGAAGGTGCTCGAGGTGCGCGGCGAGGTGTTTTTCCGGCTCGCCGACTTCGAGGCGCTCAATGCCGCACTGGTTGAGGACGGCAAGACGCCCTTCGCCAACCCGCGCAACAGCGCCGCGGGCTCGCTTCGCCAGAAGGACCCCGCCGTCACCGCGCGGCGAAAGCTCCGGATGATCTGCCACGGTGTGGGACATACCGAGGGGTTCCGCCCGGCCACCTTGCACGAGGCCTACCTGGCGCTGGGCGCCTGGGGCCTGCCGGTCTCCGAACACACCACCCGGGTGGGAAACGTCGCCGGAGCCCTCGAGCGCATCACCTACTGGGGCGAGCATCGCCACGACGTCGATCACGAAATCGACGGCGTCGTCGTCAAAGTCGACGACGTGGCGTTGCAGCGCCGGCTCGGTTCCACCTCACGGGCGCCGCGCTGGGCGATCGCGTACAAGTACCCGCCCCAGGAGGTGCAGACCAAGCTTCTCGACATCCGGGTCAACGTGGGCAGGACGGGCCGCGTCACGCCGTTCGCGTTCATGACGCCCGTGAAGGTTGCGGGGTCGACGGTGGGCCTGGCCACGCTGCACAACGCGGCCGAGGTCAAGCGCAAGGGCGTGCTGATCGGCGACACCGTGGTGATCCGCAAGGCGGGTGACGTCATCCCCGAGGTGCTGGGTCCCGTCGCCGACCTTCGTGATGGCTCGGAACGCGAATTCGTCATGCCCACAACGTGTCCCGAGTGCGGCACGTGGTTGGCCCCCGCGAAGGAGGGTGACGCGGACATTCGTTGTCCCAATGCCCGAGCGTGTCCGGCGCAGTTGCGGGAGCGTGTCTTTCATGTTGCCGGCCGCGGCGCGTTCGACATCGAGGGGCTGGGATACGAGGCCGCCGTCGCGCTGCTGCAGGCCGGGGTGATCGCCGACGAGGGAGACTTGTTCGACCTCGCCGAGGACGACCTGCTGCGCACCGAGCTGTTCCGGACGAAGGCCGGCGGGTTGTCGGCCAACGGCGCGCGGCTGTTGGCCAACCTTGACAAGGCCAAGGGCGCGCCGCTGTGGCGGGTTCTGGTGGCGTTGTCCATCCGGCATGTTGGGCCGACGGCCGCCCGCGCCCTGGCCACCGAGTTCGGCAGCCTGGACGCGATCACGTCGGCGTCCACCGATCAGCTGGCAGCGGTCGAGGGAGTCGGCCCGACGATCGCCGCCGCGGTCACCGAATGGTTCACCGTGGACTGGCACCGCGCGATCGTCGACAAATGGCGGGCCGCGGGAGTGCGGATGGCCGACGAGCGCGATGCCAGCGTGCCGCGCACGCTCGACGGCCTGACCATCGTGGTCACCGGTTCGCTGACGGGTTTCTCGCGCGACGACGCCAAGGAGGCGATCGTGGCCCGAGGCGGCAAGGCCGCGGGTTCGGTGTCGAAGAAGACCGACTACGTAGTCGCCGGGGACGCGCCGGGCTCCAAATACGACAAGGCGGTGGAGCTGGGTGTGCCGATCCTCGACGAGGACGGGTTCCGAAAGCTGTTGGCCGACGGGCCTCCTGAGGTCGAAGAGTGACCGACGATGAGCAGTCGGTTCGGCGATTCGACGCGTAGCGTCAGGGCCATAAGCCCCCCGGCTATCCCCGGTCAGCCGGTGGCGCCGTCCGCGGTGCTGGCCTCCACGTATCACCTGTCGGCCGACGAAACCTCTGTTTTCGACACCTACGGCCGTAGCTCCAATGAGACCTGGCGGCAAGTGGAATCGGCGGTCGCCGCGCTGGAGGGAGCGACCGGAGCGGTGGTCTTCGGCTCGGGCATGGCGGCCATCAGTGCCGCACTGTGCGCACTGACCGGGCCCGGTTCGGCCGTGGTGGTGCCGTCCGACGGCTACTATCAGGTGCGCCAATATGCGGTGGAACACCTTGCGCCCGCCGGTGTTTCGGTCATCGAGGCGTCGAGTTCGCAAATCTATGACGCGGCGGCCGGCGCCGACGTGGTACTGGCCGAAACTCCCACCAACCCCGCGCTGGATGTGATCGAACTCGAGCGGTTGGCCACCGTCTGCCGGTCTCGCGGAGCGAGGTTGATCGTCGACAACACGGCAGCTACACCTTTCGGTCAGTGCCCCCTGGCGTTGGGGGCCGACCTGGTGGTGGCCAGCGCCACCAAGGGGCTCTCGGGGCACAGCGACCTGCTGGCCGGTTATGTGGCGACCAACCAGCCCGAGTTGATCGCCGCCGCCGAACGTCATCGGTTGCTCGCCGGTGCGATCCTCGGCGGATTCGAGGGCTGGCTGCTGCTGCGCAGCCTGGGCAGCGCCGGGCTGCGATTCGAGCGCCAGTGCCGGAATGCGCAGGAGGTGGCGACGATGCTGGCCGGCCATCCGGCTGTGCGAGCGGTGCGCTACCCGGGCTTGCCTGCGGACCCGGCGCATGCCGTGGCCGCCGCACAGATGCGCCGCTTCGGAGCCTTGGTCTCGTTCGAGTTGGCCGACGCCGCCGCGGTACACGCGCTCGTCGAGCGCAGTGAGCTGCTCATCGCATCCACCAGCTTCGGTGGGATCCACACCTCGCTCGACCGCCGGGCGCGCTGGGGCGACCCCGTGGCCGACGGATTCGCGCGCCTGTCGCTGGGCATTGAAGACACCGACGACCTGGTGGCAGACATCGAGCGCGCGCTCACGTCGACCTGACAGGCGTTCAGCGCAGCATCGTCGCCACGATGCCGGACAGGTAGCCCAGCCGGGCGACCTCGGACGGCCGGAATTCCGGGCCCGGACGGCCCAGCACCACCGCCGTGTGCGGGTCGCCCAGCGGCGCCGCGACCATCATGGTGTCCATGTCGCGCCACGCCTGCGGCACCCACTCGGCAGTATGGTCGAGCGCCGCCGCGCGTTCGATCGGCAGCCAGGGGGCGGAATCCGCCTTGGTTTCCGGACACCCGGGGCTGCCGGCGAGGCGTTCCAGTTCCCCCTGAGAACTGCGCAACACCGTGCACCAGCTGACCCGCAGCACCTTGGGCGCCCCGTTGACCAGCACTTTAAGCCGGGAAGTGTCGTCGCCGGCCGCGGCGACGTGGTCGAGAAGCTCGAGCTCGCGGTGCGCCTCCAGGAGCCCGGTATGCGGGCGGACGCTGTCCACGCGCACGTGGGGGAGTGACTCCGCCGCGGTGATCAGCCGGTCCGGCATCGCCCCCGGCGGCAGCTCGATGACCAGGTCGTCGATCGCATAACCAGAACTGCGCTCCACCACGTCGAGCGACAGGATGTCGGCGCCCACCGAGCCGAGCGCGACGGCCAGCGCGCCCAGGCTGCCCGGGCGGTCCGCTAGCTCGATGCGCAACAGATACGACGGCACGGCCAACACTGTTGCACAGCATCGAGCGTGCGGCATTTCGGTTGAGAGCAGTCGCCGCCGGTCGGCGAGCGTGCGGCCAGCCGCACAGTCGCGGGTGGGTAGGCTTTGCGCTCGTGTCTCAGATCTCTCGCGACGACGTGGCGCACCTGGCGCGGCTGGCCCGGCTGGCGCTGACCGATGCCGAGCTGGACAGCTTCGCCGGCCAATTGGACGCCATCCTGACCCACGTCAGCCAGGTCCAATCGGTCGATGTCACCGGCGTCGAACCCACCGACAACCCGCTCAAGGACGTCAACGTCACCCGGCCGGACGAGCGGACGCCGTGCCTAACGCAGGCCGAGGCGCTCGCCGAGGCGCCCGAAGCCGTCGACGGCCGCTTCGCCGTGCCGCAGATCCTCGGGGACGCCGAGTGACCGACATCGTCCGAGCCGACGCCGCCACGCTGGCCGCCAGGGTGGCCGCCAAGGAGTTGTCGTCCACGGAGATCACCCGAGCCTGCCTCGATCAGATCCAGGCCACCGATGACCGGTACCACGCCTTCCTGCACGTCGCGGCCGACGAGGCGTTGGCCGCGGCGGCCGCCGTAGACAAGCAGATCGCCAACGCGGTGGCCGCCGGTGACCCGCTGCCGTCGGCGTTGGCCGGTGTCCCGCTGGCCCTCAAGGACGTGTTCACCACCGTCGACATGCCCACCACCTGCGGGTCCAAGATCCTCGAGGGCTGGCGCTCCCCGTATGACGCGACCGTCACCGCGCGGTTGCGTGCCGCCGGCATCCCGATCCTGGGCAAGACCAACATGGATGAGTTCGCGATGGGCTCGTCGACGGAGAACTCGGCCTACGGCCCCACCCGCAACCCGTGGGACCTGGACCGGGTGCCCGGCGGCTCCGGCGGTGGCAGCGCCGCGGCGCTGGCCGCGTTCCAGGCACCGCTGGCCATCGGATCCGACACCGGAGGCTCCATCCGTCAGCCGGCCGCGCTAACCGCGACGGTCGGCGTCAAGCCCACCTACGGCACGGTGTCCCGCTACGGGCTGGTCGCGTGCGCGTCGTCGCTGGACCAGGGCGGCCCATGCGCGCGCACCGTGCTCGACACCGCGCTGCTGCACCAGGTGATCGCCGGGCATGACGGCCGCGACTCCACATCCGTCGACGCCGAGGTGCCCGACGTTGTGGGCGCTGCCCGCGCGGGCGCGGCCGGTGACCTGCGCGGCGTGCGCGTCGGCGTGGTTCGCCAGCTGCGCGGCGACGGGTACCAGCCCGGAGTGCTGGCGTCGTTTGAAGCCGCTGTCGGGCTGCTGACGAAACTGGGCGCCGAGGTCAGCGAAGTCGACTGCCCGCATTTCGACCATGCGCTGGCCGCCTACTACCTGATCCTGCCGTCCGAGGTGTCCAGCAACCTGGCCCGCTTCGACGCGATGCGCTACGGGCTGCGGGTCGGCGACGACGGCACGCATTCCGCCGAGGAAGTCATGGCGCTGACCCGCGCCGCCGGCTTTGGCCCAGAGGTCAAACGCCGCATCATAATCGGCACCTACGCGCTCTCGGCCGGTTACTACGACGCGTATTACAACCAGGCGCAGAAGGTACGCACGCTGATCGCCCGCGACCTCGACCGGGCCTACGAATCCGTCGACGTGCTGGTGTCGCCCGCGACTCCCACCACTGCGTTCCCGTTGGGGGAGAAGGTGGACGATCCGCTGGCGATGTACCTGTTCGACCTGTGCACGCTGCCGCTCAATTTGGCCGGTCATTGCGGAATGTCGGTGCCGTCGGGGCTGTCCCCGGACGACGACCTGCCCGTCGGGCTGCAGATCATGGCTCCGGCGTTGGCCGACGACCGTCTCTACCGCGTGGGCGCGGCCTATGAGGCCGCCCGCGGTCCGCTGCCGAGCGCCCCCACCGTGTAGCGCGAGCAGACGCAAAGTCGCCCTAAAACCGCGCGATTGACGGGATTTTGCGTCTGCTCGCTCCAACCATTAGGGCCGCGGTGCAAGATGAGGGCATGCGGATCGGAATTCTCACCGGGGGCGGCGACTGCCCCGGGCTCAATGCCGTAATCCGGGCGGTGGTGCGCACCTGCTACTCCCGATACGGCTCGTCGGTGGTTGGGTTCCAGGACGGGTGGCGCGGGTTGCTCGAGAACCGGCGCATGCAGCTGGCCAACGACGACCGCAACGACCGGCTGTTGGCAAAAGGCGGGACCATGCTCGGCACCGCGCGCGTGCACCCCGACAAGCTGCGGGCCGGGCTGAATCAGATCAAGCAGACCTTGGACGACAACGGCATCGACGTGTTGATCCCGATCGGCGGGGAGGGCACCCTGACCGCCGCCCACTGGCTGTCGGAGGAGAACGTACCGGTGGTCGGCGTGCCCAAGACGATCGACAACGACATCGATTGCACCGACGTCACTTTCGGCCACGACACCGCGTTGACCGTGGCCACCGACGCCATCGACCGCCTGCACAGCACCGCCGAATCCCATCAACGGGTGATGCTGGTGGAGGTGATGGGCAGGCACGCGGGCTGGATCGCCCTCAACGCCGGACTGGCCTCCGGCGCGCACATGACCCTGATCCCCGAGCAGCCCTTCGACGTCGAGGAGGTCTGCCGGCTCGTCAAAAGGCGCTTCCAGCGCGGGGATTCGCACTTCATCTGCGTCGTCGCCGAAGGCGCCAAGCCCATTCCCGGGTCAATCAGCTTGCGCGAGGGCGGAATCGACGAGTTCGGCCACGAGCGTTTCACCGGCGTCGCGGCCCAGCTGGGCGTCGAGGTGGAAAAGCGGATCAACAAGGACGTGCGGGTGACCGTGCTCGGCCACGTTCAGCGGGGCGGCACACCCACGGCCTACGACCGCGTGCTGGCCACCCGGTTCGGCGTCAACGCGGCCGACGCCGCGCACGCGGGTGAGTACGGGCAGATGGTGTCGTTGCGTGGCCAGGACATCGGGCGGGTGCCGCTGGCGGACGCGACGCGCCAACTCAAGCTGGTGCCCGAAAGCCGCTACGACGACGCGGCGGCTTTCTTCGGCTAGGGTCAACCAGGCGGTGCTGCTACGGGCTCCGTGCCAGATGCGCGGTTTTCGGCCGGTCGGGAGCGGTTATACCCAGCGGCCGACGCCGAGCGCTCCGGCTGGCGAGGACTGTTGCGCCCAGGGTTGTCCGCGCACGTCGCGGCCACCGTAGTGTTGCCGTTCGATCGGCACGTGCATGACGGCAAAGAAATCAGCCTGGATCGGTTGAGCAAGGAAAGCCGTCGCAGCTATCTGGAGATGGCAGCCGTGCTGGCCGACGTGTTCCCCGCAGCGGGTATGGAGCCCGGCCTGCGCCTGGCGGCCGGGCGCCCGCCACATCGGATGTGATCGGTCGGCCACCATTACGATCGTCGGCATGAGTGTTGCCGCCGGGCCTGAGTTGCTCGACTACGACGACGTCACCGAGCGTTTTGATCCGGTCCTCGGTCTCGAGGTGCATGTCGAGCTGTCCACCGCGACCAAGATGTTCTGCGGTTGCGCCACCGCATTCGGCGCCGAACCCAACACCCAGGTGTGTCCGGTATGCCTGGGCCTGCCCGGCTCCCTGCCGGTGCTCAACCAGGCCGCCGTCGAGTCCGCGATCCGGATCGGGCTGGCGCTGAATTGTGAGATCGTCCCCTGGTGCCGATTCGCCCGGAAAAACTACTTCTATCCGGACATGCCGAAGAACTATCAGATTTCGCAGTATGACGAGCCGATCGCCGTCAACGGCTACCTCGACGCGCCGCTGGAAGACGGCACCACCCGGCGGGTGGAGATCGAGCGGGCGCACATGGAAGAGGACACCGGCAAACTCACTCACCTGGGCAGCGAAACCGGCCGCATTCACGGCGCGACGACGTCGCTGATCGACTACAACCGCGCCGGCGTGCCGTTGATAGAGATCGTCACCAAACCGATTGTCGGAGCTGGAGAACGGGCCCCGCAGATCGCCCGGGCCTACGTGACGGCCTTACGCGACTTGTTGCGCGCCTTGGATGTTTCCGACGTCAGGATGGATCAGGGGTCGATGCGCTGTGACGCGAACGTCTCGCTGATGCCCAAGGGGACGTCCGAGTTCGGGACCCGAACCGAGACCAAGAACGTCAACTCGCTCAAGAGCGTCGAGGTCGCCGTGCGTTACGAAATGCAGCGCCAGGGAGCGGTCTTGGCCGCCGGCGGCCGAATCATCCAGGAGACCAGGCACTTTCACGAGTCCGGATACACCAGCCCGGGCCGCACCAAGGAGACCGCGCAGGATTACCGGTATTTCCCCGAACCCGACCTGGAACCCGTTGCGCCGAGCCGCGAGTGGGTCGAGCAGTTGCGGCAGACCATCCCGGAGCTACCGTGGTTGAGCCGCAAGCGGATTCAGGATGAGTGGGGCATTTCCGACGAGGTCATGCGCGATCTCGTCAACGCGGGAGCCGTCGAATTGGTGATGGAGACCGTCAAACACGGCGCATCCAGCGAGCAGGCGCGCGCCTGGTGGGGAAGCTTCTTGGTCCAGAAGGCGAACGAGGCGAACATCGGATTGGACGGGTTGGCCATCACGCCGGCCCAGGTCGCCGCCGTGGTGGCGCTGGTCGACGAAGGCAAGCTATCCAACAAACTGGCCCGCCAAGTCGTCGAGGGCGTGTTGGCCGGGGAGGGTGAGCCCGAGCAGGTGATGACCGCCCGAGGTTTGGCGCTGGTGCGCGACGACTCGGTGACCCAGGCCGCCGTCAACGAAGCCCTGGCTGCCAATCCCGATGTGGCCGAAAAGATCCGCGGCGGCAAGGTGGCCGCGGCCGGTGCGATCGTCGGTGCGGTGATGAAGGCCACCCGCGGGCAGGCCGACGCGGCCCGGGTGCGTGAACTCGTCCTCGCCGCCTGCGGCCAGGCCTAGCGGCAAGCGCGGCGCAGCCGGACGCAGTGGGTACCCCCGCGAAGCCGGGGGACGGGTCGGCGTCATCGGGCTTAGACGTTCTGCCGCCGGCGAACTGGGGCATACCGGACACGGCCCGGACGCTGAGCCGGTTATGCCTGACGACGATCACGAAGCCCTGGACGCGTACTCCGCCGTGGTCACCGCGGTAGCTGACACGGTGCTGCCCAGCGTGGCGAGCCTGGCGGTGCAGACGCGGCGCGGCGGCGCCAGCTCCAAAGGCGGGGGCAGTGCAAGCGTCATCACGGCCGACGGTTACCTGCTGACCAGTGCGCACGTCGTCGCCGGGGCCGGCTCCGCCGAGGCGACGTTCGCCGATGGCACCGCAGTGGCCGCCGATGTCGTCGGTCGGGACGAGCTGTCCGACCTGGCCGTGCTGAAGGCGCGCGGCGCCGTTCCGCCGCCCGTCACCCTGGGACGAGCCGAAGACCTGCGCGTGGGACAACTCGTGGTGGCGGTGGGGAACCCGATGGGTCTGGCCGGCAGCGTCACCGCCGGCATCGCGTCCGGCCTCGGGCGGTCACTGCCCACACGCGAAGGCCGTGTCGTCGACGAGGTGATCCAGACGGATGCCGCGCTCAATCCGGGCAACAGTGGGGGCGTACTCGCCGACAGCCGTGGCCGGATGGTCGGGGTGAGTACGGCGGTCGCCGGTGTCGGCCTGGGCCTGGCCGTGCCGATCAACTCCTCGACCCACAGGATCATCGCGGCGCTCATGCACAACGGTCGGGTGCGGCGCGCCTGGCTGGGCATCGCCGGAGCGCATGTCCCGGTGCCGCCGGCCGTGTCGGCCAAGCTCGGCACCTCCCACGGCCTGCAGGTGGCCAGCGTTGTCGCCGGCAGCCCGGCCGCCAAAGCGGGCGTGCGGCGCGGCGACATCGTGGTCAGCGTCGACGGGCGGCGCGTCGTCACCGCGACCGCGATCCAGCAGCTGATGGTCGAGGACGCGATCGCACGCCGGATCGAGATGACGGTGTGGCGCAACGGCGCGCTCGTGGACGTCGTGGTGGTGCCCCTGGAGTTGGCCGGCTGATCGCACGAAAACCGGGTTGAACGCCACCGCGCGGATCCATGATTGTTGGCGTGGCGGACGAATCCTTCGACGACTTGATGGCGATGCTGGATTATCCGGCCTTCGTGGTGACGACTCAGGCCGCCGGTGTTCCCGCAGGATGTCTGGTCAGCTTTGCGACCCAGACGAGCGTAGAGCCGTCAACATTCATGATCGGCGTCTCCAAGACCAGCCACACCGTGGAGGTGGCGAGCCGGTCCCAGCACCTCGCGGTGCACGTGCTGGCCCGCCACCAACGCGTGCTGGCCGAACTGTTCGGTGGCCAAACCGGCCATCAGGTCAACAAATTCGATCGGTGCTCGTGGCGCGCCGGTCCGCAGGGAATGCCGATCCTGGACGACGCGATCGCATGGTTCGTCGGTAGGACGCTGAATTGGATGGACGCCGGGGATCACGTCGCCTTCCTTCTGCAACCCATCGCTACATGGGCACCCGAGTGCTCCGAGGATCCGCTTTACCTGTCGGATCTCGACGACTTCGAACCGGGCCACGAGGATTCGCAGCGGCTACTCACCAGCACACCCAGTGACATGGCGCGGCGATACGGCCTGAGGTTCACGCTCGACGGCCTGTGACTGCCGGCTGATCAGGTCTTGTCGTCGTTGTTGCGCGGGAAGCCGCCGCCCTGCGGAAACAGCGGGAACACCACGTCGTCCAGCTTCTCGGCGTCGCCGGCCGTCTTGTTAACCGTTGCGCCCCAAACGTTTCCGTCCGGTGACATCCGCAGGGCCCATGCATGGGCGTGGGTGTCCTTGCGGACCACGTCGGGTTCACCGGTGACCGCACCGGTTTTCGGCGCGAGGCGGACCGCCACCGTCAGCTTGGTGTTGATCAGATTGACCAGCACCGTCCCGTCCATTGCCGCGCAGCCGGCCACGCCGGGCTTGTCCGGCCACGTCCACACCGTCGACACCTGCGAGGTCTTGGTGATGCGCTGCAACCGGTCGGCCGTGGGGGTGCGGTCGGCGACATACAGCGAGCCGTCGACGGGGTCGATGCACAGCCCGCCCGCGGCGCCGACGCCCGACAAGGCCGTCGTCGGCGGCGCCTGGCCGATGGTGGTCGGTTGCTCGATGCGCAGCACCTTGCCGGCCAATGACTTGGGGTCGGCGGCCAGCGCCGGGTTGCCCGCGTCGCCGGTCATCACCACCAGCGTGGTGGGGCTGGTGAAGATCAACGCCCCGGTGTTCCCCGTGGCGCCCTTCGGGATCCCGGTCAGGATGTCCTTCGGTACGTCGCCGTCGGCGATGCGGATCACCCGGTTGTCGCTGGGCGTGCTGACGTAGGCGTACATCAGGCGGTCCTGGTTGTAGGTGGGCGACAGCACGATGTCCATCAAGCCACCGTCGCCGGACGGGTCGACGGGGATGACCACCTTCACCTTGGGCTCGGCGCTGACGGAGATGTCCTTCACCGCACCGGTTGTGCGTTCGGCGACCAACGCCGTTTTGCTGTCGGCGCCCATGATGAGGCCGCTGGTGGATTCCAGGCAGCCTTGCATCACCCCCGGCGCCGGGCACTGTTTGGGAAAGGGCGTGGGCGGCAGCGGCGGCGGCGGGGGCGGCGTCGAGCTGGGCTGAGGCTTGAGTACGGGATTGGTGGTGAACGGTTGAGATTGGGCGTCGTTGAACCGCGCGCACCCGCTCGAGGCGAGCACCACCGCGCAGAGGGCAGCGAGCCCGCACCGAAGCGACCGCCGTATCCGCATGACCGACAGGCTACGGACAGTGCTGGCACCGCCGCCACATCACCCCGCGGGCGCCTGCGGGCGCTCCAGAAAGCTGTCGGCACCGCAAGGGCGTTCACCCGCTCCGCAGTCCTTCCGCCGGGCACGAAAGGCGATTTGGAGCCAATCCGGGCCCATTTGGCAGACTAAACGGCGAAAGCGCCGCTCAAATCCCCGATTCAGGCCCATTTGCCCTTACCCTGACACGCGTGACCAGTCAATCGAATGACGCACATTGGAGCCGGCCCAGTGAATCCCCGGAACCAATACCGGCGCGTCCAGCCTCGGCGCGTTTGGTCGACCCCGAAGACGATCTGACACCAGTGGGGTATCCGGGCGACTTCGGAACCACCACCGTCATCCCGCAGCGCGACCTTGCGGCCGCGGGTGGTGGAGCGGGCGGGGGGTATTCGCTGCTCGACCAGCAGGAGCCCTTGCCGTACGTGCAGCCCCAGCCGGCGGCCCCGCAGCCGGTGCAGCCACCCGAAGTCGACACCTACGAGGACAAGGGCAGGGCCGGCGTTGCCGACCGGCGCGGCACCCAACATCTGGGTTTGCTGGTCTTGCGGGTTGGCCTCGGAGTCGTGTTGGCCGCCCACGGGCTGCAAAAGCTGTTCGGGTGGTGGGGCGGCGGGGGGCTGACCGGTCTGAAGAATTCGCTGTCCGATGTCGGCTACCAGCACGCCGACATCCTGGCCTACGTCAGCGCGGGCGGGGAGATCGTTGCCGGCGTGCTGCTGATCCTTGGACTGTTCACCCCGGTCGCCGCGGCGGGCGCGCTGGCGTTCCTGATCAACGAGCTGCTGGCCACCGTTTCGGGTGGCCCGCGTTCGCAGGCGTTCTCGTACTTCCTGCCCCACGGCCAGGAATACAAGATCACCCTGATCGTGCTGGCGGTCGCGGTCATCCTGTGCGGGCCGGGCCGCTATGGCCTGGACGCCGGCCGCGGTTGGGCCCTGCGGCCCTTCATCGGGTCGTTCGTGGCCCTTTTGGCCGGCATCGCCGCCGGCATCGCGGTGTGGGTGCTGCTGAACGGGGTCAATCCGATCGCCTGATGCTCAGCGGTAGGGATTGGGCACCCTTCCCGAGCTGGCCTCCGTCAGCTGCGGCAGCGTCGCGAACGTCACCGCGGGCAAGCGCAGCTCGGCACCGCTTTTGAGGCGGGCGCGTGCCCAGGATCCACGGTGAAAGCGCAGCCCGTCGATGTCGTCCCAGCGCACGGTCTGGCTGCCGAGCAGGGTGCGAACGGTCACCCCCTGCTCGTCGGCGACGGTGCGGAGCCGAACGATCAACGCCGACAAGACAACCGGGAGCAGCAGCAGCGGCGCCGAGGGCGGCCAGGCGAGCACCGGGATGAGCAACCCCAGGGTGAAGAACCCGACGGCGAGGTGGGCCATCGGCGAAACCTTGATCACCACGGGCGAATCAGTAGCCACCCTCGCATCATCGCACCGCGCCCGGCTCCCGGGCGCGGGGCACCGCGCGCCGGCACCGGATTTGACTCCTGAGCTGTGCGAAGGTTACCGTCGGACGCTATGGACACCGCCGGAAAGCCCGGAATGCTCGTAGTACCCTTAGTCGGCGCGTTGGTGCCTGACTAGCCTTCGGCATTTGAAGCGATCCAGCACCAACGCGCCAGCCCTCGTACAGCAGCCCAGCTGACGGGGGTTTTTTCTTGCGCAGCAACGAGACTCCCGAGAGTGAATAGGACCCGACGACAGTGAGCGCTCCCACCAGGCCCCCCGGCACGACGCAGAGCGCGGCCGACATTGCCTCCGATGCGGTGAAACCCGCCGCGAAAGTTCCGGCCGCACCGAAACGCCTTGCACCGGAGCAACTTACCGGTGCCCAGTCGGTCATCCGGTCACTCGAGGAACTCGACGTCGAGGTCATCTTCGGAATCCCCGGTGGCGCCGTGCTTCCGGTATATGACCCGCTGTTCGACTCGAAAAAGCTGCGCCACGTGCTCGTCCGCCACGAGCAGGGCGCCGGGCACGCCGCCAGCGGATACGCCCACGCCACCGGCAGGGTCGGCGTGATGATGGCGACGTCGGGTCCCGGCGCCACCAACCTGGTCACCCCGCTGGCCGACGCCCAGATGGACTCGATTCCCGTCGTCGCCATCACCGGGCAGGTGGGCCGCGGGCTGATCGGCACAGACGCCTTCCAGGAGGCCGACATCTCGGGCATCACGATGCCGATCACCAAGCACAACTTCCTGGTACGCTCCGGCGACGAGATCCCGCGGGTGATCGCCGAGGCGTTCCACATCGCGGCGTCGGGCCGTCCGGGTGCGGTGCTCGTCGACATTCCCAAGGACGTGCTGCAGGGCCAGTGCACCTTCAGCTGGCCGCCGAAGATGGACCTGCCCGGCTACAAGCCCAACACCAAGCCGCACAACAGGCAGGTCCGCGAGGCCGCCAAGCTGATCGCGGCAGCACACAAACCGGTCTTGTACGTGGGCGGTGGGGTGATCCGCGGCGAGGCGACCGAGCAGTTGCGCGAGCTGGCCGACCTGACCGGCATCCCGGTCGTCACCACGCTCATGGCGCGCGGTTCCTTTCCGGACAGCCACCCGCAGAACCTGGGCATGCCCGGTATGCACGGCACGGTGGCCGCGGTGGCGGCGCTGCAGCGCAGTGACCTGCTGATCGCCCTCGGCACCCGGTTCGACGACCGGGTGACGGGAAAGCTGGACTCGTTCGCACCCGAGGCCAAGGTCATCCACGCCGATATCGACCCGGCCGAGATCGGCAAGAACCGGCACGCCGACGTGCCGATCGTCGGTGACGTCAAGGCCGTCATCACCGATCTGATCGCGATGCTGCACCACCATGATGTTCCGGGGCACATCGAGATGACGGACTGGTGGGCGTACTTGCACAGCGTCCAGGCCACCTACCCGCTGAGCTACGGCCCGCAGAGCGACGGCAGCCTGAGCCCCGAATTCGTGATCGAGAAGCTGGGCCAGATCGCCGGCCCGGACGCCGTCTACGTCGCCGGCGTCGGCCAGCACCAGATGTGGGCCGCGCAGTTCATCTCGTACGAGAAGCCGCGCACCTGGCTGAACTCCGGCGGGCTCGGCACCATGGGGTTTGCCGTTCCGGCGGCCATGGGCGCCAAGATCGCTCGCCCGGACGCCGAGGTTTGGGCGATCGACGGCGACGGCTGCTTCCAGATGACCAACCAGGAGCTGGCCACCTGCGCGATCGAAGGCGCGCCCATCAAGGTGGCGCTGATCAACAACGGCAATTTGGGCATGGTGCGCCAGTGGCAGAGCCTGTTCTACGCGGAGCGCTATTCGCAGACGGATCTGGCCACCCACTCGCACCGCATCCCCGACTTCGTGAAGCTGGCCGAGGCGTTGGGTTGCGTCGGATTGCGTTGCGAGCGAGAGGAAGACGTCGTCGACGTGATCAACAAGGCACGCGAGATCAACGACCGGCCCGTGGTGATCGACTTCATCGTCGGCGCCGACGCACAGGTCTGGCCGATGGTCGCCGCCGGCACCAGCAATGACGAGATCCAGGCCGCTCGCGGCATTCGTCCGCTGTTCGACGACGAAAGCGAAGGGCACGTCTGATGAACAGCGCCGGCGACGATGCAGAGCGTAGCGATGAGGAGGAGCGGCGCATATGAACAGCGCACACACACCGCGAACGCACACCCTGTCGGTGTTGGTCGAAGACAAGCCCGGCGTGCTCGCGCGCGTGGCGGCGCTGTTCTCGCGGCGCGGCTTCAACATCGAGTCGCTGGCCGTGGGTGCCACGGAGCAGAAGGACATGTCCCGGATGACCATCGTGGTCTCCGCCGAGGAGACCCCGCTCGAGCAGATCACCAAGCAGCTGAACAAGTTGATCAACGTCATCAAGATCATCGAGCAGGACGACGCCAACTCGGTGTCTCGCGAATTGGCGATGATCAAGGTGCGCGCCGACGCGGGTAGTCGCAGCCAGGTGATCGAAGCGGTAAACCTGTTCCGCGCCAAGGTCATCGATGTGTCTCCGGAATCGCTGACCATCGAGGCGACCGGCGACCGCGGCAAGATCGAGGCATTCCTGCGCGTGCTGGAGCCGTTCGGCATCCGCGAAATCGCCCAGTCCGGAATGGTGTCGCTATCCCGCGGTCCGCGCGGTATGGGAACCGCAAAGTAGCTGAAAACAAAGGAGATACACCCGTGCCAGAGGCATTAGAGATGTTCTACGACGACGATGCAGACCTGTCCGTCATCCAGGGGCGCAAGGTCGGTGTGATCGGGTACGGCAGCCAAGGTCACGCCCATTCGCTGAGCCTGCGGGACTCGGGGGTGCAGGTGCGCGTCGGGTTGAAGGAGGGCTCGAAGTCGCGGCCCAAGGTCTCCGAGCAGGGACTGGACGTCGACACCCCGGCCGAGGTCGCGAAGTGGGCCGACGTCATCATGCTGCTGGCGCCCGACACCGCCCAGGCCGACATCTTCAAAAACGACATCGAGCCCAACCTGAACGCCGGTGACGCATTGTTTTTCGGCCACGGGCTCAACATCCACTTCGACCTGATCAAGCCGCCCGCCGACGTCACCGTCGCGATGGTCGCGCCCAAGGGTCCCGGACACCTGGTGCGACGCCAGTTCGTCGACGGCAAGGGTGTGCCCTGCTTGATCGCCGTCGACCAGGACCCGACCGGGCAGGGGGAGGCGTTGGCGCTGTCCTACGCCAAGGCCATCGGCGGCACCCGCGCCGGGGTCATCAAGACGACGTTCAAAGACGAGACCGAAACCGACCTGTTCGGCGAGCAGACCGTATTGTGCGGCGGCGTCGAGGAATTGGTGAAGGCCGGCTTTGACGTGATGGTCGACGCGGGTTACGCGCCGGAACTGGCGTACTTCGAGGTGCTGCACGAGCTCAAGCTGATCGTGGACCTGATGTATGAGGGCGGCATCTCGCGGATGTACTACTCGGTGTCCGACACCGCGGAGTTCGGTGGCTACCTGTCCGGCCCGCGCGTCATCGACGCCGACACCAAGGAGCGGATGCGCGCAATTCTGCGCGACATCCAGGACGGCAGCTTCGTCAAGAAATTGGTCGCCGACGTCGAGGGTGGCGGCAAGCAGCTGCAGGACCTGCGTCAGCGCAACGCCGATCATCCCATCGAGGTCACCGGCAAGAAGCTGCGCGGTCTCATGAGCTGGGTCGACCGCCCGATCACCGAGACGGCGTAACGGTTTTCGTGCGGCCGCCGCATCAGACCGAGCTGATGCAGAGCACTTCGTCGAGGGTGGCTGTGCAGAGTCTGGCGGCGGTGGCTCGGCGTCCGAGGGCCGCGAATGGTTCGGGGTCGACGTCGTGCACGCCGCCGGCACGGTCCAGTCGCGCGGTGTCGAACATCGCCGGACCGCAGGCCACTTCCTGGGTGAGGACATAGCGGCCGGTTTCGGGTGTGCGACGCACCGCGGCCTCGGGTGCGCTGGCGCCGGTGAGTTTGACGGCGTCGGCGAGGTTGATGCCCACCTGGAAGACCTGGGGTTCGGCTTGCAGCACGGCGCTCAGGCGGGTGATGAGGTTTTCGGGTGCAAAAAATCGCCAGCCCTCGCCCAGGTGTAGCCAGTACCGTCCATCGATCTGGCTGCGCAGCGCGGCCAGTTGGGCGCCGGGCCCTTCGGCGGGGCCGCAGCGGGCGAACTCGAGGAATCCGTAGCGTTCGCGCAGCCTGGCGCGGTCTTGGGCCGGCAGGCCGGCCTCGATGACGAGGAAGCGCCCGACGCGCGAGATGTCGGTGCAGCAGTTCACGAAGGAGTTCAGTGTGTGTTCGATGCGGGCCGGGTTGGGGCCCGCGACCAGGCTGACGACCACTTCTGTCTGGTGTGGGCCGGTGACCAGGTGCTGCAGGGATCGGATCAGCGACTCGGGATAGGCCGAGGCGGTTTCGATCATGGTCGCGGCGCAGACGTCGCGGTTGGCCGCGATCCGTTGCCGGTCTTGGTCGGGGATGTCGGGGCGGGCCAGCAGGCGCCGGTTCAAGGTGAACGCCTCGGCGCGCTTGTCGATCCAGGATGCGCACACCGCCTGCTCGTCGGCCGCCCGCCAGGCGTGAACGTCCGCAAGCACGAACAATGTGTCCTGTTCGGGTAGGGGGATTTCGGCGGCGCGCTGGGCGAACAGGTAGCCGAGGCGATAGCGTCCATCGAGGCGGTATCGACGCGCGATCGCATACAGCGGTTCGGCGCGGGTCGGCCGAAACTCCCACGCCCGCAAGTACGCATCTTGCACCTCGGGCCACGATGCACCGAGTTTCGGCAACACATCAGCGATCTGGTACCGCGCGTAGAAGACCTCCTCGTCCCAGCCGCCCATCTCGACGCGGCGCTCATACCACTTGCGCGCGTTCACGAAATCGTTGAGGTCCCAGTAACTCTGGGCCAGATAGAACACCGAGCGCGCATCGTCGGGGTTGCGTTCGACCTCGGCTAGCAACAGGTCGCGGTCGCGCGCATACTTCTGCGGATCCTGGTTGCGGGCACCGAGGCGACGGGATTCGATGTTGTAGTCGCCCTCGAGGCGCGCACCGACGAAAGGGCCGTCACACGTGACGTATTCGTGGACCACACCCGCATAGCGGGCGGGCAGCCCGTCGCGGAACAACAGGGGACGCCAGAAGGTGCCGAACGGGGACCGCTGCCGCATTTCGTACATGTCGGCGCCGAGCCGGCCGAAATCCAGTGTGCCGACGACGGTGTCGTCGGCGTCGATGACCCAGATGTAGTCGCCGTGGCCCTGTGCCAGTTGCAGTGCCTCGGACCGGTTGTGGCCGAAGTTGCGCCACGGGCGTTCGTAGAGCTCACCCGGAATGCCGCGGCGTGCCATGTAGTCGCGGATGAGGTCCTGGGTGCCGTCGTCGGAGCCGGTGTCCACAATCACCCACGAGCTGATGTAGGGCGCGACCGTGTCGAGCGTCTCGCGGATGATGTGCGCCTCGTTGCGCACGATCATGTTCAGGCAGATCGCGGGGCGTGCTTTTCGGTCGGGCACGGCCAGATCGTACCCGGCGACCACCAGCGCGGTTGTGGAATCTGGTCAGATGCGGCGGCCCTTT
>NZ_JAFBAT010000180.1 GCF_019247615.1 Mycobacterium sp. | reverse complement strand
TCGGCCGAGGCGATGGAGCTGTTCGACACGGCGTTGATCGTGGACGAACCGGTTTTGGCGCCCGCGCGCGTCGATCTCGCAGCGTTGCGCGCCCAAGCGGTCGCCGTGCCGTCGTTGTTCGCCGATCTGGTCAGCGCGCCTGCCCGGCGCCGCGTGGACGACTCGCTGGCGGCGGCGAAATCGAGATCGGCGCTCGCCCACCGCCTGGACGGACTGCCGGAAGCCGAGCAGCACGCCGTGCTGCTGGACCTGGTGTGCTCGCACATCGCGACGGTGCTGGGGAACACCACCGCCGAGGCGATCGATCCGGACCGGGCTTTCCAGGAGCTGGGTTTCGACTCGCTGACCGCGGTCGAGATGCGCAACCGGCTCAAAACCGCGACGGGTCTGGCTCTTTCGCCGACCCTGATCTTCGACTACCCGACACCCAACGGGCTGGCCGGCTACCTTCGCACCGAACTGGCCGGGGTGCCGCAGGAGATCAAGCACGCCCCGGCGACTCGTGCCGGCCACGACGATCCGATCGCGATTGTCGGCATGTCGTGCCGCTACCCGGGCGGGGTGAGTTCGCCCGAGGACATGTGGGAGATGCTGGCCGAGGGTCGCGATGTGCTCTCGGAATTCCCGAGCGATCGCGGTTGGGATGTGGCCGGCCTCTACCACCCCGACCCCGACGTTCCGGGCACGTGCATCACCCGCACCGGGGGCTTCGTGGACGATGTCGCCGACTTCGATCCCGCCTTCTTCGGCATCGCGCCGAGCGAGGCATTGGCCATGGACCCGCAGCAACGACTGTTCCTCGAGTTGTCGTGGGAAGCTTTGGAGCGCGCGGGAATTGACCCCGAGGGCTTGCGCGGCAGCGCCACCGGTGTGTTCGCGGGGGTATATCCCCAGGGCTACGGCATGGGTGCCGCGGCTGCCGCGGAGGGTTTCCGGCTGACCGGGCAGTCGTCGAGCGTGGCGTCGGGACGGATTTCGTATGTGCTCGGGTTGGAGGGTCCGGCGGTGTCGGTGGACACGGCGTGTTCGTCGTCGTTGGTGGCGCTGCACCTGGCGGTGCAATCGCTGCGTTCCGGTGACTGCGACCTGGCCCTGGCCGGCGGCGTCACGGTCAACGCCACACCGGACATTTTCGTGGAGTTCAGCCGCATGCGCGGGTTGGCCGCCGACGGCCGCTGCAAGGCGTACGCGGGCGCGGCCGACGGCACCGGGTTCTCCGAAGGTGGCGGGATGCTCGTCGTGGAGCGTTTGTCGGACGCGCGGCGACTGGGGCATCCGGTGCTGGCGGTGGTGCGTGGCTCGGCGATCAACCAGGACGGCGCATCCAACGGGTTGACCGCGCCCAACGGGCCGTCGCAGCAGCGGGTGGTGCGTGCGGCGTTGGCGAACGCGGGATTGTCGGCGGCGCAGGTGGATGCTGTCGAGGGCCACGGCACGGGGACGACATTGGGCGATCCGATCGAAGCTCAGGCATTGTTGGCGACCTACGGTCAGGATCGCAGCGAGCCGCTCTGGTTGGGATCGATCAAATCGAACATGGGACACACCCAGGCCGCCGCGGGTGTCGCCGGGGTGATCAAGATGGTGCTGGCCATGCGCCACGAGATGCTGCCCGCCACTTTGCATGTCGACGAGCCCAGCCCGCACGTGGATTGGTCGATGGGCGCGGTGTCGCTGCTGACCGAGGGCCGGTCCTGGCCCGCGGATGGCCGCGTGCGACGCGCCGGGGTGTCCTCGTTCGGCATCAGCGGTACCAACGCGCACGTGATCGTCGAGGCGGCCCCTGCCGACTCTCAGCAGATTGTCGATAGTCCCACGCTGCCGGTGGTGCCGTGGGTGGTGTCGGCAAAGTCCTTGTCGGCGTTGGAAACCCAGTCCAGGCGGCTGGCCGAGCATGTGCGTGCCCATGGCACGCTTGACATCGCCGACGTGGGGTGGACCCTCGCGGGCCGGTCGACCTTCGCGCATCGCGCCGTCGTGGATGGGGGTGATCGCGAGCAGTTGCTTGCCGGCCTGGAGGAGCTGGCCGCCGGTGGCTCCGCATCGGTGGTGCGGGGAACCGCCATACCCACCGGCAAGACCGTCTTCGTCTTCCCCGGCCAGGGCTCCCAGCTGCTCGGCATGGGAAGAGGACTGCACGGCGCATATCCGGTGTTCGCCGAGGCCTTCGACACCGCGGTTGCCGAACTGGATCAGCACCTGCTGCGTCCGCTGCGCGGCGTCATGTGGGGTAATGACGAAAACGTCCTCAACTCAACCGAATTCGCCCAGCCCGCGTTGTTTGCCGTCGAGGTCGCCCTGTTCCGGTTGCTGGAATCCTGGGGTGTGCGTCCGGATTTCGTGATAGGCCACTCCATTGGTGAGCTTTCGGCCGCGCACGTAGCCGGTGCCCTCTCGCTGAAGGACGCGGCGGTCCTGGTCGCCGCCCGGGGCCGGTTCATGCAGGCGCTGCCGGCCGGCGGGTTGATGGTCGCCGTCGCGGCCACCGAAGAGGAGGTACGGCCGCTGCTGACCGACGAGGTCGGCATCGCGGCGATCAACGGGCCATCCGCGGTGGTCATTTCGGGTGCCCAACAAGCGGTGTCCGCCGTGGCCGATCGGCTCCGCGCCGACGGCTGCCGCGTGCACCAACTCGCGGTCTCGCACGCATTCCACTCCCCGTTGATGGACGCGATGATCGACGAATTCGGTGCGGTCGCCGCCGGTCTCGCCATCGACAAGCCCACGATTCCGATCGTGTCGAACGTGACGGGGCAGCCGGCGGGCGACGACTTCGCCTCGGCTGCTTACTGGAAGCGGCACATCCGCGAGCCCGTGCGGTTCGCCGACAGCGTGCGTTTCGTACACTCGGCCGGCGCAACGCGTTTCCTCGAGGTCGGGCCCGGCAGCGGGCTGACCGCCTCGATCGAGGAGTCGCTCGCGGATGCCCCCGTGACCACCATGTCGGCGTTGCGCCGGGATAGGACCGAGGCGGAAACCCTGATCGACGCCGTCGCGCACGGGTTCGTGACCGGCATGGGCGTGGACTGGCGAGCCGCCTTCGGTCAGGCCAACCTCGTGGAGTTGCCCACCTATGCCTTTGAGCGGCGGCGCTTTTGGCTATCCGCCGACGGCGCCGCGGCCGATGCCGCCGGTCTGGGGCTGGCCGCCACCGAGCATGCCCTGCTGGGCGCGGTGGTGGAGTTGCCGGCCTCGGGCGGCGTGGTGCTGACGGGACGATTGTCGCCGGCCACGCAGGGCTGGCTGAGCGACCACGCCATCGGCGGCGTCGTGCTGTTTCCCGGCGCGGGGTTTGTCGAGCTCGCGATCCGTGCCGGCGACGAGGTCGGATGCGGAGTCGTCGACGAGCTGAACCTGGCGGCGCCGTTGGTGTTGCCGGAGTCGGGGTCCGTGGCGGTGCAGGTGCTGGTCAGCGGCCGAGACGACTCCGATTCCCGTGCGGTATCGGTGTTCTCGCGCGCCGAGACCGGTTCCGAATGGCTGTTGCACGCCGAGGGTGTCCTGAGCGCGGGGTCCGTCGACCCGGGCGCGGACCTGTCGGTGTGGCCGCCGGCGGGCGCGGTCCCCGTCGAGGTCGGAGACGGGTATGAGCGCCTGGCCGAACGTGGCTACCGCTATGGCCCGGCATTCCGCGGCCTGACTTCGATGTGGCGCCGCGGCGACGACCTCTTCGTGGAGGTCACGCTGCCCGCCGACGCCGGGGTTTCCCCGGCCGGGTTCGGCGTTCACCCGGTGCTGCTCGACGCGGCGATGCATGCGGTGATCCTCTCTTCCGAAAACGAGGCGCTGGCGGACGGATCCGTGCTGGTGCCGTTCTCCTGGCAGGGCGTCTCGCTGCATGCCGCGGGCGCATCCGGCGTGCGCGCCCGGATCGTGCCGACCGGCACGTCCTCGGTGCGTATCGACTTGGCCGACGGCCTGGGTCTTCCCGTGCTGTCGGTGGCCTCGATGGTGGCCCGGCCCGTGACCGATCGGCAGCTGCTGGCCGCGGTGACGAACTCGCGTCCGGACCGGCTCTTCGAGGTCGCCTGGTCCGCACAGCGGCCGGCCGCGGCGCCGTCGGTGTCGGTTTTTCCCTGGGGTGCAGGCGATCTCGATCGCGGCGAGACCGAGCGGTCGGTGGTGCTGTTCGAATCCACACCGGTGCCCGGTGACGTCGTCGCCGAGGTTTATGCGGCCACGCGCGCGGTGCTGCCGGTACTGCAGTCGTGGTTGGCCCGCGACGGGGGGGAAACGTTGGTGGTGGCTACCCGGGGGGCCATGGCGTTACCCGGGGAGGATGTCACCGATCTCGCGGGGGCCGCGGTGTGGGGGTTGGTGCGGTCGGCGCAGACCGAGCACCCCGGCCGAATCGTGCTCGTCGACACCGACGCCTCCCTGGAAAATGACGACATCGCAGCGGTTTTGGCGGTGGCCGAGCCGCAGGCGTTGGTGCGGAACAAGACCGTCTACACCGCGCGCGTGCACGGCAGCCGCGCCGTCGGCGCTCTCCTGGTGCCGCCGGACGACGGCCCATGGCGGCTCGGAATGACGAACTACGGCACCATCGAGAATCTGCGGCTGGAGCGGATCCCGGACGCCGACGCGCCCCTGGGCCCCGGCCAGGTACGAGTCGCCGCGTCGGCCATCGCCGCCAACTTCCGCGACGTGATGATCGCGTTGGGCCTGTATCCCGATCCGGACGCCGTCATGGGTATCGAGGCATCCGGTGTCGTCGTGGAAGTGGGGCCCCGAACCGCCAGCGACGGCGGCCGGTTCGCGGTCGGCGACCGCGTCATGGGCCTGTTCCCGGACGGGACGGGAACCGTCGCCACCACCGACCAGCGGCTGCTGGTCAAGGTGCCCGCCGGGTGGTCACACACGGCGGCGGCAACGGCTTCGGTGGTGTTCGCCACGGCGTTCTACGCGCTGGTGGATCTGGCGCGTGTCAGGCCGGGCCAGCGCGTGCTCGTGCATGCGGCCGCCGGTGGGGTGGGCATGGCCGCGGTGCAGCTGGCCCGACACCTAGGTCTGGAAGTGTTCGCGACGGCCAGCCGCCGCAAGTGGAACACGTTGCGGGCCATGGGTTTTGACGACGATCACATCGCGGACTCGCGCAGCCTGGAGTTCGAGGAGAAGTTCCGGACGGTAACCCGCAGGGCGGGCGTCGCTGGGATGGATATCGTGCTGGACTCGCTGTCCGGTGACTTCGTTGACGCCTCGCTGCGACTGGTCGCCCCCGGCGGGGTTTTCCTGGAGATGGGCAAGACCGATGTTCGCGACCCCGGGGTCGTCGCCCGGGACCACGCCGATGTGCGATACCGCGCCTTCGACCTGTTCGAGGCCGGACCGGAGCGCATACAGCAGATGCTTGACGAGCTGGCGGCGCTGTTCGGTGAAGACGTGCTACAACCCCTGCCCGTCACCAGGTTTGACATCCGGCGCGCTCCGGCGGCATTGCGGCATCTGAGCCAGGCGCGCCATGTCGGCAAGGTCGTGATGAGCATGCCGGACGCCTGGGTGGCGGGCACGGTCCTGATCACCGGTGCCACCGGAATGGCCGGTTCGGCGTTGGCGCGTCACGTGGTGTCCCGCCACGGTGCGCGCAACGTGGTGCTGCTGAGCCGGCGCGGCCTGGACGCGCCGGGTGCCGGGGAGTTGGTGAGCGAGCTATCCGCGCACGGTGCGCAGGTACAGGTGGTCGCCTGTGACGCCGCAGACCGCGAGGCGCTGGCCAAGGTGCTCGCCGATATCCCGGTGCAGCGACCGCTGTCCGGAGTG